>NZ_PEFF01000001.1:4070472-4391958 GCF_002754375.1 Variovorax sp. 54
GGGGAACGCGTAGAACACGTCGATCGTGCGCATGATCAGCGTGTTGGTGATGCCACCCGCATAGCCCGCGACGATGCCGATGACCGTGCCCAACACGAAGGCGCAGAGCACCGGCGTGATGCCGATGAAGAGCGACAGCCGCGCGCCGACGATCAGCCGAGAGAGCATGTCGCGGCCCAGTTCGTCGCTGCCGAGGGGCAGGCCCTCGGTGCCGATGGGCTTGAGGCGCTTGAGCATCGACGACTGGTACGGGTCGGACGGTGCGAGCCACGGACCGAACAGCGCGAGCGCGATGAGCACCAGCACGACGACGGCGGCGCCGACCGCGACCGGGTCGCGCCGCAAGCGCAGCCAGACCGAGGCCCAGTAGCCGCGCGAGCGCTGGGCCGGCAGCGGTTCGACGGCTGCGGCAGTGGGAGAAGAAGCGAGCACAGTGGACATGGTGTTGCGGCTTTCTTCTCTCTTCAGGCGCGCGCGATGCGCGGATCGAGCAGCGTCTGCAATACATCGACCAGCAGGTTGAGCACGACGAAGAACAGCGCCAGCACCAGGATCGTTCCCTGCAGCAGCGGCAGGTCGCGCTGGAAGATCGCCGAGTTCAGCAGGAAGCCGGTGCCGGGCCACGAGAACACGGTCTCGATCAGGATCGAGCCGCCCAGCAGGTAGCCCAGTTGCAGGCCCATCACCGCCAGCGCCGTGGGCGCGGCGTTCTTCACCATGTGGCGGAACACGCCGAAATGGGTGAGCCCCTTGGCGCGCAGGCCCACGATGAATTCCTGGTCGAGGATGTCGGCCACCAGCGCACGCACGGTGCGCGCGATGATGCCCATGGGAATGACCGACATCGTGAGCGCCGGCAGCAGCAGGAACTGCAGGTGTTCCCAGTCCCAGGCCCAGTCGCCCGAACCGCTCGGGCCCGCGCCCGTGGCCGGCAGCCACATGAGCTGCGACGAGAACACGATCACCATCACCATGCCCAGCCAGTAGTGCGGCACGCTCACGCCGAGCACCGAGAGCATCGAGGCGAGGCGGTCGACCCACGAGTTGCGGAAGTAACCCGCCACGAAGCCGAAGAGGCAACCCAGCACGAAGCCGATGAAGGTGGCCACCACCGCCAGGCGCAGCGTGTTGCCCACGGCGGTGAAGACCTCGCCGGCCACCGCGCGGTTGCTGGCGATGGACACGCCCAGGTCGCCGTGCAGTGCGCGCCAGACCCACAGCGCGAACTGCTCGGGCAGCGAGCGGTTGAAGCCGTAGAGCTCGCGCAGTTGCGCCTGCAGGTCCGCCGAGGCGTCGGGCGGGAGGATGGACACCAGCGGATCGCCGGGCGCGATGTGCACGAGCAGGAAGCACACGAGGGCCACGCCGATCATGATCGGCAAGGCGTAGATCACGCGGCGCAGGAGGTAGGCGAACATGGGTGGCTGGCTCGTGGCTGGCTGCAGGAGGCGATCAGTCCATCGTCATGGTCGCGATGTCGATGAACCAGCTCTTGGGCTGCACCACGTTCTTGACCTTGGGCGAGAGTGCGCGCGGGCCCACGTCGTGCGCGATCCACACGAAGGGCGCGTCGTCCACGATGTGCGTGTGCAGCTTCGCAAGCGCAGCGTCGCGCGCCTTGTCGTCGAAGCTGGTGCGCGCATCGGCCACGAGCTTGTCGACCTCGGCGTTGCCGTAGTAGCCCCAGTTGTTCGACACCGGCGGGAAGGCCTTGGTGCTCACGAAGCGCACCATCGCGAAGAACGGGTCCATCGCCGCGAAGCTGATGTTGACCGCGTTGGCGCCGTTGGCCGACGGGTCCTTCGCGCCCTTGCGCCAGTTGGTGAAGAGCGTGTTCCATTCGATGACGTCGAACTGCACGTCGAAGTAGCACTGCTTGAGCGACTGCTGCGCAAATTCGTTCATCGGCAGCGGCTGCATCTGGCCCGAGCCCGAGGCCGAGATCTGCACCTTCACCTTGATCGGCTTGGCGGCCGAGTAGCCGGCTTGCGTCATCAGCGCCTGCGCGGCCTTCACGTCGTACCTGATGTCGAAGGTGGGCTTGCCGAACCACGGGTGGCCCGGTGGCACCGTGCCCTTGGGCTCGGCCATCATGCCGCCCAGCAGCTGCTTCATGCCGCCGCGGTCGATGCACAGGTTGGCGGCCTGGCGCACGCGCTTGTCGAGCCAGGGCGAGCCTTCGGCGAACGACAGCTGCCACGGCCACACATGCGGCTGCGCGTTCGAATAGATCTTGAAGCCGCGCTGCGTGATCTGCGCCATGGAATCGGGTGCGGGCGCCTCGATCCAGTCGACCTGCCCGCCCAGCAGCGCGGCGGTGCGCGCGTTGGCTTCAGGCATCGGAATCATCACGACCTTGTCGATCTTCGGCGTGCGTTTGGCGTCCCAGTAGGTCTTGTTGGCCGCAAGTTCGAGGCGTTCGCGCGCGACGAAGCGCGTGACCTTGAACGGGCCCGAGCCGGCCGGGTCGGCGGCAAAGGCGGTCCAGGCGGCCTTGGCCTTGTCGGCGGGCGTGGCGCCGGCTGCGGCATCGAACTTCTTCTGCCAGTGCACCGGCGAAGCCATGAACAGGTTCGTGAGATTGATCGGCAGGAAGGCATCGGGCTCGCTGGTGGTGAGCTCGACCGTCATGTCGTCGATCTTGCGGGCGGACTTGAGCGTGGGCATGCGCGAGGCCGTGACGCCGACCTGGCTGGCGTCGAACTGCGGCGCTTCCTTGTCGAGCACCTTCTGCACGTTCCACACCACGGCGTCGGCGTTGAAGGCCGAGCCGTCGTGGAACTTGACGCCGGGGCGCAGCTTGAAGACCCACTTGGTCTTGTCCTTGGCATCGACGGCCCACGACGTGGAGAGCCCGGGAATCAGCACGCTGGGTGCGTCGGCCTTCGACAGGTCCCACTGCGTGAGCGCGTCGTAGATCGGGATGCCGGTGAAGCGGTTGCCTTCGAAGCCCTGGTCGGGTTGGCCGAGGGTGCGCGGAATGTCGGCCGCGGTCATGGCGATGCGCAGTGTTTTTTCCTGGGCCAGCGCAGCGGGCGATGCAAGAACCAGGACGGCGAGCGCCGCGCAGGCGGCCAGGGGTTTCAGGGACAGGGCGGGGGCAGCACGCTTCACATGGAACTCCGGTGGGTGGGGGGTGACGGAAAGGACGAAAACCCCTCAAGCACGACATGTGCCAGCCGACGGATATCCCCTGGTCGACTCAGGCGATCTCGCGCCGTGCGCAGCGCAGGCCCACCTCGACTCCCACGTTCACGATCGTCACGATCGGCGGCCGCGCCAGGTGCCAGGTAAGGCCGGTGGTGCGCGCGCCGCGCTGCACGATCTCGTCGAACACCAGCGCGCACGATGTCGTGCGGCCCGAGGAAGCCGACGCTCAGTCGCAGCGGTAGACGACTTCCCCCGCCGGCACGCCCTCTGCCGCTACTTCCGACACCGTGCTGCTCAAGAAGCGCATCGGCGCGCCGAAGTTGCGGCAGTAGTTCTCGGCGTCCTGCGCGGTGGGCGACTTGAACACGCCGTCGGCCAGGAAGGTGACGCGCGGCGCGGGCCGCGAGACGCAGCCCGCGACGATGAGCAGGGCCGGAACGAGGGCGAAGAAAGCAGCGAATCGGCGCATGGGGCAGGGCGGAAAGAAGAGGTCGCGACTGTAGCCGCTCGAGGGCGTCAGCCGGCCAGCCACACGCTGCCATCCGCCGCCTCGCGCAGCGCCAGCGGCGTGAGGCGCGTGCCCCGGCAGGGGCCGCCGACGCAGCGCCCGGTGTCGGGCTCGAAGATCGCGCCGTGCCGCGCGCACATCAGGTAGCGCCCCGAGCTTTCGAGGATCTGGCCTTCGAAATCGAGCGGACCGCCCGCGTGCGGGCACTGGTTCAGGTAGCCGTGCACGGCGCCCTGCCAGCGCACCGCGAAGGCCGGCGCGCCGCCGGGCGCGGTGAACAGGGCGGCAAGGCCGCCGTCGGCGAGTTCGGTGGCGATGGGGTGTGCGGTCGGGGCGGGCGCGGCTGTCATGAGCGCGAGCCTACCAAGGTCCGCCGCCGGGGCTGCCGCTTCGGGGAAACCCCCGTGTCATCACATGTTCCGGCTATGTCATCCGACCAATAGACGCAGGAGCGTGCCGTTTCCACAATGCACCCGCTCGCATTCCTTCGTCCGTGCATCCTTGTGTCAAGGGGGATTCCCACCGATGAGCACGCTGAAACAGGGCTGGCGCGGGGCCGATGTCCGTCGCCTGCAGGAGGCCCTGAACCGCAAGTTGCTACCCAGCCCGGGTCTCGCGCCCGATGGCGACTACGGCCCCGTCACCCGGGCGGCCGTGCTGCGGTTGCAGGCCGCGCACTGGCTGTGCGAGGACGGCGAGGCCGGCCCCTGCACCCGCAACGTGGCCTTCGACAACGAAACCCACGCACCGCTGCTGCACCCCGTGGCGCTGATTCCGCAGCCCGTGCACGCGCTGTGCTGGGCGGCCGCCACGGCGATGCTCACGCGCGCCACCGTGCAGACCGTGCTGGCGCGCACGCCCTCCGAGCTGATGGGCGCCGACGGCGCACTGCGCCGCCACGTGGACAGCGACCGCCATGCGGCGGGCAGCCACGATGACGACGACGACAACCGCCGCTTCGCCGCCGCGCACGGCCTCACGCTGCGGCCTCACGGCCCGTGGACCGTCGCCGCGCTGCGCACCGCGCTGCACGCCGGGCCGCTGATGTTCGACCTGCGCTGGGGCGCCAAGGGCGGCGCGCCGGCCGGCCAGCCGGGCCACATGGTCGTGCTCGTGGGCATCCGCGGGGACAACGACCCCGGCGGGGGCGGCACCACGCTGCGCGTGTTCGACCCCTGGCCGCCGGGCCGGGGCGCGCGCAGCTCGACCAGCCATGTGCGCTGGATGCAGGCCGTGGCCGACCGCGTCTGCGGGGTGTTCCAGCGGTAGCTGTGCCTCGTGCGGACGCGCGTGGCCGCGACGCCATGAAAAAATCCTGACTTTCCGCGAACCGTTTCGGCGGGTGATCGCCTCTTTCCATGCGGGAGGGGCGTTCTGCTCCCCCGCACTCACACGTCACGGATCGAAGGAAACCACCATGCTCTATGTCAAGAATGTCCCCGGCTGGGAACGCGCCCTGCGCATCGCCATGGGCCTCCTCGGCCTCGCCTTCGCCGCCATGAACTGGCCGGCGGACGCGCTGGCCGTCGCGGTCGGCCTCATGGGCGCGATGCTGGCCCTCACCGGGCTGGTCGGCTTCTGCCCGATGTGCGCGATGGTCGGACGCAAGCTCGACAAGGGCCGCTGATCATGACCACCGCCACCATCGACCGCACCTGCCTGATCCTGGCCGCGCAGACCGGCGACCCCGTCGCCATCGAGGGCCTGCTCGCCGCCTGCCAGACCGACGCGCGCCGCTACGCCCGCCGGCACTGCCAGGCCAGCGACGTGGACGACGCCGTGCAGGAGTCGTTGCTGGTGGTCGCACGCCGGGTGCGCGGTCTGCAGGCGGCCGCGGCGTTCTCGTCGTGGCTGTTCACCGTCATCCGGCGCGAATGCCTGCGCCTGCAGCGCGCCATGTTCCGCCACGATGCGCTCGACGAAGACGTGGTCGAACGCCAGCTCGCGGCCCGCAGCGACGACGCGCTGCGCATCGACCTGGCCAACGCGCTCGAATCGCTGCCGGCGCACTACCGCGAGGTCGTGCTGCTGCGCGACTTCGAGGAACTCACCATCGCCGAGATCGCTGAACGCTTCAACGAGCCGACGGGTGCTGTGAAGAGCCGGCTGCATCGTGCGCGCCTGCTGGTGCGCGAGTACCTGCTGGGGTAGTGGCTCGCCTCGGGGGCGATGCGACAATCCCGGGGCCATGACAGACACCCTCACGATCACCCGCCCAGACGACTGGCACCTGCACGTGCGCGATGGCGCCGCCCTTGAAGCCGTCGTGCCCCACAGCGCCCGCCAGTTCGGCCGCGCGCTGATCATGCCGAACCTGCGTCCGCCCGTGACCACTGCCGCACAGGCCGTGGCTTACCGCGACCGCATCCGCGCCGCCGTGCCCGCGGGCACGTCCTTCGAGCCTGTGATGTCGCTCTACCTGACCGACAAGCTGCCGCCCGAAGAAATCGCGCTGGCCGCCGAAGCCGGCGTGCGCGCGCTCAAGCTCTACCCGGCCGGCGCCACCACCAACAGCGATGCCGGCGTGACCGACATCCGCAAGACCTACAAGACGCTCGAGGCCATGCAGAAGCACGGCCTGCTGCTGCTGGTGCACGGCGAAGTGACCGACCCCGCCGTCGACCTGTTCGATCGCGAAGCCGTCTTTGTCGACCGCGTGATGATTCCATTGCGCCGCGACTTCCCCGAGCTGAAGGTGGTGTTCGAGCACCTGACCACCAAGGAAGGCGCCCACTACGTGCGCGATGCCGATCGCTTCACGGCTGCCACCATCACGGCGCACCACCTGCTGTACAACCGCAACGCCCTCTTCACCGGTGGCATCCGCCCGCACTACTACTGCCTGCCCGTGCTCAAGCGCGAGACGCATCGCGTGGCGCTGGTCGAGGCGGCCACCAGCGGCAGCGACCGCTTCTTCCTGGGCACCGACAGCGCGCCGCACCCCGCGCACCTGAAGGAGCACGCACTGGGCTGCGCCGGCTGCTACACCGCGCTCACCGCCATCGAGCTGTATGCCGAGGCCTTCGACAGCGTGAACGCGCTCGACAAGCTCGAGGGCTTTGCCAGCTTCCACGGCCCCGACTTCTACGACCTGCCGCGCCACACCGACACCGTCACGCTCAAGCGCGAAACCTGGACCCTGCCCGAGACCGTGCCCTACGGCGAAGCCACGCTCAAGCCGCTGCGCGGCGGCGAGACCGTGAACTGGAAGCTCGCATGACGCCGGCAGCGCCCCTGTCGTCGCTGCGCGTGATGCTGCTGATCGACGCCGACAACGTCTCGGCCGACGTGATCGAGCAGGCCGTACAGCGCACGATGGAAGACTTCGGCGCCATCCACGTGCGCCGTGCCTATTGCAACGCCGAGATGGCCGTGAACCGGCAGGCGCTGTTCAAGCGGCTGTCGGTGCGGCCGATGGTGAACCTGTCGGCCGGCAAAAACAGCACCGACATCGCGCTGGCCGTCGATGCCATCGACCTCGTGATTGCCGAGCGGCCCGACGTGGTCGTGCTGGTGTCGTCCGACTCCGACTTTGCGCCGCTCGTGATCCGCCTGCGCGAAAAAGGCTGCCGCGTCTGCGGCATCGGCCAGCAGGGCAAGACCGGCGAAGAGACCGTCGGCGTCTACGACAGCTTCATCGACATTCCGCACCACGGCGTGAAGCCGGCCGTGCGCACCGCGCCGGCCAAGAAGACGACCGCTGCAGCGAAGAAGACGCCCGCTGCCAAGACGGCACCCGCGAAGAAGGTGGCCGCCAAGACCGCGCGCAAGACGGCGGCCAAGACGGCCAAGCCCGCCGCGCCGCCCCCACCGCCGAAGCAGCCGGAAATCTCCGAAGCGGCCGAGTTCATCCTGCAGGCCATGCCCGCGCTGCGCCGCGGCACCGACGTGCCGCTCAACGACGTGGCCAAGGCCCTGCGCACCGCCGGCCTGCTCAGCAAGAGCGGCAGCTCGCTCAAGCTGTTCGACAAGCTCACGGCCGAGTTCGCGGTGATGCAGCATCCCGACCGCATCCGATGGACGGGGGCGACCGCGCCTTGAGTTCGGCCCTGCCGGCGGTCGCGGCCATCGAGTGGGCCGCACCCTGGCTGGCCCCGTACCGCGACCCCGGCGAAGCCGTGGCGCAGGCCATTGCACAGAGCGGCACCGTCGCCGCCGCGCTGCAGGCGGCCAAGCCGCCGACCGTGCCCGACTTCGTCGCGCAGGACGCGCTGCCCGAAGGCCAGGCCTACGAGGCCCACATCTTCCGCACGCGCACCGTGCCCACGCGCGACAACCTGCACGACTTCTTCAACGGCCTCGCCTGGCTGGCCTTTCCCGAGACCAAGCGCCGGCTCAACGAACTGCAGGCCACCGAGATCGCACGCGCCGGCGTCGGCGCCACGCGCGGGCCGCTGCGCGATGCGCTCACGCTGTTCGACGAGAACGGCGCCGTGCTCAATGCGCCGCCTGCGTTGTGGGAGGCGCTGGTGGCGCGCGACTGGCAGGCGTTGTTCGTCACGCAGCGCAGCCTGTGGCACGAAGCGCGCCTGCTGCTCTTCGGCCATGCGCTGCTCGAAAAACTGGTGACGCCGCGCAAGCCGATCACCGCACATGTGCTGCTGACGCACCGTGCGACCGGCGCCGCCGCCCTCGACGATGCGGCGATCGCGAGAAATATCGATGCGAAACAGCTCGAAGCGAAGCCTTTCGTTCCTATTCCGGTGCTCGGCGTGCCCGGCTGGTGCGTCGAAAATACATCGGCTTCGTTCTATGCCGACCCGCAGGTCTTCCGACCCTTGCCGGGCGCGTCGGCAGAGCCGAAGTCGCGCTAGCGTTCACGGGCTCGGGAGGGCCCTTCGCCAGGCGATTGCATCGCGCGCCACGCGCGCGCCATACGTTCACATGCCAAGGGAGAGGCCAAAAAGATGGACACCATCATCATCGTGCTCAAGGTCGGGCTGATTCTTTACGGGATCTACAGCTTCATCGTCTACATGTCGCGACGCTCCGACAACCGGAGTGCCCTGAAGGACTTCCGCAATGCACCGGTGCTGCGTCGCATCACCGACGAAGAAAAATCGGCGCTGCAGCCCTTCCTGATGGGGCAGAAGCTCACGGTCGACGACAACGTGCGCGAACTCAGCGGTGCGTTCCTGCGCCATGGCCTGTCGACGCAGGGCTCGTCCACCGAGCACGACACCATCGGCGACGTCGATGTGCTGCTGCCTTACGACGCCATCGACTACATCGAGCCGCACAACCAGGCGCTGGTGGTGCTGGCCGGAAAGTGCGCCGTGGTGATCCGCCTGAACGGCTTCGATCTGCTCGAAGGCCGGCAGCGCGCGCAGCGCCAGCAGGCGCAGGACCAGCAGTGGAAGCGCGGCGAGATCGGTGCACTTCCGTCGCTGGACGAGGTCGGAGCAGACACCGGTGCGGCCATGCCCGAAGCCGTGGCCGCATCCGTTGCGACCGACCCGAATGCGCGCTACCAGCGCGGCGAGGTCGACATCCTGAGCCAGCGCACCGAAACGCCCGAGGAGGTCGCAAGCCGCATGGGGCGCGGCGGCTGGGCCTCGGCCTTCGCCTGGCTGCTTGCCTTCGTGCTGTTGTGGGTTGCCACCTGGGATGCCACGCAAGCGGTGAGCGTCTACCTGATGGGCGCAGGCGGGCTTGCGGGCCTGTGGGCCGCGTGGCTGTTCGTGCGCACCCCGTCGGCGACGGCGCCTGCGCGGCAACCGCAACCGGTGAACCGCGTGCGCGGCATGCTCAACCAGATTGCGGTGGTCAACGCCAGCAACGCGTCGGTCCAGAACGTGGGGCTGTTCATCGGCGACAAGCTGAGCCTGGTGTTGCCTTCGCATTGGCGCAAGACAGCGTCGGTCCCTTACGGCGAGGTGATCGACGCCGAGCTGCGCACCAGCGACTACAGCGCCGTGAGCTTCGGTTCGAAGTGGTCGGTGGCCGAAGAATGGCGGCGTTTCCGGCCCGCGTACTGGGGCCGGCACCTGCTGCACCTGGTCATCGGCCTGCTCGCTATCGGCGCGGTCGCGCTGTCGGCACCCGACCCGCGCGGCGAGGCTGCGCTCGCCGCGCAATGGCTCACGAATGGCGGCGCCACAGCCACCTATGGCGATGCCGGGCAACTCGCCGACAAGCTGCCGCAGTGGGGCAGCCGCGCGCGCATGGAGGGCCAAGGCCGGTGCGAGATCGACATGAGCGGCCGTGCCGAAGCGCACACCAACAGCGGCGTGCCGGTCATCGATTGCACGTCCGTGCGCTGGAACGGCACCGCACCCGTCGTCCCCGCGCTGGACATCCCGCCCAGCGTGCTGGCGCTCGCCGAGTCCGGCTTCCTTCGTGCCACCGAGAACCACGCCATGGCCAGCCTGATCGCGATGCTGCGCATGCAGCAGATGGGCGGGCAGGCCGCCGACCCGCTCGCGGCCTACCGTGCGCGCGAGAGCGTGCCGTTGACCGTGCGCGGCTTCGACCGCTCGGTGGCGATGATCGACACCGCCTGCAAGGACGCCGCCGGCCTGTCGCCCGCCGCCTGCGAGCGCCTGCAGCACGACCTCGTGCGCGCCATCGACGCCACGGTCGACAAGGACGGCGTCGACACGCCCGTGAGCACCTGGCAGGCGCTGGCCACGAGCGCGGCGGCGGGCCAGGAGAACGCCGACCTCATCCTGTCGCGCCAGCAGCTGGCGTCCGTGCAGCGTACGCTGGCCCAAGCGGTCGACAGCGTGGTGGCCGCGAAGATCGAAGCCGCGCGTCCGGCCATCGTGCCCGCGCAGGGCGGCGTGCTGCTGGCGTCTCCCACGCGCATCGGCGACGCGCGGGTGCAGCGGCCCGGTGAGGGCAATGACGATGTGCCGGGCGCGACCGCGGGCGCGGCCGATGTCGCTGAAGACGACACCGACAGTTCCTTGCTCGGCCGCTGGGCGCGCCTGCAGCGCAACGCCACGGCGGAAGGCCTGAAGCCCTTCACGCTCGAAGGCCTGGTCACCGCCAGCGGCAAGGACATCACCGGCACGCCGTGGGTGCGCATCGACCCGAGCCTCGATGCCTCGCGCATGACCGCGGCGGGCGCGCATGTGCTGTGGTGGCTGTTCGCCGCGGGGCTGGTGCTGGTCAACGGCGTGCTGTTCGCGCTGCGCTGGACGCAGGACAGCCGCCGCCGCGCCCGGCTCGACGCCGACATCGCCACCCGCCCGGCGCCGGGCACCAGCGGCCTTTTCTGACAGGCCTTGACTCCGGCGGGGAATATCGGGGCGCCAGAACTTTTGCTCCTATCATGGCTCCACCGGATGCAACACCGAGGGCCTCCCCGCCGCGCGCGGCTTGAAGAGGGCTCCCCGGGCCCTTATCTAGGTGGCAGTTTCCCCACGGAGAATTCAACTTGAAACGTATCCTTCTGTTTGTCCTGACCAACGTGATGGTCGTCGCGGTGCTCGGCGTGGTCGCCAGCCTGCTCGGCGTCAATCGCTTCCTCACGGCCAACGGGCTCAACCTCACGGCGCTGCTCGGCTTTGCGCTGGTGATGGGCTTCGGCGGCGCGATCATCTCGCTGCTCATCAGCAAGCCCATGGCCAAGTGGACGGCCGGCCTGCGCATGATCGACAACCCCCAGTCGCCCGACGAGGCCTGGATCGTCGGCACCGTGCGCAAGTTCGCCGACAAGGCCGGCATCGGCATGCCCGAGGTCGGCATCTTCGAAGGCGAGCCCAACGCCTTCGCCACCGGCGCGTTCAAGAACTCGTCGCTCGTGGCCGTGTCCACCGGCCTGCTGCAAGGCATGACGCGCGAAGAGGTCGAGGCCGTCATCGGCCACGAAGTCGCGCACATCGCCAACGGCGACATGGTCACCATGACGCTGATCCAGGGCGTGATGAACACGTTTGTCGTGTTCCTCTCGCGCGTGATCGGCTACGCGGTCGACAGCTTCCTGCGCCGCGGCGACGACCGCTCGTCGGGCCCCGGCATCGGCTACTACGTGAGCACCATCGTGCTGGACATCGTGCTCGGTTTTGCCGCCGCGATCGTGGTGGCCTGGTTCTCGCGCCAGCGCGAGTTCCGCGCCGACGCCGGCGCCGCCGCACTCATGGGCAACCGCCAGCCGATGATGAACGCACTCGCCCGCCTGGGCGGCCTGCCGGCCGGCGAACTGCCGAAGGCGGTCGAAGCCATGGGCATCACGGGCGCGATGGGCAAGCTGTTCGCCACGCACCCGCCGATCGAAGAGCGCATTGCGGCGCTGCAGAACGCGCGCTGAGCACAGACAGACCGCGCAGCGGCACAAAGAAAAAGGGGCTGGTGATTCACCAGCCCCTTTTTCATTCACCGAAGAACGGTGTGTCGTTCAGTCAGGGACCTCAGAGGTTGAGCGCCGAGACAGCTTCCAGGCCTTGCTTGATGTTGTTGCGCGCGGCACCTTCCACCGACATGCGCAGGCGGGTCGTTCCGACGAGCGAGTCGAACGCGCCGCCCGTGTAGGTCGACTTGATGACCTGGCGCATCGCGACCGACTTGTCGGAGGTCTTGATGAGCGACCAGCCTGCTTCCATGTCGACCGTGAACGCGGCGCCGAACATGGGCTTGGTCAGCTTGACGATCGAGACCGACAGCTCGTAGTCGCCGCTCTTGCCCTTGACGACTTCCTTGAACAGGGCCGACTGCGTGACCGACTTCTCGATGGCGGCACCCAGGTCTTCGTTGGTGATGTCCGAGCTCCACAGCGGGTTCGTTTCGTTGCCGCCGCCGGTCTTCACCGACACCGAGTAGGGCAGCTTCTTGCTCGAGGCGATGCTGGTGGGCGTCATGGCCTCGCGGTTGGCCGACGAGGCGCAGCCTGCGAGCACGACGACGATGGAGAGAACGGCCAGGGCGCCTGCGCGGCGAAGGGTGGTGGTGTTGATCATTTGGTTTTGTCCGATTCTTTGAAGATGTTGCCGACCACTTCATCGACCATTTCGGGCGGCGAGAGGCGTGTGAGGGAGGTGTGGAGCGAATTGCCGGTGGCCAACGGGTAGTCGGACTTGGGTTCGCGGACCGTGACGGTGAGCTCGACGAGGTACATGGTGATGTCCCACATCCACTTGTCGACGTAGGTGACGACAGCGTCGACTGGCTCGGGGGGCTTGGCTTCTTCCGTGACCTCGAAGCCGCGTTTGCGCAGGTTGCCCGCAATCAGCTTCTGGAGCGTGCCGTCTTCCCCCTCGAGCTTCCTGACCTGCACCACGCGCAGCTTGTCAAGATTCGCCGAGGGGTCGACGGTGGCTGTGGCGCGGTTGACCGCGCAGCCGCTCGCGAACACGGAAACAGCCACGACTGCGAGAAGCAGCCTGATGACTCTTTTCAAATTAACTTCTCCTCCGCCCGGGATGGGCCGGAGGAATGTAGCTGGAAATGTGTAGAAACGTTTCCTGAACGCCGATCCCTAGCGAAAAATTCGCCGCGCCGCAGTCGGACTGCACAGTTGCAGCCTTCTGGGCGCTTCGGGGCGTTCAATTGCCGGTGGCGGCAGGCTCGTCGGACGCGGGCGCGTCCGGTGCGGATTCGGCGGCTTGCGGCGCAGCTTCTGGTGCTGCTTCCGGTGCCGCTGCGGCCGCAGCGGCGGCGGCTTCTGCCGCTGCCTCGGCCCGCTTCTTGTCGTCACGCACGCGCTGCAGCGTGCGCGTCACGTCGCCGGGCTTCATGCCGTACATGTCGGCGAACTCCTGTTCGCTGCGGCCGCTGGCTTCGAAGGCGCGCAGCAGGGCTTCGCGCTTGGCGGCCTGCTGGGCGAGTTCGGCCAGGGCTTCGTCGACGATGGCGTTGGTGTTGGCGTCGCGCGAGCGCACCAGCACGGCATACGCCTCGTGGTCGAGGTTCGAGGCTTCGATGGCCTTGGCGATGCGCGTCACCAGCTGCGGACGCAGGTCTTCGCCGGGGTTGCGGTGCGAGCGGCGGCGGTGCAGCTCGAGGATGGCGTGGTGCACGTGCTCGGGCGCGACCGGGTCGAGCGCGTTGCCGTCGAGGTCATGGCGCGCATGGCCGGCGGCCACGCTCTCCAGGTAGCGCGTGGAACGCGCATGCTGGCCCATCGCGACCTTCAGGTCTTCGGCCTTGAAGTCTTCGGGATGGCGCGCAATCAGCTCTTCGTACACGCCGAGCTTGAGCGGCACGAAACGCGCGCCGAAGAGCTGCGGGTACAGCGCGAACAGGCGTTCCAGTACCGGGTTGACCTTGCGCGGTGCGCGCTGGGCTTCCGGTTGTTGTTGCTGTTGCGGCTGCTGCGGGCCGCGCGGCTTGCGCCCTTGCTGGGGTTGCTGCTGCCCGTGCGGGCGCTGCTGCTGCTTGGCCCGCGGCGGGCGTTGCTGTTGCTGCTGTGGCTCGGAAGCGGGTTGCGCGACCGACGCGTCAGCGCCTGCGTCGGGGCCCGCGCCGGTCTTCAGCTGCTGCAGCTGCTCGGCCATGTCCGGGCGCTGGCGCCGTGCGTTGCGCGAGTTCGTGTTCGGGGCGGCGGTGGATGCGTCGGTCATACGGAAGGCTCGGCGATGGGCGCGAGGGATGGAAAAGGGAAGAAAAAGAACAACCGGTCCCGCGCGGTCAGCGCGGCCGGAACATCCTGCGGGTATTGTCAGGGCGGATCGTCATGCGCGTGCAGCGCCTCGGTCAGCGGCTTGCCGGCCGATCAGCAGCCGGAACGGCAGCAGCATCAGCACGCCGACACCGAGCTTCACGCCCAGGTCGCCGAGCGCCCAGGTGAGCCAGGGGCCGTCGGTGCCTGCGAAGGCGATGCCCCAGAAGACGATGCTGTCGAGCACGGCCGCGATCACCGTGGCCACGAGCGGCGCGCGCCACCAGAGGCCGCGGCGCAGGCGGTCGAACACGCGGATGTCGAGCAGCTGTGAGGCAATGAAGGCCAGGCCCGAGGCGGCGGCGATGCGCGCCGGTGCGAGCAGCAACGACACCGCCACGGCCACCGCGAAGCCGACCCAGGCCACGCGCCGCGCCATGCCGGGGCCGAAGCGCCGGTTGACGAGATCGCTCACGAGGTAGGCCACCGGGTAGGTGAAGGCGCCCCAGGTGAGCCAGTCGTTGATCGCGAACTGCACCAGGATGTTGGACGCGAGCACCACGGCGGCCATCGCCAGCGTGGCGACGGCCAGCTGGCCGGTGGTGGGACGGTGGAAGTGCATCGTCAAACCGCCGTGCCGAGCACGCTGCGCGCCACGGCCTCGGCCACCTTGATGCCGTCCACGCCGGCCGACAGGATGCCGCCCGCGTAGCTCGCGCCTTCGCCGGCCGGGTAGAGGCCGCGCACGTTCAGGCTCTGGAGGTCGTCGCCGCGCGTGATGCGGATGGGCGACGAGGTGCGCGTTTCCACGCCGGTGAGCACGGCGTCATGCGTGTCGAAGCCCTTGATCTTGCGACCGAAGGCGGGAAAGGCCTCGCGCATCGCCTCGATGGCGTAGGCGGGCAACGCCTGGTGCAGGTCGGTCGGCGTCACGCCGGGCTTGTACGACGGGATGATGCTGCCGAGTGCGGTCGACGGCTTGCCGGCGATGAAGTCGCCCACCAGCTGGCCGGGCGCATGGTAGTTGCTGCCGCCGAGCACGTAGGCGTTGCTTTCGAGCTGGCGCTGCAAGGCGATGCCTGCGAGCGCGTCCCCGGGGAAGTCCTTCGGGTCGATGCCCACCACGATGCCCGCGTTGGCGTTGCGTTCGTTGCGCGAGTACTGGCTCATGCCGTTGGTGACCACGCGGCCCGGCTCGCTGGTGGCCGCGACCACGGTGCCGCCGGGGCACATGCAGAAGCTGTAGACCGAGCGGCCGTTGCTCGCGTGGTGCACCAGCTTGTAGTCGGCCGCGCCGAGCAGCGGATGGCCCGCGTGGCGGCCCCAGCGGGCGCGGTCGATCAGGCCCTGCGGGTGCTCCACGCGAAAGCCGATCGAGAAGGGCTTGGCCTCGATGTACACGCCGCGTGCATGCAGCATCTCGAAGGTGTCGCGCGAGCTGTGGCCCAGCGCCATCACGACGTGGTCGGCGCGCAGTTCGCTGCTCTGGCCCGTCGTCTGGTCGAGCACGGTGAGGCCTCGCAGGTGGCCGTCTTCGATCTGCACGTCGGTCACGCGCTGCTCGAAGCGGATCTCGCCGCCGAGCGCGACGATCTGTTCGCGGATGTTCTCGACCACCTTCACCAGCTTGAAGGTGCCGATGTGCGGGTGCGCGACGTACAAGATTTCGGGCGGCGCGCCCGCCTTCACGAACTCTTCCATCACCTTGCGGCCGAGGAAGCGCGGGTCCTTGATCTGGCTGTAGAGCTTGCCGTCCGAGAAGGTGCCGGCGCCGCCTTCACCGAACTGCACGTTCGACTCGGGGTTGAGCACGCTCTTGCGCCACAGGCCCCAGGTGTCGCGGGTGCGCTGGCGCACGGTCTTGCCGCGTTCGAGCACGATGGGCTTGAAGCCCATCTTCGCGAGCATCAGCGCCGCGAAGATGCCGCAGGGGCCGAAGCCGATCACCACGGGGCGCGTCGCGTCGGCGGGCGCATGGCCCGGCGGCGTGTAGCGCATGTCGGGCGCGGGCTGGATGTGCGGATGGCTGGCGTGCTTGGCGAGCAGCGCGGCTTCGAGCGCCGCGTCGGCCAGTTGCACGTCGCAGATGTAGACCGTGAGCAGGTCGACCTTGCGGGCGTCGAAGCTGCGCTTGTAGACGGTGTGGGAGGCGATCGCTTCAGGCGGAACGTCGAGCGTTCGGGCGATCAGGGTGGCCAGCGCGTCAGGCGCGTGGTCGAGCGGGAGTTTGAGTTCGGAGATTCGCAGCATGTCGGTGTGGCTTGTGGTTATCAAGCAGACCGACGATTTTAAGCGCCTGGGGCGCTATGAAACTTGTAGCTGGATCAGGCGGGCAGGAAGCCCTCGACCGACAGGTAGCGCTCGCCCGTGTCGTAGTTGAAGCCCAGCACCACCGCATCGGGCGCCAGCGAGGGCAGCTTCTGCGCGATGGCCGCGAGCGTCGCGCCCGACGAAATGCCGACCAGGATGCCTTCCTCGACCGCGCAGCGGCGCGCCATTTCGCGCGCGGGTTCGGCGTCGACCTGCAGCACGCCGTCGAGCAGCGAGGTGTCGAGGTTCTTCGGAATGAAGCCCGCGCCGATGCCCTGGATGGGGTGGGGCGCCGGCGCGCCGCCCGAGATCACGGGCGAGGCCACGGGCTCCACCGCGAACACCTGCAGCTTGGGCCACTTCTTCTTGAGCACCCGCGCCACGCCCGTGATGTGGCCGCCCGTGCCCACGCCGGTGATGAGCACGTCGATGCCCTCGGGAAAGTCGGCCGCGATCTCTTCGGCCGTGGTGCGCACGTGCACGTCGACGTTCGCGGGGTTGTTGAACTGCTGCGGCATCCACGCGCCCGGCGTGCCGGCCACGATTTCCTCGGCGCGGGCGATGGAAGCCTTCATGCCGCCGGCGCGCGGCGTGAGGTCGAAGGTGGCGCCGTAGGCCAGCATCAGGCGGCGGCGCTCGACCGACATGCTGTCGGGCATCACCAGGATCAGCTTGTAGCCCTTGACGGCCGCGACCATCGCCAGGCCGATGCCGGTGTTGCCCGAGGTCGGCTCGACGATCGTGCCGCCGGGTTTCAGCGCGCCGCTCTTCTCCGCGTCTTCGACCATCGCGAGCGCGATGCGGTCCTTGATCGAGCCGCCGGGGTTGGCGCGCTCCGACTTGATCCAGACCTGCTGCTTCGCGTGACCGAACAGACGGTTGATGCGGATGTGCGGCGTGTTGCCGATGGTCTGGAGGATGTTCTGGGCCTTCATGGAATCTCCTTGGATGCGAGTGGCGGATGGTCAGCGCGCATTGTGAGACCAGCCGTGCGCGGTTGTCGCCTGGCGCGATGCCGGTCGGCATGCTGGCTGGTCTGACATTGCCACGCTATGCATTTGAAAATACAGCGATGTACATTACCGTGCCTTTCATTCCTTGAATGAAGAGGCACACGTTGTGTCGATCAAAACATAGAGAAGACGGAGACTTGAGCATGCAGTGGTCCAGAAGCCTGGTGTGGGGTGGGGTTGTGTGGATGCTGGCCGGGTGCGGCGGCGGGGCGGATGCCGGCGCGGTGTTCCCGCCGATCGTGCCGGCGCCCGCACCGGCGCCCGCGCCTGCGCCACCACCCCCTGCGCCGCCCGCGCCGGCACCCGCACCGGCCGTGCAACTGGGCGGCGCGGTCGATCGCCCCGCGGCCTTCACCGAGGCCGACCTGTCGGCGCGCGCCGCCGTCACGCAGACTGTCAACTTCTCCAGCGGCAGCGGGCCGCAGACCCACACCTACACGGGCACCGCGCTGTGGTCGCTGCTGAACGACGCGGGCCTGCAGGCCGACCCCGCGCGCAAGAACGACCTGCTTGGCCGCTACGTGCTGGCCACCGGCGCCGACGGCTACCAGGTGGCCTTCGCGCTCGGCGAGCTGAGCCCCGACTACGGCAACAAGCCAAGCCTGCTGGTTTACGCCGAAACGAAAGACGGCGCTTCGGCCCCGCTGGGCGCGGCCGACGGCCCGTTCCGCGTCACTGCGCCGGGCGACGTGAAGGGCGGGCGCTATGTGTCCAACCTCGTGCGGCTCGACGTCCGGGCGCCCGCCGCCACGGCCACCGGCATCGGCGGCGGCGTCTCGACCACCTTCGCCGTGTCGGGCCAGGTGAAGACGCCCGCGCAGTTCGACCTGCAGGCGCTCAAGGGCCTCACGCCCGCGATCGATGTGACGATCGGCGCCAACGTCTACCGCGGCGTCAGCCTCTGGACGCTGCTCAGCGGCCTGGGCCTGCCGGCCGCGCCGAAGAACGTCACGCTGGGCATGGTGGCGGTCGCCACCGGCAGCGACGGTTACCGCGCCACGGTGTCGCTGGGCGAGATCGATCCGAACTTCGGTGCTAAGGGCGCGCTGGTGGCCTACCAGATGAACGGCGTCGACCTCACGGGCGCCGGATTCGCGCGGCTCGTGGTGCCGGGCGAGGTGAAACAGAGCCGTTCGGTGTCGAACCTCGTCGCCATCGAGGTGTTCGCGGCGGGGGCGCCGTAGCGATGCGGCGATAATCGCGCCGTGAAGCACGCCAGACCGCCGCTGGTGCAAGCCCGAAAGGGACGACGCTGCGCCTTCGGGCAACAGCATCGGGTCGAAAGATCGCACTGGAGGAACGTCCGGACTGCACAGGACAGCGCAGGAGTTAACGACTCTCCACCGTGAGGTGAGGATCAGAGCAACAGAGACGAGCCGATTAAGTTCGGGTGAAACGGGCAATCTCTGCGCGCAGCAACACCAAGTAGGCCAGTATTGAGGTGGTTCCGCTGAGCTGGCGGGTAGGTGGCATCGAGCCGTTTGGCGACAAACGGCCCAGAGTAATGGCGGTCACGCCGGGGTCTTCGCAAGAGGGTTCCGGTGCACAGAATCCGGCTTATCGGCGAGCTTCACACTTTTCTTTCTCTCCCCCTTTTTCTTTGGGCCGCGCGCTGACGACATGCGCGGTCGCATGCAAGACTCGGTAGAAACCCGTACAATTGTTAGCAAGCTAACTAATTGATAACGCCGTGGCCGACTCCGAACCCCTCTCCCCGCTGCGCGAACACGCGCTGATGCGGCTCGGCACCTCGCTGTCGGTGCTCCAGCGCGGCTACCGCGCGGGGGCAGACAAGGCGGTGGCGCACGTCGGCCTGTCGCAGACGCTGGCCTGGCCGGTCGTGGTGCTCGGGCGCATGGAAGACGGCGTGCGCCAAGGCACGGTGGCGGAGGCGCTGGGCATCGAAGGGCCGTCGCTGGTGCGCTCGCTCGACCAACTGGTCGAGGCCGGCCTGGTCGAGCGCCGCGAAGACCCGGCCGACCGCCGCGCCAAGACGCTGCACCTCACGGCCGCCGGCCGCGCCGTCTGCGAGCCCATCGAGGCCGCGCTGCGCCAGATGCGCGCCGCGCTGTTCGAAGGCATTCCCGACGAGGACATCGCCGCTACCTTGCGCGTCTTCGGCGCGCTCGAGGCCAAGCTCGGCCGCAGTGCCTCCGGCATGCAGAGCCTGACGCAGGAAGGGCGCGGCCAGTAGATGTCAGTGTTGGCGTTGCCGCGCTTCACCCGCGCGGAAGTTCTCTTTTCCGTCAAGAGCTTCGCCGCCGCGATGCTGGCGATGTACCTGGCCAGCCGCGCCGGCCTGCCGCGCCCGTTCTGGGCGCTCATGACCACCTACGTCGTCGCCCATCCGCTGGCCGGCGCCGTGCGCTCCAAGGCGGTGTTCCGCTTCTGCGGCACGCTCATCGGCAGCGTCGCCACCGTGCTCATGGTGCCCGCGCTGTCCAACGCGCCCGAGCTGCTCACGCTGGTGCTCGCGCTGTGGGTCGGGCTGTGCCTGTACATCTCGCTGCTCGACCGCACGCCGCGCTCGTACGTCTTCATGCTCGCCGGCTACACGGCGGCGCTGATCGGCTTTCCGTCGGTGCAGACGCCGCTCGTGCTGTTCGACACCGCCGTGGCGCGCGTGGAAGAAATCGGCCTGGGCATCCTGTGCGCCACGCTGGTCCACAGCCTCGTGCTGCCCACGGGGCTCGCGCCTACCGTGCTGGGCCTGCTCGACCGCACGCTGAAAGACGCGCGCCAGTGGATCGGCGACCTGTTCCAGCCCGGCGACCGCAGCACCCCCAAGGACGCCGACCCCAAGCGCCTGGACGACGACCGCCGCCGCCTCGCGGGCGACATCACGCAGCTGCGCCTGCTCTCTACCCACGTGCCCTTCGACACCACGCACCTGCGCTGGACCGCTGGCGCCATCCGCGCCATGCAGGACCGCGTGGCGGCACTCACGCCCGCGCTGTCGGCCGTCGAAGACCGGCTGCAGGCGCTGGCGCAAGCCGAAGGCCGCCTCGCGCCCGACGTCACCGCCGTGCTGGCGCTGGCCGCGCAATGGCTGCGCGACGAAAGCGACCCGGCCGTCGACGCATCGGCCCGCCTGCAGGCGCTGCGCCAGGCGATCGGCACGCTGGGCACCGCGCAGGACACGGGGCTCAGCCCCTGGGCCCGCGCGCTGCGCATCGGCCTCGCGGGCCGGCTCGAAGAACTGGTCGACGGCTGGACCGCCTGCGCCCAGCTGCGCCGCGACATCGACGAAGGCCTGAAGGGCGGCGCGCCGCTGCGCCGCACGGCCGCGCTCGGCCATCGCGCGATGCACCGCGACCACGGCATGGCGCTGCTCTCGGCGCTCGCGGCCGTCATCGCCATCTGCCTGTGCGGTGCGTTCTGGATCCTCACGGGCTGGACCATGGGCTCGGCCGCCACCATGATGGCCGCGGTCTTCTGCTGCTTCTTCGCGACCATGGACGACCCGGTGCCGGCGATCCACGGTTTCCTGAAGTGGACGCTGTGGTCCATTCCGATCTCGGCCGTCTACGTGCTCGTGCTCATGCCCACGGTGCAGGACTTCGGCATGCTGGTCGTCATCTGCGCGCCGCTCTTTTTGCTGCTGGGCCTGTACCTGCCGCGCCCGACGCACTTCATGGCCGCGATGGCGCTGGTCTTCGGCGTGTCGGGCACGCTCGCGATGCACGACACCGCCAGCGCCGACCTCGTGAGCTTCATCAACAGCATGATCGGCCAGGTCGTCGGCGTGGTGGTCGCAGCGCGCGTCACGCGCCTCGTGCGTTCGGTGGGCGCCGACTGGAGCGCGCGCCGCATCCAGCGCGCCACCTGGCGTGAACTCGGCGACATGGCCGCGTCGGCCCAGCCGCAGTACGCGCAGAGCGACGCCTATGCCGTGCGCATGCTCGACCGCATCGGCCTGCTGGCGCCGCGCATCGCGCAGGCCGGTGGCACCGTCGAAGGCGTGGCCGCCAACGACGCGCTGCGCGACCTGCGCATGGGCGCCGACATCGCCGTGCTGCAGCGCGTGCGCGCCCAGCTGCCGATGGCCACCTCGGCCGCGCTGCTCGGCGGCATCGCGCGCTTCTTCCGCCAGCGCGGCGAAGGCCGCATGGCGCCGCGACCGGCGGCACTGCTGCCGCAGATCGATGAAGCATTGGCCGCCGTGCTCGCTGCACGCGACACCTCCACCGCGTCGCGCGCCGCCGTCACCGCACTGGTCGGCCTGCGCCGCAACCTGTTCCCCGACGCACCGCCTTCGCTCGCAGCCGTGTCCGTGTCCTCTTCACCGCAAGGAGCTTCCGCATGATCGGCGAAGCCAGTTTCTACGGGCTCTACGTGCCCTGGCTCATGCTGCTGGCCGCCGCCGCGCTGCTCGCCCTGTGGGGCGTGCGCCGGCTGCTCGCCGCCACCGGCCTGTACCGCTGGGTGTGGCACCCGGCGCTGTTCGACATGGCGCTGTACCTGCTGCTGCTGTACGGCCTGAGCCGCCTCACGGCACACCTGCAATGACGCCTGCAATGACAACCCAAACACCACAGAGATTCCCATGAAAGCCAACCCCTTCGCAGACAACCCCCGGGCCCAGAGCCTGCTGCGCGTTCTTCTCACCGTGGCCGTGGTGGCCGTCGCCGTCTGGGCGGGCTTTCGCCTGTGGGACCACTACGAACTCTCGCCGTGGACGCGCGACGGCCGCGTGCGCGCCAACGTGGTTCAGATCGCGCCCGACGTCTCGGGCCTCGTCACGGCCGTGCCGATCCGCGACAACCAGTCGGTCGCCGCCGGCACGCTGCTGTTCGAGGTCGACCGCGCGCGCTACGACCTCGCCGTGCGCCAGGCGCAGGCCGCGCTCGCCGCGCAGCGCGCCGTGAGCGCCCAGGCCCAGCGCGAGAACGCGCGCAACACGGGGCTCGACGACCTGGTGTCGAAGGAGTCGCGCGAACAGACCCGCGCCCGCGTCGAGCAGGCCCAAGCTGCTGTCGCGCAGGCCGAGGTGGCGCTCGATGCGGCGCGCCTGAACCTGCAGCGTGCCGAAGTGCGCGCACCGGCCGACGGCCTCGTCACCAACCTCGACCTGCGCCAGGGCAGCTACGCCGCCGCCGGCCACCCGGTGCTCGCGCTGGTCGATGCGCAGTCGTTCTACGTCGAGGGCTACTTCGAAGAAACCAAGCTGCCGCGCATCCACCTGGGCGACCGCGTGCGCGTGACGCCGATGGGCGGTGGCGCGGTGCTCGAAGGCGCGGTCGACAGCGTGGCCGCCGGCATCGCCGACCGCGACCGCTCCACCAGCGCCAACCTGCTGCCCAGCGTGAACCCGACCTTCAACTGGGTGCGGCTGGCGCAGCGCATCCCGGTGCGCGTGAAGCTCGACCCGCTGCCCGACGGCGCGCGCCTCGTGGCCGGCCAGACGGTCACGGTGCAGGTGCTCGAACGCGACACCGCCACGCCGAAGAAGGGATGACCGCCATGACCCGCTTCGCCTTTCGTATGGCCTCGCTCGCCCTCACGGCGATCGCGGCCGGACTCGCGGCCTGCGCGGCGGTCGGCCCCGACTACCAGCAGCCGCCCGAAGCACTGGCCAGCCAGCCCGCTGCCGCCAAGCCCTTCGCCGAAGCACCGGCCCACGCCGCGCCGCTGCCCGCGCACTGGTGGCGCCTGTACCACGACCCGCTGCTCGACCGGCTCGTCACCCAGGCGCTCGCGCACAACACCGACCTGCGCCAGGCCGTGGCCAACCTCGAGCGCGAACGCGCCATCGAAACCGAAGTGGCCGGCGCCAAGTACCCCACGATCGGCGTCAACGGCGGGCCGTCGTTCGGCCATGTCTCGGGCCTGTCGCTGCTGCAGAAGGGCTACGAGCCGCCGAACACCTTCAACTACAGCGCGGGTGCGTCGCTGTCGTACCAGGTCGACCTGTTCGGCCAGATCCGCCGCGCCATCGAGGCCTCGGCCGCCAACAGCCAGGCCGCCGAAGCCGCGCTCGACCTCGTGCGCGTGAACGTCGCGGCGGGCACCGCGCGCGCCTATGCCGAGGCCTGCTCGGCCGGCCTGCGGCTGCAGATTGCGCAGAAGTCGGTCGCGCTGCAACAAGACGCCGTGAATGTCACCGAGCGCCTGCAACGCGCGGGCCGCGCCGGCGCCATCGACGCCGGCCGCGCGCGCGCCCAGCTCGCGCAGCTCGATGCCGCACTGCCGCCGCTGAAGGCCCAGCGTCAGGGCGCGCTCTATCGGCTGGCCACGCTCACCGGCGCACTGCCGCAAGACTTTCCGCGCGAGGTGGCCGACTGCACCACGGCGCCGCGCGTGGCCGGCGCACTGCCGGTGGGCGACGGCGCCGCGCTGCTGCGCCGCCGGCCCGACATCCGCCAGGCCGAGCGCAGCCTCGCCGCATCGACCGCGCGCATCGGCGTCGCCACGGCCGACCTCTATCCGAAGGTGACGCTGGGTCTGTCGGGCTCGTCGGCCGGCCATGCCACCGGCTTCGGCCGGCAGGACACGCTGGCCTGGAGCGTCGGCCCGCTGATCTCGTGGACCGTGCCCAACACCGGCGCCGCGCAGGCCCGCATCGCGCAGGCCGAGGCGGGCACGCGCGCCGCGCTCGCCAAGTTCGACGGCACCGTGCTGACCGCGCTGCGCGAGACCGAGACCGCGCTCGGCACCTACGCCCGCGAACTCGACCGCCGCGCCGCGCTGCAGGCCTCGCGCGACGAAAGCGCCAAGGTCGCCGCGCAGGCGCGCCAGCTGTACCGCAACGGCCGCACGGCCTACCTCGACACGCTCGACGCCGAACGCGCATTGGCCGGCGCCGATGCCGCATTGGCGGCCAGCGAAGCGCAACTGGCCGACGACCAGGTCGTGCTGTTCATGGCGCTCGGCGGTGGCTGGGAGCCGGCGGACGACGCGCTCGCGCACGCCGATCAAGGCAAGCCCGCCACGACCGTCCGCTGAGCGGCACGCGCTCGCTCAGCGCGTGAACAGCCAGCCGCCCTTGGGCTGGCGCGTCAGCTCGTGGCGCTTGACGGCGCGCTCCTCGCCGTCGTCGCCCACGTAGACCACCTCGAAGCGCAGCAGCCGGGGCGACACCAGCTTCCAGTTCTGGATGCGCTGCACCGTCACGCAGGCGGTCTTGTCGTGGTACTGCATCTCAGCCATCGGCCCGCCCTGGAAGCCCGTGCCGTCGAACAGCCGGCCGGGCGCCGCGAAGGGGTTGAGCACCGCGCCATTGCGCGCCGTGATGCAGCCTTCGGTGCGCAGGAAGGATTCGATGGTCGGCGACGCGCTCCCCACCACCTTGCCCACCGCGGGGCTCGGGGGCTTGCCGCCGACGGCTTCGCGGATGCGATCGACCTGCACCGCGGTGATCGGCGCGAGGCCGTCTTTCGAAACCACGGTGGGTGGGGTCGCGGGTTGGGCTGTCGCTGCGGGCGGCGAGGCAGCCGGTTCGTCCGTGGACAGCAGGCCGGAGAGGTAGCTGCAGCCCGCCAGCAGTGTCAGGGGCAGGGTGCAGGCCAGGGTGCGGATCGGTGTGCCGAACTTCATGGTGCTGGAATCTCCCGTGTGCGGCGCGGGCCGCTGTCTTCAGGTGGCAGTTTGCGGTGCTGCCTCGTCGTCCTCAAGCCGCTCTCAAAAACGCTCGTGCGGCGCCAGGTAGCGCCACTGTCCCGGCTGCAGCCCGGCCAGCGGCACGCGGCCGATGCGCAAACGCCGCATCGCGACGATGCGCAGGCCCACGGTGTCGCAGATGTTCGCGATCTGCCCGGGCCGCGCGCCCTTCAGTGCAAAGCGCAGACCGGTCTGGTCGTCGGCCTGGCGGCCGATGCTCACGCGCGCGGGCGAACGCTCCAGCCGCGCCAGTATTTCAGGCCCGACCGGGCCGGCCACATCGACCATCACTTCATGTTCGAGGATGCCCGCGTCTTCCTGCAGCTTGCGCTCGATGCGGAACTCCTGCGTGTAGGCCACGAGGCCGCTGGCGCCGGTTTCGAGCGGCGTCATGCAGCGTTGCCCGCGCACATGCGCCGGCAGGAAGCGCTGGCCCTCGCGTTCGGGGTCGTGGTGATTCGCGGCCACCAGCAGCTGGTGGGCGTTGTCGGTCGGCATGCCGGCGGGCTTGTAGAGCACCAGCGTCACCGGCACGATCGGCTCGGGCCGCGCGCCGGCCGCGATCTCGACCTGCTGGTGCGCCTGCACGCGCGACTGCGGCAGCAGGGCGGGCACGCCGTCGACGCGCACCGCGCCGTTCTCGATCAGCAGTTCGGCCTCGCGGCGCGACACCTGGGCCATGGCGGCCACGCGCTTGGCCAGGCGCACGCCTTCGTCGCCGGGCGCAGAGGGGCGGTTCGAGCGGTTCATCGCGCGTCCGCCAGTTGACGGATGCGCGCCACGTGCGCCGCCAGCGACCGCGCCGCCACCGGCCACATGCGCTCGGGCACGTCGTCGTAGGCGAGCGGCAGCCACTGCTCGGGCGTGCCTTCGGGCAGCCGCTGCATCGCGGCGGCGATCTTGGCTTCGCGTTTCAGGCGGTGCGCCTTCAGGTGCGCGATGGCCGTGCGCGCAAAGCCGATCACGTAGCCGTGCGCCGGCAGGATGAAGTCGATGCCGCCGGCCGCGCAGGCCGCGTCGAGCTTGTCGAGCGACTCGAGGTACGCCGTCATGTCGCCGTCCGGCGGGTCGACCACCGTCGTGCTGCCGTTGAGGATGTGGTCGCCCGAGAACAGCAGGCCGTCTTCTTCGAGCACCAGGCACAGGTGGTTGGCCGCGTGGCCGGGCGTGTGGATGGCGCGCAGCGTGTGCGTGAGTGGCGTGCCGTCGGGCGCGGTGCCCGAGAGCACCAGCCGTTCGCCGTCGGCCAGCTCGCGCTCGGCGCTGAAGCGCGCGGTGGAACGTGCCGTGGGCGCGGACGACAGCCCGAGGATCTGCGGCTTGCGCCCTGCAGCGCACAGCGCCTGCAGCGGCGCGGCGCCCGGCGAGTGGTCGGCGTGCGAGTGCGTGCAGACGATGAGGCGGATGTCGCCTTGCGTGGCTTCGATCAGCCGCGCGAGGTGCGTCGCGTCGTTCGGGCCCGGGTCGATCACGAGGTAGCCGGTGGCCGCGTCGCCCACGAGGTAGGTGTTGGTGCCCGGGCCGGTCATGGCGCTGGGGTTGGGTGCGGTGAGGCGCTGCACGTTCTTCAGCAGCGCCACGGGCTGCGTGCTCTGCCAGTCGAGCGCATGCGCGATCTGGCCGTCGGGGCACACCAGCGCGAGCTCGCCGAAGGGCGACTCGTGTTCCATGTAGCGCGCGTCCTCGCCCTTGAGCAGGCCGGCGCGCGGGCAGCTGGTCCACAGCGGTTTTTCTTCGCCGCCGGCGATGGGCGCGCAGGCCGCGAGCACCGCATCGACCGATGCATAGGCCGCCATGCGCTGCAACGTGCGGATGGTCGGGAAGATCATGAAGAAGCTGCCCGCCTCGTGGCGCGCCAGCGCGTCGGCCGGGCGCACCCAGCAGGGCTCGAACTGCTCGCTCTCGTCGGCCGTGGGCACTTGGCCTTCGGGCATGCGTGCCACCAGGAAGGGCACGTCGAAGCGCTTGGGCAGGTCGCGGTCGGTGATCCAGTGCGCGAAGGTGAACACGGCGTCGGCCGACAGCACCAGGCCGCGTGCCGCGCACTGGTCGGCGAAGGCCGTGCCGGCGGTGGCGTTGCGGTCCATCGCGGCGACCTCGTCGGCGCTCACGGCGCGGCCGTCGGCGTGGCGGGCCAGCAGGATGCCCAGCTCTTCGAAGGCCTCGCGGATCGCGGCGATGGCTTGGGTGTGTTGCGTGGTGCTTTGCGTGGCGCGCCGCGCCGCAATGCGTGCGGCGGCGGCGTCGGCCGCGTCGATGTGGCCCCCCGGGAAAACGTAGGCACCGGGCGCGAAGCTCGCGGTGGCCGAGCGCCGGGTCATGAGGAGTTCGAGCCCGGCGTCGGTGTCGCGCAGCAGCAGGACGGTGGCGGCGGCGCGCACGGGCACCGGCTCGCGATTGGCGTGGAGTTGTTGTGTGGGGCGGACCATGGAGCGATTATGGAGAGGCAAGGGGCGCGGTGCATAAGCACATGTGCAAACAGATATCAGCCGCGCGCCACAATGTGCGCCTGCACCGTCCGCCTCGAAGAAAGACCGATATGGCCCATTCTCCCTTCTCGCGTCGCGCCTTGCTGGCCGCCGGCGCCTTGCTCTGCACCACCGCCGCATCGACCCTCGCGCTGGCCCAGCCCGACTGGCCGCAACAACCCGTCACACTGATCATGGGCTTCCCGGCCGGCTCGGGCGTCGATGTGGTGGCCCGCGCCATCCAGGAGCCGCTGTCGCGCCAGCTCGGCAAGCCCGTGATCATCGACTACAAGTCGGGCGCGGCCGGCAACATCGCCAGCGAGTACGTCGCGCATGCCAAGCCCGACGGCTACACGCTCTCGTTCGGCACCGCCGCCACGCACGGCAGCAATGCCGCGCTGTACAAGAAGCTGCCCTTCGACGTGGAGGCCGACTTCGTGCCCGTGGCGCCCGTGCTCGACGTGTCGAACGTGCTCACCATCAACCCCGACGTGATCAACGTGCGCACGCTCAAGGAGTTCGTCGAGCTGGTGAAGGCCAACCCCGGCAAGTACAACTACGCCTCCACCGGCAACGGCGCGGGCACGCACATGGCCTTTGCCGAGTTCAACTCGCGCCTGGGCCTGAACATGGTCCACGTGCCCTACAAGGGCGGCCCCGAGGCCATCACCTCGGTGGTGCGCGGCGAAACCTGCTGCATCATGAACCAGGTGCAGACCGTGCTGCCGCACTACAAGGCCGGCAAGGTGCGCCTGCTGGGCGTGACCACCGCCACGGCCGTGCCGGCCGTGAAGGAAGTGCCGACTATCGCCTCCAGCGGCCTGCCCGGCACCAAGGGCTTCGACAGCGCCATCTGGTTCGGCATCTTCGCGCCCAAGGGCACCGACGCGCACATCGTCGACAAGCTCAACGCCGCCGTGAAGACGGTGCTCGAGCAGCCCGAGATCCGCGAGCGCTTCGAGAGCCAGGGCAACACCGTGCGCATCGAGTCGCCCGCGCAGTTCAAGAAGACCGTGCACGCCAACCGCGTGAAGTGGGCCGAAGTCGCCAAGGCGGCGAACATCAGCATCGACTGATCACAGCGTCTTGGTCAGGGTGAGGATGAAGCGGGCCTTGTTCGGCGAGTAGGTCGTCTGGCCGACCGTGCCGAAGCCGACGTCGTAGCCCGGGTTGGCCACTGAAACGTACGAACTCTTCTTGTTGGCACCTTGCACCGAGCCGGTCAGCGTGAGGCCGCTGCCGAAGTCGTAGGTGGCGCCGACGTTGTAGTCCACATAGCTTTTGTAGCCCAGGCTGCGGATGTCGCTCGACATGTTCGTGTAGCCCACGGCCGCTTTCAGCGTGACCTTGGGCACGATCTCCTTGCTGTAGGCCAGGTTCAGGTAGCCGGTGTTGCGGCCCGTGCGGCCCGAGCCGGTCTTGGCGCCGGCGTAGCCGAAGTAGTCTTTCGACACCGTGTGCGAGTACTTCAGCGTGAACGAGCCAAGCGTGGCGTCGCTGTAGCCCGCGCTGGTGTACAGCTCCGTCGTGTTCCCCGTCGAATTGCCCGGGTACAGGTAGGTGAGCGCGCCCACGTCCATGTCGAGCGGGCCGGCCTTGAACTTGTAGCCACCGTACAGGTCGCTCTCCAGGCTGTTGCCCTTGAGCCAGTTGACGCTCGAATTCCAGTTGCCGAGGTAGAAGCCGCTGTCGCCGAAGGCGTAGTCGAAACCGCCCTGCACGGCGGGCTTGAAGCCGCGGGTCTTGGCGTAGTCGTTCTTGCCGAGCATGTCCTGGTCCTGGCCGCGGAACTTGTAGTTCGTGGTCAGCGCCACATTGCCCGTGAGCTGCGCGTTGGCGAGCATCGGCAGGGCGAACAGGGTGGGAAGAACGAGCACCGGCAAGGCGGTGCGAAGGAGGTGTTTCATCGAAAGAATTCGCTAACGGATGGAGGAGCCGGCAGCGTAGAAGGGCGCGTCTAAAGGCCGCGTAAAAAACGAAGGCCCCGGCGCAAAAGTTGTGTGTCGGGCATCGTCATCGCGACCACGCCCACCACCACGCAGGCCAGCCCGACCCACGCCGTGGCCGCCAGCGTCTCGCCCAGAAACACCACGCCGATCGTCACGCCGATGGGCACGCGCAGATACGCCTGTGCCGAGGTCGACATCGGCCCCAGCGTCTTGATGAGCCGGAAGTAGATCGTGAAGGCCAGCGCGGTCGAGAGCACCGCCAGCGCCAGCACGGCGAGCATCGATGCGGCCGAGGGGGCGAGCGCCCAGGGCCTGTCGATCGCCAGGCTTGCGGGCACGAGCAGCGCCGCGCCGCTCAACAGCGAGCCGGCCGCAGGCACCATCGGGTCCAGGCCCTTGAACACGCGGCCGAACATCGCGGCGCAGCCGTAGCAGACGGCCGCCACCACCAGCGCCAGCTGTGCCAGCAGCGAATGCCCCAGCCCATGCAGTGCCTCGAAGCCCACGATCAGGCAGATGCCCGCCAGCCCCGCCCCCACGCCGAAGAGGCGCTGCAGCGTGGGCTTCCCCGAGCCGCCGAGGCCCCACCCCAGCAGGAAGATGAAGATCGGCGAGGTCGAGTTGAGGATGGTCGCCAACCCCGCATCCACGCTGCGTTCGGCCCACGCGATCAGCGTGAACGGCAGCACGCTGTTCAGGCAGGCTTGCAACGCGAAGCGCCGCCATGTCGCGCCGTCTGTCGGCAAATGCACGCCGCGCACGCGCAGCACCGCGAGCAGCAGCAACCCGGCGATCAGGGTGCGCGCCGCGATCAGCGTGACCGGCGGGATCGTCGCCACGCCGATCTTGATGAAGGTGTACGAGGCACCCCAGCAGGTCGCGAGCACCGCGAGCAGCGCCCATTCGAAAGCAGGGGCGTGGGGTTGGCCTGAAGCGGCGCGCGTGGTCGTTGGCATGGTGCGCCGATCTTCGCGAGACCGGCCTCTCGACACTTCGCTGATGAACGAAATGTCGGCGAAACGTGCGCGCGAAAGCCTCAGTGGCTGTGATCGTGCCCGTGGCTTCGCGCCGGCGCGTCGCCATTCAGCAGCGCCGCCAGGTCGACTTCCTGCTCCGCCGCCGCTCCCGCGATCACGCGCTGCTCCAGCTCGTCCAGGTGTTCCAGCGCCACGGCCAGTGCGGCGTCGAGCGAATCGCCCATGAGCGCTTCGATGATCTGTTCGTGCTCGCGCGGCGCGCAGCTCGCGGCCTCGGCCGAGTCGTACAGCGCCTTGTAGAGCTCGGTGTTCGCAATCAGCCGCCGGATGTACGACAGCAGTTCGTCGCTGCCCGCCATCTGCGCCAGCAGCAGGTGGAAGTCGCCCGCCAGGCGAATCGCATCCTCGCGCCGGCCTTCCTTGAACGCCTTCTGCTCCGCCTGCACGTGCTTGCGCAGCGCAGCCACCTGGTCGCGCGCCAGCGTGCCGAACAGCGTGGTCACCAGCCCGGCTTCCACGATGCGGCGCGCGCGGTAGATGCCGCGCATGTCCTCGATCGACGGGTTGGGCACGAAGGCGCCGCGGTTGTGTTCCAGCACCAAGCGCTTTTCGGAGCCCAGCCGTGCCAGCACCTTGCGCACCGCGCCGCGCGTGCAGCCCAGCGCCTCGGCCAGCGCGCGCTCGCGCAGCGGCGTGCCCGGGCGCAGCTTGCCGCTGAGCAGCGCCTTGGACACGGCGGCGTAGACGCGCTCGTCCACGTTCGCGTCGTCAGCGGACTCGATGGGTTCGGTCGAAGGGTTGGGCGCGGTGGATCGGCGGGTGGCGGCTGGCATGGGCCTGCGGATTATTGCCTGCACCCCGCCGCCTCCGGGAAAGCCCCCGGATTGACGCGGCCCGCCCGGCTCCGTACCATTCGCGCCGTTTGGTTAACCAAAATATTTAAAATGGTTAACCAAAGGAAGATCGAATTTCCAACCACCCAGACACACAGAGACATCCCATGAAACTCGCCAAATGGCTGGCCCTGCTGCCGGTCGCCGCCTTCTTCAGCGGGGGATGGCTGTCGTCCGTCGCGCCCACCTTCGTGCTCGGCATGCCCTTCCTGATGGTCTGGAACGTGAGCTGGCTGGTGCTGACCTCGCTCATCATGGTGGTCATCGACCGCGCCGAAGGCGACCTCGATGCGCAGGACGCGCAGGCTGCCCAAGCCGCAGGAGACGCGCGATGAACGCCGCACTCGGCGTGATCGCGCTCTTCGTGGCCGGCGCACTCGGCCTGGCCGTGCTCGCGCGGCGCGGGCGCACCATGAGCCTGGAGCAATGGGCGCTCGGCGGGCGCGGGCTGGGCACGATCATGGTGTTCCTGCTCATGGCGGGCGAGTCGTTCTCGACCTTCACCTTCCTGGGCGCCAGCGGCTGGTCGTACAGCAAGGGCTCGCCGGCCTTCTACATCCTGGCCTACGGCGGCCTGGCCTACCTCATGGCCTTCTGGATGCTGCCCGCCATCTGGCGCTACGCCACCGCGCACAAGCTGGTGTCGTTCTCCGACTTCTTCGCCCACAAGTACAACAGCCGCCCGCTCGGCGTGCTGGTGTCCATCGTGGCGCTCATGGGCATGGTGGCGCTGCTCACCATCCAGCTGCGCGGGCTGGGCATCATCGTGTCGGAGGCCTCGTACGGCTCCATCGCGCCGCAGGTGGCGATCTGGATCGGCACCGTCGTGATGGTCAGCTACATCCTGTTCTCGGGCATCCACGGCTCGGCCAGCATCGCCATCGTGAAGGACATCCTGATCCTCGTGCTCGCCGTGTTCCTGGGCGTGTACCTGCCGTGGCACTACTACGGCGGCGTCACGCCGATGTTCAGCGCCATCCACGCGGCCAACCCCAGCTTCTTCGAGTTTCCGAAAGAGGGCCTGAACCTCACCTGGTACAACTCGACCATCCTGCTCACGGCGCTCGGCTACTACCTGTACCCGTTCAACCTGACCTCGGTGTATGCCGCCCGCAGCGCGAGCGCGGTGCGCCGCAACACCATCCTGATGCCGCTGTACCAGGTGGTCATCGCCTTCCTGTTCCTGGTGGGCTTCGCGGCCATCCTGCAGGTGCCGGGGCTCAAGGGCTCCGAGGTCGACCTGGCCCTGTTCGGCCTCGTGAAGCACACCTTCGACCCGTGGTTCGTCGGTGTCATCGGCGGCACGGGCGTGCTCACCGCACTGGTGCCGGGCTCGATGATCTTGCTCACCGCTTCGACAGTGATCGGAAAGAACGTCTACAAGGAAGGCTTCGCCCACAACGCCACCGACAAGCAGGTCTCGCGCGTGGCGCGCGGCGTGCTGCCCGTGTTCGCATTGGTGGCGGTGTACTTCGTGCTGCGCGGCGGCACCACCATCGTGGCCGTGGCCATCTTCGCGTCGAGCCTGCTCACGCAGCTGCTGCCCTCGCTGCTGTTCAGCCTCATGAAGAAACCCTTCGGCAGCAAGCACGCCGCCTTTGCGGGCATCCTCGCGGGCGGTGCGGTGCTGGCCTTCACGATGACCACCGGCGCGAACCTCGGCACGCTGTTCCCGTCGGCGCCCGTCGTCTTCAAGTCGCTCAACACCGGGCTGGTGGCGCTGGCGGTCAACGCGCTGGTCTTCGTGGCGGTGGCGCTGTGCACGCCGCGCATGCTGCCGCGCACCGTGGCGGCGCAACCCGCCTGACCGGTCTTCCCTTGCCTCTGACCCACGAACGAAACCGAATGACCTCGCAGCTATTGATCCGCAACGTGCGCCCCCTGGGCGCGTCTCCTGTCGATGTGCGCGTGCACGACGGCCACATCGCCGAGATCGGCACCGCACTCGCCGCACCGGCCGGCGCCACCATCGAAGAAGGCGAGGGCGCCTTGCTGCTGCCCGGCCTCGTCGAAGGCCACACCCACCTCGACAAGACGATGTGGGGCATGGACTGGTACCGCAACGAGGTCGGCACGAACCTCACTGACAAGATCGAGAACGAGCGCGCCTTCCGCCACGCCAGCGGGCACGATGCCGCCGCCCAGTCGCTGGTGCTCGCCAAGGCCTTTCTTGCGCTCGGCACCACGCGCTTGCGCACGCACGTCGACGTCGACACCCAGGCCGGCCTGCGCCACCTCGAAGGCACGCTGCGCACGCGTGAGACGCTGCGCGAGGTGCAGCAGATCCAGGTCGTCGCCTTTCCGCAGTCGGGCCTGCTCGGGCGCGCCGGCACGGCCGAGCTGCTCGACCAGTCGCTGGCCATGGGCGCCGACGTGCTCGGCGGCCTCGACCCCTGCGCCATCGACGGCGACCCCGTGAAGTCGCTCGACGTGCTCTTCGGTATCGCCCACAAGCACCAGCGCCCGCTCGACATTCACCTGCACGAGCCCGGCGCCATGGGCGCCTTCTCGCTCGACCTGATCCTGCAGCGCACCGAGGCGCTGGGCATGCAGGGCAAGGTCGCCATCAGCCACGGCTTCTGCCTCGGCGACGTGAGCGAACGCGAGCGCGATGCCTTGCTCGCGCGCATGGCCAAACTCGGCGCGGTGCTCGTCACCAGCGCGCCGGCTTCGCGCAACGTGCCGCCGCTCATGGCATGCCGCGCAGCCGGTGTGACCGTGCTCGGCGGCAACGACGGCATCCGCGACACCTGGTCGCCCTACGGCAACCCCGACATGCTCGAGCGCGCCATGCTCATCGGCTTGCGCTACAACCTGCGCCGCGACGACGAGCTCGACGTGGCGCTCGACACCGTCACCCACGCCGGCGCGCGCGGCTGCGGCTTTGCGGCCTACGGGCTCGACGTGGGCTGCCGCGCCGACCTCGTGCTGGTCGACGCGCAAACGACCGCGCAGGCCGTGGTGAGCCGCCCGGTGCGCCGGCTCGTGGTGTCGGGCGGCCGCGTGGTCGCGCGCCACGGCACGCTCGTGCCCGGCGCCGTGCCCGCGTGAGCCGCACGGCATCTCCCGCATCCAGCAACTCGCGCACCGGCGCGGGCCCGGTCTTCTTCGCCTGCGTGGTCGTGCTGGTCGCGCTCAACCTGCGCGCCTTTCTCACGTCGAGCAGCCCCTTGCTCGAACCGATCCGCGCTGCGACCGGCATCGGCTTTCATGCCGTCGCATTGCTCACCGTGTTGCCGATGTTCGCGATGGGCGCCGTGTCGCTGTCGGGCGCGGCCGTGGGCCAGCGTCTGGGTGCGCGCGGCGGCATTGCGCTCGGGCTCGGCGCCATCGCGCTGGCCTGCGCCGGCCGCTACGTGGCCGGTGGCGCCGCGGCGCTGCTGTGGAGCGCCGCGCTCGCGGGCGCGGGCGTCGGGCTGGTGCAGGCGCTCATGCCCGGTGTGGTCAAGCAGGCGTACCCCGCGCGGCTCGGCCTCATGACCGGGCTCTATTCGGCCGCCATCATGGGCGGCGGCGGGCTCGGCGCCATGGCCAGCCCGTGGCTCGCGCGCGCCGTGGGCGGCGAGGCGCAACTCGACTGGCACGCCGGCCTCGCCATGTGGGCGGTGCTCGCGGTCGTGGCGCTGGCGGCGTGGCTGCGCGGTGCGCGGCAGTTGCCGTCTGCATCGTCATCCGCACGTGGCACCGCCGACCCCTCGCTCGACCGCGCCTGGCTGCGCTGCTTCGGCCATCGCCGTGCGTGGTTGCTGGCCCTGTGCTTCGGCCTCATCAACGGCGGCTACACCAGCCTCGTCGCGTGGCTGCCGCATTACTTCCATGCCGAGCGCGGCTGGACGGCGCAGCAGGGCGGCGCCGTGCTCGCGCTCATGACACTGGCGCAGGTCGTCGGCGCGCTCACCTTGCCGGCGCTCGCGCGGCGCGGCGGCCAGCGCGACCTGCGGCCCTGGCTGGTCGGTGCGTTGCTCGCACAGCTCGCGGGCTTTGCGGCGCTCGGGTTCGCGCTGCCCGTGCCAGCCGCCGCTATCGCTGTCGTGCTCGGCGTCGGCCTGGGCGGTGCGTTCTCGCTGTGCATGGTGCTCGCGCTCGACCACCGGCCAGACCCCGCGCAGGCCGGCGCGCTCGCGGGCTTCATTCAGGGCGTGGGCTTCATGGTCGCGGCGCTCGCGCCCTTCGTCACCGGCTGGGTGCGCGAGCAGACCGGCGGCTTCACCATGGCCTGGGCCTACCTGGCCGTCGTCACCGTGCTGCTGCTGCCCGCCGTGCTGCGCTTCGACCCGCGCCGCTACGCCAGCGCCACCGCCGGCCTGTTCGGCGCGCCGGCCGCGCCCGCGCTGTCCCCCATCGACCAGGCCCGCAAGGCCTGAGACAAACGGAGATCCGACCCATGTACCAAGAACACTTCATGCAGCGCGCCCTGGCCCTTTCGGCCCGGGCACTCCAGGAGCCCGGCACCGAGCCCTTCGGCGCTGTCGTCGTGAAGAACGGCGAGGTGGTGGGCGAGGGCTTCAACCACTCCGTCGCGCACCACGACCCCACCTCGCACGGCGAGGTCGAAGCCATTCGCGACGCCTGCCGCCGGCTGGGCACCGTCGACCTGTCGGGCTGCGAGCTCTACACCTCGTGCGAGCCCTGCGCCATGTGCGTGGCGGCCATGCACATCGCGGGCATTGGCCAGCTGTACTACGCGGCCACGCTCGCGCAATCGGGCGAAGCGTTCCAGGGCGTGACCCTGGCGGCCCGCCACCCGATCGACGTCGACGTGCTGCGCACCGAAGCCGGCGCACCGCTGGCCGCACGTGCGCAGCCGGCCGCACAGAAGATGGACGCCGAGGCCGTGCGCATCCTGTCGGCGTGGGCAGCGCCGCGGCGCGGCAACTGAAACGCTACGCAGCTGCAGCGTCGCCGCGTGTCGCCTCTTCGAACTCGGCGCGGTTGAACAGGCCGAAGTAAAGAATCTCCGACCACTGCAGCCCGAGCGGATATTCCGTCGCGCGGGTGCGCGTGCTGTCGCAGTCGTCGTCGAAGCGCAGCCCGAAGAAGGCATCGAGCGGGGCCGCCTGCTGGGTTGCACCGGCCTCGCGCAGCAACTGCGCCGCCGCCGCGATGTCTTGCGGCAGCGCATCGAGCGCGGCACCGGCCTGCTGACAACGTGCGAGCTCCTTCTCGACACAGGCCCGCAGCGGGGCTTCTTCCGATTCGTACATCGTGTCGAGCTCGATCGTCTCCAGCAGCAGATGCTCGTTGCGGTGGGCTTCGAGAAAAGCCAGCGTCTCGTCCAACCACTTCGGCAGCAGCGTCGAGCCCGTCGCGGGTGTCGCCGATGCGGGAGAGACGGCCGCAGGCGGTGCCTTCGGTGATGCGGCGGGTGGCGAGAACCAGCCCTTGAGCCGGTCGACCAACGACGTGGCCTTGGGCGCAGCCGCCACAACGGGCGGGGCTGCAGGCGCAGGCGCCGGCAACGGCGCCTGCGCCGCCAGGTACCGCACGATGTCGATGAGGCGCTTCACCCGCGCAAAGCCCGGCTCGAAGCGCCCGCTGATCGCGTACAGCTTGCCCTTCTGGCCCGTCTCCTCGTCGTCTTCGAGGCCGTCGGAGATCAGCGACGCGCACAGCTGCGGGTCGCCCGACATCAGCAGGCGGTACATGAACGGGATGTCGTAGTTCCATTCGGACACGCCCGAGATGGTTTCGGGCCGGTCCGTGTACGACGTGGGCCGGTTGGTGAGGCTGTAGAGGTAGGAGCGATTGGCCATGGGTCTGTGAAGTGTGAACGGCGGCTGCACTGTGTGCGGCGCCGCGATGAACCAACAAGAAATGAAGAAGTGCCACCCCTCGCGAAGCGGCCTTCGGCCTGGTCAGGTGATTCTGCCCGCGCCAGATTTACACTCCGCCTCATGCCAGGAAAGCCAGGAAAAGACGACGTTCAGCGCGGTTTGCAGCCCGTGGTGGAGCTGCGCTCTGAAGGCGCGTCGTACCTGTATTCCGTGCGCGCACCGCGCTCCAAGGGCGTGATCCCGCCCAGCTCTTACAGCCACACCGGCTTTGCCAGCGTTGCCGATTGCCTGCGCGACATTGCTCGCGCGCTCGGCGGCAACTTCACGCGCATCTACGTTCGCCTCGAAGGCCATTGCGTCGGCGAGCGCGACATTGCCGAACTGCGCAAGGCGCCGGACGCCGTCGCGGCGGAACTGCAAGCCATGTGCCGCGCGGTGATCGCCGAGCAGCAGAAGCAGAAGCCGCCGCAGCAACAACAGGAACAAGGCGAAGCCACCGTGCAGCGCGGGTAGCCGCACCCAGCGACGACGACGACGGCCGCCGCTGTCGCGCGCTTACTGCGCCACGTTCACGATGGTCGCCTGCATCATCGCCACCACCTTGTAGTCCGTGTCGCTCGCCTTCGCGAAGGCGCGCACTTCGCCCGTGCACACCGCGAGCAGCTTGCCCGAGCTCTGCACCCGGCCGACCGCCAGGAAGCGCTCGCCCAGCGCGGGCCGCATGAAATTGATCTTGAACTCCGCCGTCACCACGTCGCAGCCCTGCGGCGCTTTCGTGAGCCCCGCGTAGCCGCAGGCGCTGTCGACGATGCTCGTCACCGCGCCCGCATGCACATAGCCGCGCTGCTGCGACAGCGCCTTCGAGAACGGCATCTCGATGTGCACCTCGCCATCGCCCACATGCACCAGCCGCGCGCCGAGCGTGGCCATCAGGCCCTGTGCGTTGAAGCTGTCGGAGATGCGGGTGTGGAGGGCGGTCATGGCGGGCGAGGGGAAAAGAAGCAGAAGAAAAAGGGCGCCGGTCGTGGCGCCCCGAGGGGTTGCTGCATTCTGCCGCGCGGCCTCACCGCCTCATGCCCGACGCCAGAGCCTCAATCCCACGCCGGCGACAGCCCTTGCGGATCGGTCAGCCGTTCGCCGCGGTCGAGCGCTGCGATCTGCGCCATCTCGGCCTCGGTCAGCGTGAGTTGCTGCGCCTTCAGGTTGCTTTCGAGGTTCGCGCGCTTCGTCGACGACGGAATCACCGCGTAGCCCAGCTGCATCGCCCAGGCCAGCACCACCTGCGCGGGCGTGGCGCCGTGCGCCGTGGCAATCGCACCAATCACCGGGTCGTTCAGCACCTTGCCGTAGGCCAGCGTCATGTACGAGGTGATGCGGATGTTGTGGCGCTGCGCGAAGGCCACCACCTTGCGGTTCTGCAGGTAGGGGTGCAGCTCGATCTGGTTCGTGGCAATGGCTGGCGCGCCTACGGCGGCAATGGCCTCCTGCATCAGCGCGATGTTGAAGTTCGACACGCCGATCTGCTTCGTGAGCCCCAGCGCCTTGGCCTCGGCCAGCGCGCCCATGAACTCCGCCACCGGCACCGCGTTGCCGGGCGAGGGCCAGTGGATCAGCGTGAGGTCGACTTCGGTTGTGCGCAGCTTGGCGAGGCTGTCTTTCAGGCTCGGCACCAGCTTGTCCTTCGCGTAGTGGTCGGTCCAGATCTTGGTGGTGATGAAGAGGTCGTTGCGGGCCACGCCGCTTTCGGCAATCGCCTGGCCCACCTCGGCTTCGTTGCCGTAGATCTGCGCCGTGTCGATCGTGCGGTAGCCCAGGTCGAGGCCGTTCTTCACCGAGTCGATCACCACCTGGCCCTGCAGGCGGAAGGTGCCGAGGCCGAAGGCGGGAATGGGAGCGTTGATGTTGTTCGTGGTCATGACGTGTGTTGTCCTTGTGCGTTCAAAGAAAGGGAAAAGAAGAGGGGAGAAGAGAAAGGCTCAGTGCCCGACCGGCACCGGCCCCGAGGCGTGCACCGGAATGCCGGCACGGCGGTCGAGCGTGCCGCTCCACTGCGTGAGGGCCAGAGAGACGAGCACGACGAGCGCGCCGATCCAGGGCGTGTGCATCAGCCCGAGGTGCGTCACGATCAAACCGCCGGCCCAGGCCGCGCCGGCAATGCCCAGGTTGAAGGCCGCGATGTTCAGGCCCGAGGCCACGTCCACCGCCTGCGGCGTGAAGCGTTCGGCCTGCTTCACCACGTACACCTGCAGCCCCGGCACGTTGCCGAACGCCACCGCGCCCCACATCAGCACCGCCACCAGCGCCAGCCACTTGTGCGGCGCCGCGAAGTTGAAGACCAGCAGCACGGCCGCCAGCAGCGCAAAGATGATCTTCAGCGCCGGAATCGGACCCAGCCGGTCGGCCAGCTTGCCGCCCCAGATGTTGCCCACCGCCACCGAGATGCCGTACACCAGCATCACCCAGCCCACCGCGCCGGCGCTGAAGCCCGATACGTCGGTGAGGATCGGCGCCAGGAACGTGAACGGAATGAACGAGCCGCCATAGCCGATGGCCGTCTTGGCATACACCAGCAGCAGGCGCGGCTCGGCCAGCACCTTGGCTTGTTGCGCCAGCGAGGCCGGCGGCGTGTGGCGGATGTTGCCCGGCACGAAGATCCAGCTGCCGATGAAGGCGACCACGCCCAGCGCCGACACCGCCAAAAAGGTCTCGCGCCAGCCAAAGTGCTGCCCGATGAACGTGCCCAGCGGCACGCCCGTGACCAGCGCCACCGTGAGGCCCGTGAACATGATCGCGATGGCGCTCGCCGCCTTGTCCTTCGGCACCAGGCCGGTGGCAATCGTCGAGCCGATCGAGAAGAACACCCCGTGCGCCAGCCCCGTGAGCACGCGGGCGGCAATCAGCGATTCATAGCTGGGCGCTTGCCACGCCAGCAGGTTGCCGACCGTGAACAGCGCCATCAGCCCGAGCAGCAGCGCCTTGCGCGGCAGCTTGCCCGTGAGGGCCGTGAGCACCGGCGCGCCAATGGCAACGCCCAGCGCATAGAGGCTGACCAGCAGGCCGGCCGAGGGAAGGCCGATGCCGAGGTCGGCAGCGACGGTGGGGAGGAGGCCAACGATGACGAACTCGGTCGTTCCGATGGCGAAGGCGCTGAGGGTCAGCGCGAGTAAGGCGATTGGCATGAGAGCACTCCTTGGGGGATGAGGAGGAGTGTCTTGCGGTTACCTTTGCGGATAAATGGGGGGTGGGGAAGAAGATAGTTGCCTAGCAAGCAAGAGTGCGGCTGCGACGAGAAGGAATTGCAACCCCGAAGCCTTAACGGCGTTGAATCCGCATCGAATTTTCTATTGATGTTCGCTAGTGAGGTTCACACCCACCGAAGTCAATCGCGTCGACCGGCCAAAACACTGAAACTCAAGCCAAGGAGTAAGAGAAATCTATGCGACCTTCGTATAACATACTGCGTCGTAGACGCAGGACGGATGGGGCTCGCAAGATTCCACGAATTACTGTAGTAGCGACTGGACCAATTCGCGTATTGGAATTTATCTCTCGCCATTTTGAAAGTTACCGATGCCTTATTCGCGCGCGGTCAATAAAGAAAAAGAGGAGTTTCAGGCTCCGCAAATTGATGGCCTTGTCGATACGTCGTTTTTGGCAGAAGAGCTTCGACGGGAATACAGAAAATCTCACGAACCGGTAGAGGTTGAATTTAGAAAACTGGTGAATTGGGTTAGGTTAGGTGATCAACTAACCCATCAGATACATCAGTACCCCGCAAAATTGCTCCCGCATATAGCGCATTTCTTTCTGCACGCAAGTACCTTTCGATCGGAAGGTGGAGTAGTTTTAGATCCATTTTGTGGGTCCGGGACTGTCGCACTTGAATCCTCTATAGCGAACCGGCAGGCCTATGTTAGCGACGCTAATCCAATGGCTTTGCTGATCACAAAAGTCAAAACAACGCCGTACGACGCTGACCAGTTGGTTCTAGAAGCTGTTGCTATTGTTAAGAGAGCAAAACGCTATCGATTGGCTCCATCGATTGGCATCGTAAATGCGGACTTGTGGTACAGCAATCCGCGCAAGCAGCAGTTAGAAATTCTCCTTCGCGCCGTCCGTGATGTTGAGGACAAATCGGCGCAGGATTTCTTCTTGATCTGCTTTTCAACAGTGGCTCGACGACTAAGTGCCGCCGACCCATCTATTTCGGTGCCAGTTAGATTAAAAACAAAAGAGAGTTTTTCGCAGGCAATAAATTTAAAAATTGTCGCACATCTAAAATGGATTTCCGATGCAGATTATCTTGAGGAATTTAGTAACGTCACCCTTGCAAATATCGACAGGGTGTTGCGCGCAAACGCCGTAAATCCAAACCGCAAGTCCGCTACTGTCGTTGGTGAAGATGCCCGTCTTCTCATGGAGCCAAAAGGAAGCGAGAGGCTGAAGTCGGCGAGTATTCCTATGGTGCTGACGTCTCCTCCATATGGAAGCGCCCAGAAATATGTGAGATCTACCAGCTTGGCGTTAAATTGGCTTGGATTGGCAGGCCCTCAAGAGCTTTCCGAGCTGGAAGCAAAATCAATCGGGCGTGAGCACGTTGCACAAAAGCGAAATGCTCTCCTGTGCTCTTTGCCTGCTAATTACGAGAGTTTTTTATCCCAAGTAAAAAAGGTAAACCCTCGAAGAGAAAAGATCTCGCGGCAATATCTTTCAGATCTTTCGGTCGCCATGTCTGAAATGATTCGGGTTGCCAAGTCTGGCGGTCATATTATTTTGATTGTCGGAAATAATGAGGTGTGCGGCATTCCTCTAACGACAGATCAATTTATCACGGATAACATGCGCAGCGCTGGTGTTGATATCGATATGCATCTTATTGATAAGATTAAATCAAGAGGACTAATGACGAAAAGAAACACCACTGCATCCGTGATTTCGCGTGAAAGCATACTTGTATTTAAGAAGAGATAAAGTTAAGTATGTATAAAGAAGAGTGTGAGGAGAAGTTGAGGAATCTTGTCATTCATGCTTGGGATGACGAAATAAAATGGCCGCAAATTGAACAATGGGCGGAAAATTTCATTGGGACGGCATTCGATCAAGAGCGTGAGCGCGATCATGGGTTATTTGCCCTAACCCGATTCATGTATTTTGGTCGACGACTCGTTCGAGAGTTGTTGCGCTCTCTTTATCGGGATCACTTTGAAGCGCCGCTGATGCAGCGAATTCGGCGAAATTATGGGAGTGAAACGAGTGGAGCCGTGCTTCGCTCTGCATACTCATCCGAACTCGCCTCGACTCGGTTCATTGGAGTGGGGAACCCCGCAGAGAGTGGAGCCCATTTGTTGTACTTCTTTAGGCAAGTAAACCACTTGTCAAAAGAACTGTTTTCAGATATTCATGAGGCTTTTGTCGTTCGCTTAGATGAGAGCGGAAGAGAGCGCTATGAACAGCGGAATGGTGGAGTCAGTAGATACGTTTTTTTCGATGATTTGGTCGGATCAGGTGACCAAGTTAGCCAATATTTGAAAACTTCTCTGCGAGCTATTCGGCAAGGCACGCCGGAGGTAGAGCTTCGGTTTTTATCTCTTTTTGCCACCTCTGCCGGAATCGATCGATTGAACGAGAAACAGTTGTTTGATGGGAAGGCTTTTTGCTTATTTGAATTGGATGATTCATATAAGGCTTTCGACGCAAATAGCAGATATTTCTCAGGAGCTCCTGAGTGGTTTGTTTTGAATGACCTGCAGCAATTGGCTCGCGTTTATGGGAGCGCGCTTCAGCCTCGGCGCGCTTTGGGTTATAAAGACGGACAGCTCCTGCTCGGCTTTTCGCACAATACCCCCGATAACACGTTGCCAATATTCTGGGATGAAGGAATTCGACACCCCTGGAGCCCTGTGTTTCAGCGGTACGATAAAAAGTAATTGTCTGTATGACCGAAAACCTCAATCCATTCGCACTAATTCGAGCGTCCGACTATACGGATGCTCAGATCAACTCACTATGGGTGGAACTTGGCGCGAAGGTTATTAATGCAATTATCGAACCTCGCTCACGCGATTCCAAATATATTTTGGGTGGGAAGGGAACGGGTAAGACTCATTTGCTTAGATACCACTCGTATTCGGCGGTGCGTCTTCGAGCACCTAAAAAGCAAGGGGTTGAAATAATTGCAGCAGCGAAGGTGCTTGCGGTATTTGTTCGTGCGGCAGGCTTTGATGCCTCACGCTTTGACCCCCCAAAGGAGTCGGCGGCCAAATGGCAACAGCTTTTTGGTGTTTATCTTGAGTTGCGCTTAGTTGAAGGCGTTCTTGATGCACTCAACGATATTAAGAAAAGTTCGCCCGATAGTTATTTCGACGACGCAGCACTTCTGCAAAGTATTTCCAGATCGGTTCATGATCCCGAGATTCTTCAATGCCAGACGCTAAGCGATTTTTCTCGGTGGGTGGACAGAGAGCGTCGTGGAATTGATGATGCCGTAAATAATTCTGCTTTTAATGGTGAGCTCAATGTGCGCGTCGCCTTTGCTATCGGCGGGTTGTGTATTCCTCTTGGACGTGCGCTCGCCGCATGGAATGAATGTTTTTTGGATGTTCCGTTAATTTATCTCGTTGACGAAATCGAGAATTTTTCGATCTCTCAGCAAGAAGTTGTTAACACGCTAATTCGATACGGCGAAGGTCAAACAACTTTTCGAATGACTGGGCGTCTGTATTCGCGGAAAACCTTATCCACCATTGCTAACGGAGAGGAGAATCGCGAAGGCTCGGAGTTTCGGACGATCGTTTTGGACGAGGTTTTGCGAAGCTATCAAAAGTATCCACAATTTGCTAGGCAATTCGTTGCAAAGCGATTGGGGATAATCGGAATCGATAATGTTGATTTCACGGGAGGCGGCTTTGATCCTAAACTTTGCTTTGAGGAAATCGATGGATCTGATTTTTATGCGAAGCCCATTGCATCGCTTGGGATAGCGGACTCAAATCCTCAATTTGTAAAGCACTTCCGTGATGCACTGTTTAGTCTTAGGGGATTTGTTGCGCTATCGGGGAGTGAAATTGATGTTGTTGTAGACGGGCTGACCGCGGCATTTCCTTTGCTGTTGCAAAAACTGAATATCTTGATTTTTTGTAAGCGATTTACGAAAAAGTCCAAGGCGCTGGCAGTTGCGATGGAAATTAAAAACATGGGGTTGGAGTTCTTGAAAAAAGAGAGTTCCAAAAGAGACTATTACGCGACAGCGTACGGGCATTATGCGATAGATCTATTCGCACAGCTTTGTCGTGAATCTAGCAAGCTCGAGAAGCCCTTGTACGCCGGATTTGATTCCTTTGTAAAAATGTCATCCGGAAACCCCCGGAACCTACTTGTAGTGCTTGGGCGTTTATATGAAATTGCTACCTTCAAAGGTATGCCATTCATGGGAGGCGCGATCTTGCCGATTTCGATGCAATCTCAAGCCGCTATTGAGGCCGCAAGATTCATGTTTGAGCGGGACACAAATTACGGAAGTCAATCAGATTTAGCTCGTGAAGGTGTCTCACGACTCGCATCGCTTCTTAGGGTTGCGCGTTATGCACTGAGCATCCCGGAGGTTTCTCCATTGGCTGTGAGTTTTGCAGATTCTGATTTGACAAAACAAGCTCGAAAAATTCTCAATAGCGCCCTAAACTATTCCCTAATTTTTGAAATTCAAGAGGGACGACCAGACAGGAATAGTCAACTTCTTTTGAGAAAAATACAACTAAACCCGGTGCTCTCTCCCAGGTGGGGGTTGCCCGTGGCAAGAAGAGGGGATTTGTCATTGACAAAAGATTTGCTTAATGCAATTTTCGATCCGGAGCTTGAGAAAGACTTTGAAGCCCTTCTGAGAACCCATTCTGCAAAATGGAATATGCCGCTAAAAGGTTCGTATTTCGACATATCGCAAAGCAATCTTTTTGAAAATGATTGATTACGCGGTTTTTTATCGACGACCAATTCAAGTTGAGAGAATCTCCAAGGAGTTGCCTCGATTTGATATTCTCGTTTCAGCTTTTAATTCCAGCGATAGAGTGAGTGGAGTGTTTTCTGGAATTAATTCGGTGAGGAAAATTTGGCTCATTCATCCAGAATATCAGTACCTACCAGTTGATCTTCCTGAGGGGCACGAGCTCGTTCACCCGACATCTACGGATGAAGTTGTTCAAGTCAATGCGTTGCTGGCACAAATGGGCGACCTAAATGGAAAGTCAATTTGCGTTGACATTACAGGATTTATGCGTCACGTCCTAGTATTTTTGACAGCGAAGTTTGAGAATTTGGGGTTGCATCAATTTACGGCTGTCTATTCTGAGCCACAGACATATCTAAAACAGGAGCACACTAGTTTTAGTACAACCACGTCTGGCGTCGTTCGGCCTGTGCGGGGTCTTGGTCCAAGTACGACAGGCTCGGCGAAGGAGTTTTTGATCTTGGGTGTTGGCTACGATGATCGATTGATAAGTGAAGTCGCAAACAATAAAGATGGATCGGTTGTTTTTCCTGTCTTTGCATTCCCTTCCCTAAGCCCCGATATGTATCAGCAAAGTGCAATTAGGGCAGCTGCGAGCGGGGAGGTCGCTCTCAGAAGCGATTGGGTGGGGAATAGACGATTCGCTCCGGCAAATGATCCATTTTCGACAGCCAATACACTCAGTGCAATAGTTAATGAGATTGATCGAAAGGGTGGAGCGAATAACATCTATTTGTCCCCTCTGTCAACAAAAGTGCAAGCACTTGGATTCAGCATTTATTGGTTATTTGAGGGGCGCTCGAGAGGTGCAGTTTCGATCATCTTTCCTGAGTGTCTGACGTATTCTCGGGAAACTTCGATTGGTCTGAAGAGGCTTTGGACCTACACGGTGGAGTTGCGTCGCCCACCTGCGTGACACGTTGCTATGGATTCGGAAAATTAATTTGGCGGGCTTGCTCGCGTCGATATACTGACCCGTCGCGCAAAAAGCGTGACCGGGTTTGGAAGCCCGTCGAAGTTCTGCGACGAAAGCCGCAGTCACCGCAACATGGTCTGCGGCTTTTCTGTTTGCGCCTCCAGTTTTTGGCGGCTCGAACGGGAAGGCGCGAGCCTTGCCGGTTCTCGTCAGAGCTTCCCGGTCTTCCAACCCGTTCGAGCTGCCGCCACCGTTTGGAAGCGGGTGCGTCGGTTGTTGCAAATCGAAGTTCTGGGAGGCCACTCATGGCTGAATCTGCACCCGTGTTCGCGCAACCGCGCGCTTGCACCTCTTCTCTCGACTCCGCGCTACCCACGCTCGACGACCTTGCCCTGCAAGCTTGCGACGACGCCGACAGCCTCAATGGCGTGATGCGCGCCTACACAGCGCTAGAAAAGCTCGTAGACACCAGCGCCCTGAACGACAGCGAAGAGCTCGCCCCCACCCGCACTGAACTGAGCGCCTTGCTGCGCCTGCTCAACGAAGCGTTGATGACGCGTATCGCCACCGTCAACGCAACAGCCGGCGCCGTACGCGATGCGCTGCAAGCGCAACCTTCGCTCAAGCCGGCCTAGCCACAGCGGCTGGCGTGAGGCCTCTGCATCACGACCGGCCCGCAACCCCTAAGCCGCCTTCGGCTCCGGCAACACCGCCGTCAACGCAAAGTCCACCAGCATCAACCACGTCTCTTCAAGCCCGGTGATGTTGTGGTGGTCCGAATTCGACACGGTCTGCACGCTCACGGGCGTGGGCCAGGCGGCGATGAGTTTTTCGGAGCGTTCGTGCGGCACGACGTCGTCCTTCGCGGCGAGCAGCACCTGGGTCTTGGCGGCGACTTCCTTGCTGTGCTCGATGGAGTTGAAGCGGTGCCGCAGCAACAGCGACAGCGGCACGAGCGGAAAGCGCTTCTTGGCGACTTCGAGCAGCGAGTCGTACGGGGTCACGAGCTGCAGGCTTTCGAAGGGCTGCTGCGCCACGAGCTGGATGGCCACGCCGGTGCCGAGGCTGCGGCCGACCACGTGCAGGCGCGCATGCGGAAAGGCGCGGCGCAGGTGGTTGGCGAACTGGGCGGCGTCGGCGACGGAGGCGATTTCGGAAGGCGCGCCCTCCGAGTCGGCCACGCCCCGGTAGTTGAGGGCGGCAAAGCCGAAGCCCTCGGGCAGCCAGTGCAGCATCTGCGCGGTGGCGCGCACGTCTTCGCCGCGGCCGGCGAAGTAGATGAACAAATCCTGCAGCGCGTCTTCACCGTGGGGGTGGTACACGTAGCCGCGCACCATGCCGCCCGGCACGGGGTGTGAGTAGGTCGAGAAGTCGTCCGACAGATGCACGACGGGCAGCTTGCGGGCGTTGAACAGGATGTGGCCCTGTCGCGTGGCGAGCAGGGTCCAGTAGGCGGCCAGGCTGCCGATGACGGCGGCCGAGGCCGACAGGGCAATGCGTGCAATCTTGGCTTGGGTCTTCGGCTGCAAATCTGGGCTCCCGGAAAAATGGCTGCGTGGCACTGCAAGGGCAGGGCCCAGCGGGTGCACAACGCGCAAGGGGCGTAGTTTCACCGCGTTCGCAAGGCGCCGCGTTGCGAGGTGTATGGCGGTACCGTGCGGCGCGCTGGCCGGGGGCTGAAGATAATCCGGACATGATCGCTCTCGACTGCTACTACAGCCTCTCCTCGCCCTGGGCCTACCTCGGCGGCCCGCAACTGCAAGACATCGTGCGCCGCCACCACGTGCAGCTCACGCTCAAGCCCTACGACTTCCAGGCGGTGGTGCCGCAGACCGGCGGCATTCCGCTGAAGACGCGCCCGGAGCCGCGCCGCACGTACCACGCGCTGGAGCTGTCGCGCTGGCGCGATTACCTCGGCCTGCCGATGAACCTGGAGCCCGCGCACTACCCGAAGGGCGCGCCGACCGATCCGAACTGGAACAAGTACCCCGGCTGGATGGTGATTGCCGCCCAGCTGCAGGGCCTCGACGCGCAGCCGCTGTCGCACGCCTTGCTGCGCGCGCTGTGGGCCGAGGAGCGCGACACGGCGCAGGCCGACGTGCGCATCGCCATCGCCGACGAAACCGGTTATGACGGCGCGGCGCTGCAGGCGCTGGAGCAGTCGGCCGAGGTGCTGGCCGTGTACCGCGCGAACAGCGCCGACGCGGTGGAGGCGGGCGTGTTCGGCGCGCCCACGTTCATCCTGAACGGCGAGCGCTTCTGGGGGCAAGACCGCCTGGCGTTCCTCGACCGGGCGCTGGACAAGCTGCGCGCCGGCGGCTGAGCGACAACCTCTTCGTTTTTCTTTCTCTTCTTCTTCAGGCGAACGAGCGCGGCAGCAGCGCGGGAATGAGCGAGCGGTTCAGCCGCTCGCGCCACCAGCGCAGCGCCTGGCCTTGTGCGCCGGTCTTCCACGCGAGCCAGAAGGCTTCGGGCGTGCGCGGCTCTTCGGTCGGCAGTTCGACCAGCGTGCCGCGCGACAGCTCGCCGGCGATGCAGGCGCGCGGCAGAAAGCCGTGGCCCAGTCCGGCGACCTGGCAGGCGACCTTGGCGGCCATTGACGGCACGGTAATGCGCGGCTGCCCGGCCATGAGGCCGACGGTGCGGTCCGACAGGATGCGCGCGGTGTCGCCGACGACGATGGCGTTGCAGTCGATCAGGTCGCCGCGCTGCACGGGGCGCGTCAGCCGCGTGAGCGGGTGGGTGGGCGCGACGCAGAAGGCGAAGTCGAGGCTGCCCACGGCCGCGGTCTGGTAGCCGCCGCCGGCCGGGCCTTCGCCTGCGGCCACGACGATGTCGGCGCGGCCCTCGCGCAACGCCTCCCAGCTGCCAGTGAGCGCCTCGCAGCCGATGCGCAGCCGCGTGCCGCAGCGCAGGTCTTCAAAAGCACGGATGTCGCTCATGAAGGCCTCGGTGGGAATGAGCGAGTCGTGCACCAGCCGCAGCTCCGACTCGTAGCCGGTGGCAATCTGACGCATGCGCGATTCGAGGTCGCTCGCGGCGCCGAGCAGCCAGCGGCCTTCCTTGAGCATTTCTTCGCCGGCCCCGGTGAGGGTCACGCGCGGACCGTTGCGCTCGAACAGCAGCATGCCGAGCTGCTCTTCGAGCTTGCCGACGGCGTAAGAGATGGTGGAGGGCACCTTGTTCAGCCGCGTCGCGGCGGCGGCAAAGGAGCCGTGGCGCGCGATGGCGTCGACGACCTCGATGGCTTCCAGGGTGAGCTTGAGCACGGGGCGTTCCTCGCAAAAAAGGAATGATCGAAAACTTCGATCATTGATGGTGAAAAGTTTCGTCGATGAGGCCCTGCGTGCACCGGATGATTCAGCCCACGCCAAGGAAATTCCCTCCGAAAGCGATTGTGAACCGAATCGAATATCTAAGTACTCAACCCTGTCAAAGGAGCCTCTCATGACCGTCAAAGCCACCCCCACCGCCGGCGCCACGCTGCTCACCCCCACCGACCACACGCTGGTGATGATCGACTTCCAGTCGCAGATGGCCTTTGCCACGCACTCGATCGACGCCGTCAACCTGCGCAACAACGCCGCGCTGGTGGCGCAGGCGGCGGCGGGCTTCAAGGTGTCGACCATCCTGACGACGGTGGCCGAAAAGAGTTTTTCGGGCCCGATGTTCAGCGAGATCACCGACGCCTTCCCCGGCCAGAAGATGCTCGACCGCACCTCGATGAACACCTGGGAAGACGCCGCCGTGATCGACCGCGTGAACGAAATCGGCAAGCCGCGCATCGTGCTGGCGGGCCTGTGGACCAGCGTGTGCATCGTCGGCCCGGCGCTGTCGGCACTCGACCAGGGCTTCGAGGTGTACGTGATTGCCGACGCCAGCGGCGACGTGTCCACCGAGGCGCATAACCGCGCAATGGAGCGCATGGTGCAGGCCGGCGCGCGGCCGATGACCTCGCTGCAGTACCTGCTGGAGCTGCAGCGCGACTGGGCGCGTGGCGACACGTACGAGCTGACGACCGGCATTGCGAAGAAGGTGGGCGGCGCCTACGGTCTGGGCGTGACCTACGCCAAGACCATGTTCGGCGCGCACGAAGGCTGAGCGCCAGAGCACCCGGAAGGCCGACCGACCATGAAGACCTATGTCGTTTCCCTCGCGCTCGGCCTGCTGGTCGGCGTGATCTACGCGCTCTTCCAGGTGCGCTCGCCGGCGCCGCCGGTGATCGCCCTGGTGGGCCTCTTGGGCATCCTGCTGGGCGAGCAGATTCCGCCGCTGGTGCGGCAGGTGTTCGACCGGCCGGCCGCCACCTCGTGGCTGCAGCACCAGGTCAAGCCGCATGTGTTCGGCGAACTGCCCACCTGCGTGAAGCCCGAGGCGGTGAAGACCGCCGCCGCCCGCCCGTCCGAGCGGAGCGACGCATGAGCTCGCAAGACCCGCAACGCCGTCACTTTCTTGGCGCCCTTGGCGCCCTCGCAGCCACCTCCCTCGCACCCGCATCGACCATGGCCCACACCGAAAACTCCACCCCCGACCTCATCCTGCGCAACGGTCGCTTCACCACGCTGGACCGTGCCAACCCCACGGCCGACGCGGTGGCGATCAAGGACGGCCGCTTCACCCGCGTGGGCCGCGCCGAAGACGTGCTGCCGCTGGCCGGCAGCCGCACCCGCGTGATCGACCTGCAGGGCAAACGCGTGCTGCCGGGCCTCATCGACAACCACCTGCACATCATTCGCGGCGGGCTCAACTACAACATGGAGCTGCGCTGGGACGGCGTGAAGAGCCTGGCCGACGCGATGGGCATGCTCCGGCGCCAGGTGGCGATCACGCCTGCGCCGCAGTGGGTGCGCGTGGTGGGCGGCTTCACCGAGCATCAGTTCGTCGAGAAGCGCCTGCCGACCCTGGCCGAGCTGAACGCGGTGGCGCCCGACACGCCGGTGTTCATCCTGCACCTGTACGACCGCGCGCTGCTCAACGGCGCTGCGCTGCGCGCCGTGGGCTACACCAAGGACACGCCCGCGCCGCCCGGCGGCGAGATCGTGCGCGACAGCGCCGGCAACCCCACCGGCCTGCTGCTGGCCAAGCCGAATGCGGCCATCCTCTACGCCACGCTGGCCAAGGGGCCGAAGCTGCCGTTCGACTACCAGCTCAATTCCACGCGCCACTTCATGCGCGAGCTCAACCGCCTGGGCGTGACCGGCGCCATCGATGCGGGCGGCGGCAACCAGAACTTCCCCGACGACTACGAAGTGATCCGCAAGCTGCACGACGACGGGCAGCTCACGATCCGCCTGGCCTACAACCTCTTCACGCAGAAGCCCAAGGCCGAGAAGGACGACTTCCTGAACTGGACGGCCAACTCGACCTACAAGCAGGGCGACGACTACTTCCGCCACAACGGCGCGGGCGAGATGCTGGTGTTCTCGGCGGCCGACTTCGAAGACTTTCGCCAGCCGCGCCCCGAGATGGCGCCCGAGATGGAAGGCGACCTTGAAGGCGTGGTGCGCATCCTGGCGCAAAACCGCTGGCCGTGGCGCATGCATGCGACCTACGACGAAACCATCAGCCGGTCGCTCGACGTGTTCGAGAAGGTCAACAAGGACACGCCGCTCGCGGGCCTGAACTGGTTCTTCGACCATGCCGAGACGATTTCCGAGAAGTCGATGGACCGCATCGCCGCGCTGGGCGGCGGCGTGGCGGTGCAGCACCGCATGGCCTACCAGGGCGAGTATTTCGTCGAGCGCTACGGCCCCGGCGCGGCCGAGGCCACGCCGCCGGTCAAGCGCATGCTCGAGCGCGGCCTGAAGGTCTCGGCCGGCACCGACGCGACGCGCGTGGCCTCGTACAACCCGTGGGTGTCGCTGTCGTGGCTGGTCACGGGCAAGACGGTGGGCGGCATGCAGCTGTACCCGCAGCGCAATTGCCTGGACCGCGAAGGCGCGCTGCGCATGTGGACCGAGAACGTCGCCTGGTTCTCGAACGAAGAGGGCAAGAAGGGCCGCATCGAGGCCGGTCAGCTCGCCGACCTGGTGGTGCCCGACCGCGATTTCTTCGCCTGCGCCGAATCGGAAATCGCCGACACGACCGCGCTGCTCACGATGGTGGGTGGCAAGGTGGTCTACGGCGCCGGCCCGTTCGCCCCGCACGACGAAGGCAGCGTGCCGCCCGCCATGCCCGACTGGTCGCCCGCGCGCACTTTCGGCGGCTATGCCGGCTGGGCCGACAAGGCCGAAGGCGCACCGTTGCAGAAGGTGATGCGCAACGCTGCGATGTCGTGCGCCTGCGCCAACGACTGCAACGTGCACGGCCACCAGCACGCGACGGCATGGAGCAGCAAGCTGCCCATCGCCGACCTGAAGAGCTTCTGGGGCGCGCTCGGTTGCGCCTGCTGGGCGGTGTGATGAAGACGATGCACTGGACCCTTTCGCCCGCCGTGCGCTGGATCGCCTTGCTGCTGCTGTGCGCGGCCTACCTGCAGGGCGGCCTGAACAAGGCGATGGACTTCGATGCCGCCATCGGCGAGATGAACCACTTCGGCCTGTCGCCGGCCGGCCCGCTGGCCGTGGCGGTGATCGTGCTGGAGCTGGGCGCCGCGGCGCTCATCCTCATCGGCTTCTGGCGCTGGCTCGGTGCGCTCGCACTGGGCGGCTTCACGCTGATGGCGACCTTTGTCGCGCTGCGTTTCTGGGAAATGCCGATGGGGCAAGAACGCTTCATGGCCGCGAACTCTTTCTTCGAACACCTGGGCCTGGTCGGCGGCTTTGTGCTCGTCGCCTGGCTCGACCTCAAGGAGCGCCAGGATGACTGAGCCTCAAAAGTCTGCCGGCGCTTTTGCGCCGCTGCGCCAGCCGGTCTTCGCGGTGCTGTGGGCCGCCACGGTGCTGGGCAACATCGGCAGCTTCATGCGCGACGTGGCCAGCTCGTGGCTGGTGACCGACCTGTCGGCCAGCCCGACGGCGGTGGCGCTGATCCAGACGGCGGCGACGCTGCCGATCTTCCTGCTCGCGATTCCGGCGGGCGTGCTCTCGGACATCCTCGACCGGCGGCGCTTTTTGATCTTCGTGCAGGTGCTGCTGGCTGCCGTGAGCGGCACGCTGCTGGTGCTGTCGCACACGGGGGCGCTCACGGTCGAGTACCTGGTGGCGCTGACCTTCGTGGGCGGCATCGGCGCAGCACTCATGGGGCCGACCTGGCAGTCGATCGTGCCGGAGTTGGTGCCACGCAGCGAGTTGAAGGGCGCGGTGGCGCTCAACTCGCTGGGCATCAACATCGCGCGCTCCATCGGGCCGGCGGCAGGCGGGCTGATCCTCGCGAGCTTCGGTGCGGCTGCCACCTACGGGCTCGATGTGCTGAGCTATGTGTTCGTGATCGCGGCGCTGTTGTGGTGGAAGCGCCCGGCGGCGGTCGACAGCGGGCTGTCCGAGAACTTCTTCGGCGCCTTCCGTGCGGGCATCCGCTACACGCGGGCCAGCAAGGAGCTGCACGTGGTGCTGCTGCGCGCGGCGGTGTTCTTCTTGTTTGCCAGCTCGGTGTGGGCGCTGCTGCCGCTGGTGGCGCGCCAGATGCTCGGCGGCACGGCGAGCTTCTACGGCATCCTGCTCGGCGCCGTGGGCGCGGGCGCCATCGGCGGTGCGCTGGTGATGCCGCGGCTGCGTGCGCGGCTCGATGCCGACGGCATGCTGCTGCTGGCTTCGCTGCTCACGGCGGCGGTGATGGGTGGACTGGTGTTCGCGCCGCCGCAATGGCTCGCGGTGCCGATGCTGGGCGTGCTCGGCCTGGGCTGGATCATTGCGCTCACCACGCTCAACGGGGTGGCGCAGTCGATCCTGCCGAACTGGGTGCGCGGGCGCGGGCTGGCCGTGTACCTCACGGTGTTCAACGGCGCCATGGCCGCGGGCAGCCTGGGCTGGGGCCTGATTGCGCAGCAGATCGGCGTGCCGGCCACGCTGGTGGCGGGCGCGGTGGGGCTGGTGGTGATGGGGCTGGTGTTCCATCGCGTGCGGCTGCCCGCCGGCGAGGCCGACCTGCAGGCGTCGAACCACTGGCCCGAACCGCTGCTGGCCGAGCCTGTGGCGCACGACCGCGGGCCCGTGATGATCCAGGTCGAGTACCGCATCCGCAAGGAAGACCGGCCGGCGTTCCTCGATGCGATGAAGCGGCTGTCGCTCGAGCGCCGCCGCGACGGTGCCTACGCCTGGGGCGTGCACGAACACACGACCGACGCCGAGCGCGTGATGGAGTGGTTCCTCGTGGAATCGTGGGCCGAGCATTTGCGCCAGCACCACCGCGTGTCGCAGGCCGACGCCGACCTGCAGGCCGAGGCGCTGCGCTTTCACATCGGCCCGGGCAAGCCCGAGGTGCATCACTTCCTGGCGCTCTGAGCGGCGCTTTCTTTCCCGTTCCATGTCTCTTCAACCCAAGGAAAAAACCATGACAACACTGACCCTTCGCGACGGCACCGAGCTCTATTACAAGGACTGGGGCAGCGGCCAGCCGATTCTTTTCAGCCATGGCTGGCCGCTGAGCGCCGACATGTGGGACGCCCAGATGCTGTTCTTCGCCGAACGCGGCTACCGCGTCATCGCGTTCGACCGCCGCGGTTTCGGCCGGTCGAGCCAGCCCTGGACCGGCTACGACTACGACACCTTCGCCGACGACATCGCCGAACTGATCGAGACGCTCGACCTGAAGGACGTGATCCTGGCGGGCTTCTCGATGGGCGGCGGCGACGTCACGCGCTACATCGCGCGCAAGGGCAGCGCGCGTGTGGCGAAGCTCGCGCTCATCAGCGCGGTGACGCCGCTGTTCATGAAGACGGCCGACCATCCCGTGGGCCCCGAGGCGTCGCTGTTCGCGGGCATCCGCGCCGGGCTGGCCGCCGACCGGCCGCAGTTCATCGACGACTTCAGCACGCTGTTCTACGGCACCAACCGCCCGGGCGCGAAGGTGTCGCAGGGCGTGTTCAAGCAGACGCTGCAGATCGCGCTGCAGGCCTCGATCAAGGCCACCATCGACTGCGTGACGGCGTTCTCCGAGACCGACTTCCGCCCCGACATGGCGAAGATCGACGTGCCCACGCTGGTGATCCACGGCGACGACGACCAGGTCGTGCCCTTCGAGGCCACGGGCAAGCTGGCGGCCGAAATGATCAAGGGCAGCCAGCTCAAGGTGTATGCCGGCGCGCCGCACGCCACCTGCACCACGCACGCGGCGCAGGTCAACGCCGACCTGCTGGCGTTCATCCAGGGCTGAGGCCGCTGAGACTGGGTGTGCCGAAAGGGCTGCGCCCTGCGGCCCTTTCGGCGCGAAGGGCGGCGCCGGTGGCGATAATCCGGCGATGCGAATCCGCTTTACCAAGATGCAGGGAGCCGGCAACGATTTCGTCGTGCTCGACGAAACGCGCGGCACGCTGGGCCTCAGCGCCGCGCAGTACCGCTTCCTGGCCGACCGCCATTTCGGCGTCGGCGCCGACCAGATCCTCACGGTGCGCCCGTCGCCCGCTGCAGGCATCGACTTCCAGTACGTGATCCACAACGCCGACGGCGGCGAGGTGGAGCAGTGCGGCAACGGGGCGCGTTGTTTCATGCGCTTCGTGAGCGAGCACGGCCTGACCGAGAAGAAAGACGTGCGCGTGCAGACGCTGGCCGGCGTGATCGAGCCGCGCATGGGCGACGACGGCCGCGTGACGGTCGACATGGGCGCCCCGGTCTTCGAGCCGGCGCGCGTGCCCTTCGACACGGCCGGGCTCGACCCGCAGCACGAAGGCGCGTGGCAGAAGTGGCACCTCGCCTTGGGCACCCGGGCCGGCAGCGCTATCGTTTCGGTAGCGGTGCTGTCGATGGGCAACCCGCACGCGGTGCAGGTGGTCGACAACGTCGACACGGCGCCGGTGGCCGAGCAGGGCCCGCAGATCGAGCACCACCCGCGCTTTCCGCAGCGCGTGAACGCGGGCTTCATGCAGGTGGTCGACCGGTCGAACATCAAGCTGCGGGTGTTCGAGCGCGGCGCCGGCGAAACGCTGGCCTGCGGCACGGGCGCCTGCGCGGCGGTGGTGGCGGGCATTCGCCTGGGGCTGCTGGATTCCCGCGTCGACGTGCAGACGCACGGCGGCATTCTCACGATCGAGTGGCAGGGCGACGGCCGGCCGGTGCTCATGACAGGACCGGCCACGACGGTGTTCGAGGGCGAGATCGACGTGCCCGACATTTCGGAACAGCCATGACCCCATTCACCCACGACAACAACGCCATGAACCCGATCACCGAAGACGACATCGCGAACTACCTGTCGAACACGCCCGACTTCTTTGAGCGCCACGCCCAGCTGCTGGCGCAGGTGCAGCTCACCAGCCCGCACGGCAACCGCGCCGTGAGCCTGCAGGAGCGCCAGGCCGAAATGCTGCGCGAGAAGATCAAGGCGCTGGAGCACCGCCTGATGGACATGGTGCGCCACGGCACCGAAAACGTCGTCATCGCCGACCGCCTGCAGCGCTGGACCAAGGGCCTGCTGACCACGCGCGACCCGCGCAGCCTGCCGTACCGCATCGCGGTCGACCTGCAGTCGCTGTTCCTGGTGCCGCAAACGGCCATCAAGGTGTGGGACTGCGGCACCGAGTACCTGAACGAAGCCTATGCCCAGTGGGTGAGCGACGACGTGAAGGCGCTGGCCACCTCGCTCACCTCGCCGTACTGCGGGCTCAATTCGGGCTTCGAGGCGGCCAACTGGCTGCCCGAGCCGCAGGGCGCCGCATCGATCGCGCTGATTCCGCTGCGCGCCGACGCCGAATCGCCGGCCTTCGGCCTGCTGGTGCTGGCCTCGCCGGACGCGCAGCGCTTCAACGCCGAAATGGGCACGGACTTTCTCGAGCGCATCGCCGAGCTGTCGTCGGGCGCGCTGTCGCGGCTGCGCCCTTGAGCGGTCCCGCGCGACGCGGGTGGCGCCGCCGGCCCTGGCTGACCGGCCTGTGCCTGCTGCTGCTGGCCGGCGTGCTGACGTATGTCGCCATCGCGGGCGTGATCTGGCGGCATGCCGAAGCCGCACTGGCCGGCCCGCTGCCGCGTGCGGCCGACGTGGCGCTGGTGCTGGGCAACCGCGCCTACCTCGACGGCAAGCCGAACCCCTGCCTCACGGGCCGGGTCGACCAGGGCATCGTGCTGGCGCGCGCCGGTCGCGTGCAGACGCTGGTGTTCTCGGGCGGCGTCGATGTCGAAGACGGCCGCATCGAAGCCGAGGTGATGCGCGACCACGCCACGGCCGAGGGCTACACGGGGCCGATGGTGCTGGAGTCGGTGTCGTCGTCCACGCGCGCCAACCTGTCGCTGTCGCGCACGGTGCTCGAAGCCAATGGCGTGCGCAGCGTGATCATCGTGTCGGAGCCGTACCACCTGTGGCGCATCGAGCGGCTGGTGCGTGCCAGCGGCTTCGACCAGGCCTTCGACGTGCAGTACGCCGCCGCGCCCACCTCGTGCTGGCGCCGCTGGGGCATGCTGTTCAAGGGCGCATTGCGTGAGCCTGCCGCCATCGTGAACAATGCATCGCTCGGTTATCTGTTCTAGCTAGCGCGGCCCCGCGCGGCGCACGGAGCACGACGACACCATGGAATGGATCGACAAATACCTCGAACACGTGCGCGTGGAGCGTCGGCTCGCGCCGCGCACGGTCGAGCTGTATGCCTTCCACCTGCGCGCGCTGACCGACCACGCCGCCGAGGCCAACCTGCCGCTGGACCGCGTGCAGACGGCGCACATCCGCCGCTGGATGGCGCAGCTGCACAGCGTCGGGCGCGAGCCGCGCGGCATTGCGCTGGTGTTGTCGTGCTGGCGCAGCTTTTACCGCTGGCTCGGCCATGAAGGGCTGATCGGCTTCAACCCGGTGCAGGACGTGCACGCGCCCAAGGCGGGCCGGCCGCTGCCGAAGGCGCTGGGCGTGGACGACGCGGTGCGCCTGGCCGAGCTGTACGACCCCGAGGCCGACCCCTGGACCGAAGCGCGCGACGGCGCCATCGTCGAAGTGCTCTATGGCTGCGGCCTGCGCGTGAGCGAGCTCACGGGGCTCGACGCACAGGCGAGCGGCACGGCGCGCGGCTGGGTCGATCTCGATGCGATGGAAGCCCACGTGCTCGGCAAGGGCAGCAAGCGGCGCAGTGTGCCCGTGGGCAGCAAGGCGGCCGAGGCGCTGCGCGACTGGCTCGCGGTGCGCGGCGAGCGCCAGGAGCCGGCGCTGTTCGTGAGTGCGCGCGGGGCGCGCATGTCGTCGCAGGGGGTGTGGAAGCTGCTGCGCGAGCGCAGCCTGAAGGCGGGCCTGGCCGCGCCGGTGCATCCGCACATGCTGCGCCACTCGTTCGCGAGCCACGTGCTGCAGTCGAGCAGCGACCTGCGCGCGGTGCAGGAGCTGCTGGGCCATGCCAACATCGCGACCACGCAGGTCTACACGCGGCTGGATTTCCAGCACCTGGCCAAGGTCTACGACGCGGCGCATCCGCGCGCCAAGGCCCGGCCGGACAAGGACGACAAGTAGCGGGCGCGAGCAAGCGCCTGCCTCGTTTTTTCATTTCTCTTTCTTTATTCCTTTTTTCATTCAGTCATGAAAACCCTTCGCCTCAAGCCGGGCAAGGAGCGCTCGCTCCAACGCCGCCATCCCTGGGTCTTCGAATCCGCCATTGCGCGCGGCGGCGCGGACTCAGGGGAAACAGTGCGCGTGGAGTCGCACGACGGCAACTTCCTTGCGTGGGCGGCCTTTGGCCCCACGTCCAAGATCCGGGCACGGGCCTGGAGCTTTGATGAGAAGCAGCGCATCGACGCTGCTTTTTTTTCCACGGTCTGCGCGCGCGCGGTGCATGCGCGCGGCCTGTTCGACCTGCAGAGCGACGGCGTGCGGCTGGTGCACGGCGAGGCCGACGGCCTGCCGGGGCTGATCGTCGATCGTTATGGCGACACGCTGGTGGCGCAGTTTTTGTCGGCCGGCGTGGAGCGCTGGAAAGACGTGCTGGCCGATGCGCTGCTCGAGGCCACGGGCCTGACCAAGCTCTATGAACGCTCCGACGCCAGCGGCCGTGAGCGCGAAGGCCTGAAGCCCGTCACGGGCTGGCTGCGCGGCGAGGGCGAAACCCAGATCACCATCCGCGAGCACGGCTGGCAGCTGTCGCTCGACATCGCGACCGGCCACAAGACCGGCTTCTACCTCGACCAGCGCGACAGCCGCCAGCGCTTTGCCGAACTGGCACAGCACCGACGTTTTCGCCGCGTGCTCAACTGTTTTTGCTACACGGGCGGCTTCACCGTGGCGGCGCTCGCGGGCCTGAAGGCGGCCGGGGCGCTCGACGGGGCCTCGCTGGTGTCGGTCGATTCGTCCAAGCCCGCACTCGACCGGGCCCGCGCGCATCTGGCGCTGAACGGCTTCGAAGGGCAGGGCATTGCCACGGAATTTCTCGATGCCAACGTGAACACCGTGCTGCGCGAGTTCATCGACCAGGGCCGCACCTTCGACGCGATCGTGCTCGACCCGCCGAAGTTCGCGCCCACGGTGCTGCACGCCGAGCGCGCCGCGCGGGCCTACAAGGACATCAACCGCCTCGCGCTCAAGCTGCTGGAGCCCGGCGGCGTGCTGCTCACGTTTTCGTGCTCGGGCGGCATCAGCGCCGACCTGTTCCACAAGATCGTGGCCTCGGCCGGGCTCGACGCCGGCGTGGACGGTTACATCGCCGAACGCCTGGGCGCCTCGCCCGACCACCCGATGACCATCGAGTTCCCGGAAGGGGAGTACCTGAAGGGGCTGGTGGTGGTCAGAAAGCCGTTGTGAACGGGGGCTTGACCCCATCGGCAACGCAACTCAGTGGCATTGGCTAAACTGCCCGCCAATCCCCCGCCTTTTTCTGTTTTCCGCTTTCGGAGCACTTTTCCATGGCCCTCATCCCCGCGACCATCCTGACCGGCTTTCTCGGCTCGGGCAAAACCACGCTGCTCAAGCGCATCCTGACCGAGGCCCACGGCCAGAAGATCGCGGTCATCGAGAACGAGTTCGGTGAAGAGAACATCGACAGCGACATCCTCGTGACCGAGTCGAAGGAGCAGATCATCCAGATGAGCAACGGCTGCGTCTGCTGCACCATCCGCGAAGACCTGCGTGAGGCGCTGCAGCTGCTGGCCGCCAAGAAGCGCCAGGGCCTGCTCGACTTCGACCGCGTGGTGATCGAGACCACCGGCCTGGCCGACCCCGGCCCCGTGGCGCAGACCTTCTTCATGGACGACGAGATCGCCGAGAGCTACCTGCTCGACTCGATCCTCACGCTGGTCGATGCCAAGCACGCGCCGCAGCAGCTCAACGACCGCCAGGAAGCGCGCCGCCAGGTGGGCTTTGCCGACCAGATCTTCATCAGCAAGAGCGAGCTGGTGTCGGCCGAAGAGACCGACGCGCTCATTCACCGCCTGAAGCACATGAACCCGCGCGCGCCGCAGCAGAAGGCGCACTTCGGCGACGTGCCCCTGAAGGACATCTTCGACCTGCGCGGCTTCAACCTGAACGCCAAGCTGGACATCGACCCCGACTTCCTGAAGGAAGAAGAGGCGCACGATCACCACGACCATGACCACGCGCATGGCGAGGCGTGCGACCACCCCTCGCACAAGCACGAGGGGCACGGTCACCATCACCACACCGATGACGACGTGAAGAGCTTCGTCTACAAGGCCGACCGGCCTTTCGACCCGGCCAAGCTCGAAGACTTCCTGGGTGCCATCGTGAACATCTACGGCCCGCGCATGCTGCGCTACAAGGGCGTGCTGAACATGAAGGGCACCGAGCGCAAGGTGATCTTCCAGGGCGTGCACCAGCTGATGGGCAGCGACCTGGGCCCGGAGTGGGGCAAGGACGAGGCGCGCCAGAGCCGCATGGTGTTCATCGGCATCGAACTGCCGCGCGAGATCCTGGAGCAGGGGCTGGAGCAGTGCCTGGTCTGAGCAGGTTCGCCTGAAATGAAAAAACGGCGCTGACCGCGAGGTCAGCGCCGTTTTTCATGGGGCAGTCAGTGGCTACTTGCCGAAATTCCCCACCGGCTTGCCGATGAGCTTGAGCTGGCCTTCGCTGAACTCGACCTGGCTGACCACGTCGTCGCCCGCGCGCTTCACGTAGCCGCTCTGCTCGGCCTGTTCGATCAGGCCCGCGATCAATTCAGGCGGCGGCGTCTGGCCGCTCTCGGCGCCGGTTTCGGCCAGCTTCTCGATCCACTTCACGGGCACGCGCGCGTTGGCCTTGAGCACGCCGCGCTGGAGCAGCAGCGTGTTGCCGGGCAGCTTCAGGTCTTCGTCGGTCACGCCGGCGAGGGCCACCGAGTAGCTGAGCTCGGCGCTCTGGCCGCCGATCTCGATCAGCATGCGGTCGAGGCCGGCTTCGGGGCTGTGCTTGGCCATGGCCTTGAGGTCGGGTGCGAGCTGCTCGATCAGCGCCTGCATCGCGTCCTTCTGGCCCTTGCTGCGCTGGCCGCAGCCGGCACCGTCGGTCGACTGCAGCCAGGCGTCGGCCAGCTTCTTGTAGCCGGCCGCCTGGATGCGGCGTGCGCTGCTGGCGATCTCGAACTTGTCGATGGCGGTTTCGTTGACCTTGCCCTTGCCCTTGAAGGCGCCTTCGGAGGCGTACAGGCCGTCCTTGATGGTGGCTTCGCCGGTCAGGTCGATGCTTTGCAGCAGCACCTTGATCGACTTGGCGGGGGCGGCGCCCTCGCCGCCGGGGAGCAGGCCCTTGGGCGCGTTCAGCTCGAAGCTGTCCAGACGGCCTTCGGACTTGCCGGTGGCGAGGAGCCAGCCGGCGCTGCCGTCCATGTCGGCCTTGGCGGTGAACTTGCCCACCTTCACCTGCACGCCCTTGGAGGCGGTGTTGATGTCCATGCCCGGCATGGTCATGTCGTAGCGCAGGCGGGTGCGGGCCGCGTCCATGTCCAGGCGGGCCTGCGCGCCTTGCCAGGCGAACTCGCCCTTGCCTTCTTCGGCCAGCTTCGCGGGCGCGACGGTGAGGTCGCTGGTGAAGCCGCCGCCGAAGCCGACCTTGGTGTGCGCGGTCACTGGTTTGGCCTTGCCGAACAGCTTTTCGGCCTCGGCCTGCGCCTTGGCGTCGAGCACGAGTTCGCTGTCGATGACGGCCGCGGCCAGCGTGCCGCCGGCGAACGGGCCGTGGCGGATGGTGTCGCGGAAGGTGATGCGCACGGGCTTGGGCGGGGTGGCCTTGGCGTCGCCGTCGTCTTCGGTGGGTTCTTCTTCCTCGCCTTCGGTCGTGGCCTGGGCGACGTCGGTCGTGGCTGCGGCCGGCGCGGCGGCGGGTGCCGATGCGGCGGGGGCCACTTCGGCCTCGGCCGGGCAGCCCAGTTCGAGCGTCACGGTGCTCACGGCGCCGAGGAAGTTGCGCTCGTAGCTGCGCTCGATGACGCGCACCAGCGCGGTCTGCTTCGGCAGTTCGCCGAGGGCGACGTCGTAGCTCGATTTGATTTGCGTGCCGGCCCACCAGGTGCTGCCGCCATAGGCAACGGCGAGGGCCGCGGCCAGGACTCCCAATACTGCTTTTTTGCTCAAGATTTCTTTCCGATCAGTTGTATTTGAATGGCGGGTGCGGCGCCTTCCGGCGCGCACACCGTGCCTGCGCCGCCTCCTCCGGTGGCGCCGCAAGATGCTAACGGAGCAGGGCAGTGCGCCACCCGATGGCGCCGTGTTTCGAGTTCTCTATACAATCGCGCGCCTGTTCCGGGAGCCATGCTTCGCCCACAGGGGCGAGATATGACTTACGGCACGGGGCGCCGAAGGTTTTTGGCGGGCTTTCGGGGGTATAACCCCGGGGTTCACCACTTGAGGACGCCCCCCGACAACGTGAGCCGACGCGGCCTGACACCCGCAACGGTTCCCTTGGGAGGAGACACCCAGTGAAAGCGCGTTCCAGTTCGTACAAGGAGCCAGTCACCGTGAAGAAACCCGCCGCCAAGGCCACGCCAGCCACCAAGCCTGCCGCAAAGAAGGCGCCGGCTGCGAAGGCTGTACCCGCGACGAAGAAGGTTTCTGCCACCGCTGCTGCCGCCGCTGTCGCGAAAGAGAAAAGCGCTGTCAAAAAGCCTGCGGCAACCCCGGCCAAGACCGGGACCGCGGCTGCCAAGAAGTCCGCCAAGCCCGCAACGAAATCCGCGGGCGCGGCGCCCACGTCATCCCAACCGGTCGGCCGTCCTGCGGCCACCCTTTCTGCTTCCCCGACCCCCATGAAAAAAACGGCTGCCGCCTCTTCTTCCGCCCCGGCGACACCCTCGATCCCCGCTACGCCCGCTCCCGCCGCGCGTGGTGGCCGCGTGTCCCGGCTGTCGCAACTGACCGTGCCCTCGATGCCGCAATCCGTGGCCTCGACCGCCGCCAAATCCAGCTTCTCGCAGGCGCCTTCCACCGCGCTGGTGCCGCCGCCGCCCCTGGCCGTCAAGAAAGACCCGAAGCTGGTCAACAACTGGAAGACCAAGACGCCCGCCGAGCTGAGCGATGCCGAAGTCATCGCGATGCCCGACGACGAGTACATGAACGACAAGCAGATGGCGTTCTTCCGCCTGAAGCTCGTCGAACTCAAGCGCGGCATCCTCGAGAACGCCGGTGAAACCACCGAGCACCTGCGCGAAGACACCGTGGTCGTGCCCGACCCGGCCGACCGCGCCACCATCGAGGAAGAGCACGCGCTCGAACTGCGCACGCGCGACCGCGAACGCAAGCTGCTCAAGAAGATCGAGCAGTCGATCCAGCGCATCGACGCCGGCGACTACGGCTACTGCGACGAGACCGGCGAGCCCATCGGCGTCGGCCGCCTGCTGGCCCGCCCGACCGCCACGCTCTCGCTCGAAGCGCAACAGCGCCGCGAGCTGAAGCAGAAAATGTTCGGGGATTGAGCCGCAGCAAGGTAGAGAGAAATTCGCGCTTTCGATAACCTTCTCTGAATGGCAAAGGAAGAGTCAGGCCGCCTTTTTTCGAAGGTGGCCAAGTTCGTTCGAAATCCCCTGAAAGACTGGTCGGAGCTGGACGCCCCGTCCTCCGACTCGTCGCTGCCCGAGCAGACCTACAGCCGCGAGATGCTGAAGGAAATGATCGAACGGCGTCAGCGCAACGACTTCGTGCGCCGTCGCGAGTTCGACATGCTGCGCAAGCTGCGCCAACGCGAGGCGGCGGCCCACGCCTTCGAGGCCACGGTCACGCCCTCGTCGTTCAACCTCAACAGCACCTCCGAGAAACCCGAGGGCCGCGCACTCACGCTCAAGAAGATCGACGAGATCGAAGAGCAGATGTCGCAGCAGTGGTGGAAGGGCCGCGGGCCGAACGGCGAGACGCTGGTCAATCCGCCGCCCGACGCGGGCGCTGAGACGCTGCCGCCGGTCGACAGCGGGGGCGACCAGTTGCCGGCCGATTCGGGCGCGCCGGTTGCTTCTGCACCCGTGGCCGCAGCGCCAGAGGTCGCCGCAGCCGCCGTCCCCGCGCCGCAGCCGTCCCGGCTCGCGCACGACGGCGCGCTCGAAGAGGCGGTGATCCGCTTCGCGCACGGCGACGACACCGGCGCCGAAGCCATCCTGCTGCAGGCACTGGCTGCCGAAAGCGCGCCCGCCACCGAAGACGGCGCCGCCGCCGCCACGCTGGAACGCGACGACGCCCGCTGGCGCGCGCTGTTCGACCTGTACCGCGCCACCGGCGACGCCGCCAAGTTCGCGGCCGCCCGCATGCGCTATGCGCAGCGCATGAAGCGCATGGGGCCCGACTGGGTTTCGCTCGACGAGCTTGCCCGCAGCGTGAAGGCCGTCACCGCCAGCGAGGATGCCGAAGCGGCCTCCGACACGACGGGCGCCGCCGACTGGGCCAGCCCGGCTCACCTCACGCGCGAAGGGCTCATGGCGCTCACGCGCGCGCTCTCGCAGGCCGGCATGGTCTGGACGCTCGACTGGCGCGCGCTCACCGAGATCGACCCGCCCGCCGCCGCGCCGCTGCGCATCCTGTTCGCGCACTGGTCCGATTCGCCGGTGCAGCTGCGCTTCTTCGGTGCCTCGCAGCTCATGGCCGTGCTGGCCGCGGCCACGCCCAACAACGAGCGCCATCCCGACGACGCCTGGTGGCAGCTGCGCCTCGCGACGCTGCGCATGCTGCACATGCCCGACGACTTCGAGCTGGTGGCGCTCAACTACTGCATCACCTACGAGGTGTCGCCGCCCTCCTGGCAAGACCCGAAGGGCGAGTGCACCTTGCTGGCCGCGCCGCCGCCGAGCCGGCCGAGTTCGGTGTGGTCGCTGCTGTCGGTCGGGGGCGATTCCGAGAGCTTCCCGTCCACCGACAGCGGCTTTGCCGCGCTGGCGGGCGACCTGCGCGGCGATTCGCTGTCGTGCTGGCAGCGCCTGGACCACGACCTGCGCCACACGACGGCGCCGGTCATCTCGTGCGCGGCCCTGCTGCGCATGGACCTGGCGGCGGCCGGCACGCTGCTGAGCTGGGTGCGCGAGCGTGACGCGAACGGCGAACGGGTGCAGTTCGTCGACGCGCACCGGCTGATCGCTGCGCTCTTTGGGCTGATCGGCATCACCGACCACGCCACGGTCGCAGTCCGCAAAAACTGACCCTTTACGGGGCATCCGCGGCCTCTGCGCCGCGTTTTTTCCGCCATCAGCTTGTCCGACCGCAGGGGTTGCATTGGCGGGGCCCATCCCCAGATGGCTGCGATGGAACAGTTTCACGGCACCACCATCGTGAGCGTGCGCCGCAAGACCCCCCAAGGCGATCAGGTCGCCATTGGTGGGGACGGGCAGGTCACTCTCGGCAACATCGTCATCAAGGGCACGGCGCGCAAAGTGCGGCGGCTCTATCACGGCAAGGTCCTGGCGGGATTCGCTGGCGCCACCGCCGATGCCTTCACGCTCTTCGAGCGTTTCGAGGCCAAGCTCGAAAAGCACCAGGGCCACTTGACCCGCGCAGCGGTCGAGCTCACCAAAGATTGGCGCACCGACCGCGTGCTGCGCAAGCTCGAGGCCATGCTGGCCGTGGCCGACGCCACGACCTCGCTCATCATCACCGGCAATGGCGACGTGTTGGAGCCTGAAGACGGCGTGATCGCCATCGGTTCGGGCGGCGCGTACGCCCAGTCGGCGGCCAAGGCGCTGATCGACAACACCGACCTCTCGGCCGAGCAGATCGTGCGCAAATCGCTGGCGATCGCCGGAGAAATCTGCATTTACACGAACATGAACCACACGGTGGAAGCGCTCTGACCATGTCCATGACCCCCCAGGAAATCGTCTCCGAGCTCGACAACCACATCGTCGGCCAGCCCGCCGCCAAGCGCGCCGTGGCCATTGCGCTGCGCAACCGCTGGCGCCGCCAGAAGGTCGACGATTCGCTGCGCCACGAGATCACGCCGAAGAACATCCTCATGATCGGCCCGACGGGTGTCGGCAAGACCGAAATCGCGCGCCGCCTGGCCCGCCTGGCCGATGCGCCGTTCATCAAGGTCGAGGCCACCAAGTTCACCGAGGTGGGCTACGTGGGCAAGGACGTCGATTCGATCATTCGCGACCTCGCCGAGATCGCCGTCAAGCAGACGCGCGAATCCGAAAGCGTGAAGGTGCGTGCCCGCGCCGAAGACGCGGCCGAGGAGCGCATCCTCGACGCGCTGCTGCCGCCGGCACGCGGCGCCGATGGCGCCACGCCCGCACTCGACAGCCCCAATCCGACGCGCCAGGCCTTTCGCAAGAAACTGCGCGAGCACCAGCTCGACGACAAGGAGATCGAGCTCGACCTCGCCGAGACCCGCGCGCCGCTCGAGATCATGGGCCCCGCCGGCATGGAGGAAATGACCGAGCAACTGCGCGGCATGTTCGGGCAGATCGGTGGCGGCAAGCGCAAGACGCGCAAGCTCAAGATCGCCGAGGCGATGCGCCTGTTGATCGACGAAGAGGCCGCCAAGCTGGTCAACGAGGACGAGATCCGCACGCAGGCGATTGCCAACGCCGAGCAGAACGGCATCGTGTTCATCGACGAGATCGACAAGGTCGCCACGCGCAGCGAAGCGCAGGGCTCCGACGTCTCGCGCCAGGGCGTGCAGCGCGACCTGCTGCCGCTCGTGGAAGGCACGGCCGTGTCGACCAAGTACGGCGTGGTGCGCACCGACCACATGCTGTTCATCGCAAGCGGCGCCTTCCACCTGAGCAAGCCGAGCGACCTGATCCCCGAGCTGCAGGGGCGCTTTCCGATCCGCGTCGAGCTGCAATCGCTCTCGGTGTCGGACTTCGAGAGCATCCTCACGCAGACCCGCGCATCGCTCGTGAAGCAGTACCAGGCATTGCTGGCCACCGAAGGCGTGACGCTCGACTTCACGCCCGACGGCATCACGCGTTTGGCGGCCATCGCCTTCGAGGTGAACGAGCGCACCGAGAACATCGGCGCACGCCGCCTCTCGACCGTGATGGAGCGCCTGCTCGATGAGGTAAGCTTCGATGCCACCCGCATCGAGGGCCAGACGGTCCGCATCGATGCCGCTTACGTCGACGAGCGCCTTGCGGCACTAAGTCACGACGAAGACCTTTCGCGCTTCATCCTCTGAAGCCGCCTCCCCGGCCCCTGTAACGGGGTCGTCCTTCACGCATCACTTTCACTGCGTGAGCTAAGTACTTCATTTTCAACACAATTCGCCGATTTCCAGCTTTGGAAATCGGCGCTAAGTCGTTGATTCCATTACAAAAAATACCCCCGAGCCCCAGTTGCGTCGCAAGTGTTTCCTGCTACAGTGGAAAAAAGTGCAGTTAAGTGGGAAAAAGTGCGGGCAACGCCCCTTCCGGGTGTCGCGGCACCTCCCACCACAGGGGTTTCGTGGTCGTGTTTCAAGGCGCTTCATCGCTCAGTCTGGATGCCAAGGGGCGGCTCTCCGTGCCGACCCGGCACCGTGACGTCCTGAGCGCGACGGCAGGCGGCCAGCTCACGATCACCAAGCATCCGCACGGATGCCTGATGGTGTTCCCCCGTCCCGAATGGGAAAAATTCCGCGAACGCATTGCTGCGCTGCCGATGTCGGCGCAGTGGTGGAAGCGCGTCTTCCTCGGTAACGCGATGGACGTCGAGATGGACGGCACCGGCCGCGTGCTGGTGTCGCCCGAGCTGCGCGCCGCCACCGGCATCAACCGCGAGACGCTGTTGCTGGGCATGGGCAACCACTTCGAACTCTGGGACAAAGCCACCTACGAGGCCAAGGAGGCCGAGGCCACCCAGGGTGAGATGCCGGATGTGTTTCAGGACTTCGCGTTCTGAGGATCCCCGTGAACACCCCCCTGACCCACACGACCGTCTTGTTGAGCGAGGCGGTGGAAGCACTTCTTTCCGGCAGCGCGGCAGGCGCAGGCACGTACGTGGACGCCACCTTCGGCCGCGGAGGGCATGCGCGCGCCATCCTCGCGCGGCTGGCGCCGGAAGGCAGGCTCATCGCATTCGACAAGGATGCAGAAGCAGTGGCCGAAGCAGCGCGCATCTCGGATGCGCGTTTTTCTATCCGCCACCAGGGGTTCCGCTCGCTGGGCGAATTGCCCGACGCCAGCGTCAACGGTTTGCTGATGGACCTGGGCGTGAGTTCGCCGCAGATCGACAACCCGGTGCGCGGTTTCAGTTTCCGTTTCGACGGTCCGCTCGACATGCGCATGGACACCACGCGCGGCGAGAGCGTGGCCGAGTGGCTGGCAACGGCCGAACTTCAACAAATTGCAGAGGTGATCCGTGACTATGGCGAAGAACGGTTTGCTGTTCAGATTGCAAAGGCGATTGTTGCTCGCAGACAAGAACGGGGCGCAATTTCAACCACCACCGAACTGGCCGAGCTCGTGGCTGGCACGGTCAAAACCCGCGAGCAGGGCCAGAACCCTGCAACGCGCACATTTCAGGCTTTTCGGATTTTCATCAACGCCGAGCTTGAGGAGCTGCAACAAGCGCTAGAAGCCAGCCTGTCGGTGCTTGCGCCCGGCGGCCGGCTCGCGGTGATCAGCTTCCATTCGCTCGAAGACCGCATCGTCAAGCAGTTCATCGCCAAGCACTCGAAGGAGGTCTACGACCGCCGCGCGCCCTTCGCTGCGCCCAAGGTGATGAAGCTGCACGCGCTCGAGCGCATCAAGCCGTCCGAAGAAGAAGTGCGCGGCAACCCGCGCTCGCGCAGCGCCATCCTTCGGGTGGCTGAACGCACGGAAGCCGGGTAGCCATGGCGCGGATCAACCTGCTCCTTCTGCTGGCCGTCATTGCGACGGCTTTGTACCTTGTGCACACCCAGTACCAGTCGCGTCAGCTCTACACCGAGTTCGACCGCGCCCAGCAGGAGGCGCGCAAGCTCGAAACCGAGCACGACCGCCTGCAGGTGGAAAAGCGCGCACAGGCCACGCCGCTGCGCGTGGAGAAGCTGGCCAAGGAACAGCTGCAGATGCGCACGGCCTCGCCGGCCATCACGCAGTACGTGCGGCCTGACGGCTCGGTGATCCCGGCCATCGCACCGCTGCCGCCGACCACGCAGCCCAAACCCGGCGCCGCCACCGCGAGGCCCGCCCGATGAGCCGCGGCAACCGCAGCGTGCGCTACACCACCAGCCCCTTGCTCGCGAGCAAGACGCCGGTGTGGCGCAGCAAGTTCATCGTCGCCGGCATCGCCTTCGGCTTCGTCATGCTGGCGGCGCGGGCCGCGTACGTGCAGGTCTTCAACAACAGCTTCTTCCAGCGCCAGGGCGAAGTGCGCTTTGCGCGCACGCTGGAGCTGCCGGCCAACCGCGGCCGCATCCTCGATCGCAACGGGCTCATCCTGGCGTCCAGCGTGGTGGCGCCCAGCATCTGGGCCATTCCCGAAGACGTGGAGCGCGACGACCCCGAGGTGCGCGCCAAGCTCAAGCAGGTGGCCAAACTGCTCGGCATGCCGCAGAAGGACTTCGACAAGAAGCTCGAAGACGAAGACAAGACCTTCGTCTGGATCAAGCGCCAGGTCGACGAGCCCATTGCCAAGCAGATCGCCGCGCTCAACCTCAAGGGCATCTACCAGCGCAAGGAATACAAGCGCCAGTACCCCGAGGGCGAGGCGGCGGCGCACGTGGTGGGCTTCACCAACGTGGAAGACAACGGCCAGGAAGGCATCGAGCTGGGCTTCAACAAGGAGCTGGCCGGCAAGGCCGGCTCGCGCCGCGTCATCAAGGACCGGCTGGGCCGCGTGGTCGAGGGCGTGGGCGAGCAGGTGCCGCCGGTCGAAGGCCGCGACATCCAGCTGAGCATCGACAGCAAGGTGCAGTTCTTCGCCTACCAGAAGCTGCGCGACGCCGTGACGGCGCGCAAGGCCAAGGCCGGCAGCGTGGTGGTGCTCGACAGCACCACCGGCGAGGTGCTGGCGCTGGCCAACTACCCGAGCTACGTGCCCGACAAGCGCCAGAACCTCACGGGCGAGCAGCTGCGCAACCGCGCGCTCACCGACACCTTCGAGCCCGGCTCGACCATGAAGCCGATCACCGTGGCGATGGCGCTGGAGGCCGGCCGCGTGAAGCCCTCGACCATCATCGACACCGCGCCTGGGCGCTACCAGCTGGGCGGCTTCACCATCAGCGACACCCACAACTACGGTTCACTGACGGTCGAGGGCGTGATCCAGAAGTCGAGCAACGTGGGCGCGCTCAAGATCGCCCAGAAGATGACGCCCCACGAGATGTGGGACACCTACACCGCGCTCGGCTACGGCCAGAAGCCGCAGATCCAGTTTCCTGGTGCCGTGACGGGCCGGCTGCGCCCGTGGAAGACCTGGAAGCCGGTCGAGCAGGCGACCATGGCCTACGGCTACGGCCTGTCGGCGTCGCTGTTCCAGATGGCGCATTCGTACACCTCGTTCGCGCACGACGGCTCGCTCATTCCGGTGACCATCCTGAAGAACGCCGAGCCGCCCGTCGGCGTGCGCGTGTTCTCGCCGTCCAACGCGCTCGCCGTGCGCAAGATGCTGCAGATGGCCGCCGGCCCCGGCGGCACCGGCACACGCGCGCAAACGGTGGGCTACTCGGTCGGCGGCAAGTCGGGCACGGCCCACAAGCAGGTCGGCAAGGGCTACGCCAGCAACAAGTACCGCGCCTGGTTCACCGGCATGGCGCCCATCGAGAAGCCGCGCATCATCGTCGCGGTGATGATCGACGAGCCGACCGACGGCCAGTATTTCGGCGGCCTCGCCGCGGCGCCCGTGTTCAGCGAAGTCGTGCAGCAGACCCTGCGCATGATGAACGTCCCGCCCGATCTGGCGGTCAAACCCCTCGTGCAGACGCAAGACGTCCCCGAGAGCTTCTGACATGCTGACACTCACTTCCCCCACCACCGCCGCGTTCTGGCTGAAAGAGCGCGTGCAGGGCGCGCTGCTCGCCGACAGCCGCGCGGTCGGCCCGGGCGATGCCTTCATCGCCTGGCCCGGTGCCGCGACCGACGGCCGCCAGCACGTGGCGGCCGCGCTGGCGCAGGGCGCCGTGGCCTGCCTCGTCGAGCACGAGGGCGTGGACGCCTTCGGCTTCGACGGCGATGAACGCATCGTGAGCTACCCCGGCCTCAAGGCTGCCACCGGCCCGATCGCCGCCGCCTTCTACGACAACCCCTCGGCGCAGCTCGACCTGCTGGCCGTGACCGGCACCAACGGCAAGACCTCCACTGCGTGGTGGCTGGCCGAATCGCTGTCCACGCTGCGTGCGGCCGGCGGTGTGCGCGCGATGCGCCCCGACGGCACCACCGAGCGCGGCGCCCCGTCGCCCTGCGCCGTGGTGGGCACGCTGGGCATCGGCGTGCCGCCCGCGCTCACCTACACCGGCCTGACCACGCCCGACCCCGTGATGCTGCAGCGCGCGCTGCGCGACTTCGTCACCGAAGGCTTCGGCGCCTGCGCCATCGAGGCCTCGTCGATCGGCATCGCCGAGCGCCGGCTCGACGGCTGCCGCATCGCGGTCGCCGTGTTCACCAATTTCACGCAGGACCACCTCGACTACCACGGCAGCATGGACGCCTACTGGCAGGCCAAGGCCGAGCTGTTCCGCTGGCCCGGCCTGCGCGCCGCCGTGATCAACATCGACGACATGCACGGCGCCAGCCTGTGCGCCAACCTCGTCGACGCCGGCATCGGCGCGCTCGACGTCTGGACCGTCTCGGCCGCCGGCAAGCCCGCGCGGCTCATGGCGCGCGACATCGGCTACGACGCCCAAGGCCTGCAGTTCACCGTGGCCGAACACGGCAGCACGGCGCCGGCCGAGCCGCTCGCCACCGGGCTGATCGGCCAGTACAACGTCGCCAACCTGCTCGGCGTGCTCGGCACCCTGCGCGCGCTGGGTCTCACGCTCGCGCAGGCCGTGGCCGCCTGCGCCCACCTCAGTAGCGTGCCGGGCCGCATGGACCGCGTGCAGCCGACCGACGGTGCGCCGCTGGCCGTGGTCGACTACGCCCACACGCCCGACGCGCTCGACAAAGCCCTCGCCGGCCTGCGCCCGCTCGCCAGGCAGCGCGGCGGCGCGCTCTGGTGCGTGTTCGGCTGCGGCGGCAACCGCGACCCGATCAAGCGCCCGCTGATGGCCGCCGTTGCCGAGCGGCAGGCCGACCACGTCGTGCTCACCAGCGACAACCCGCGCAACGAGAACCCCGACGCCATCATCAGCCAGGCACTGCGCGGCTTCACGCGCGTCGAGGCGGCCCGCGTGCAGGTCGACCGCGCGCGGGCCATTGCCGAAACCATTGCGCAGGCGGCCCCGCAAGACGTGGTGCTCATCGCCGGCAAGGGCCACGAAGAGTGGCAGGAAATCGCCGGCCAGCGCCTGCCGTTCTCCGACAAGACCCACGCGCTCGACGCGCTCGCCACGCGGGGTGCCGCATGACCGCCATGGCCACGCCCGTCTCCACACCGCTCAACCTCACGCTGGCGCAGGCGCAGCAATGGGTGCCAGGTTCGCGCCTCGTGGGCGACCCCACCACCGTCGTCGCCCGCGTCCACACCGACACCCGCACCCTGGCCGCCGGCGACCTGTTCGTTGCGCTCAAGGGCGAGCGCTTCGATGCCAACGACTTCCTGGCCGATGCGAAGAAGCAGGGCGCCGTGGCCGCCATTGCGCACGGCGGCCTTGAAGCCGCCGGCCTTGCCGGCCTCGAGGTGCCCGATTCGCTCATCGCCCTCGGCGCGCTGGGCGCCGGCTGGCGCGCGCAGTTCAGCCTGCCGCTGATCGCCGTCACCGGCAGCAACGGCAAGACCACGGTCACGCAGATGATCGCGTCCGTGCTCGCCGCCTTCCGCGCCGACCGCGCGCTGGCCACGGCCGGCAACTTCAACAACGAGATCGGCGTGCCGCTCACGCTGATGCGCCTGCGCGCGCAGCACCAGCTGGCAGTGCTCGAACTGGGCATGAACCACCCGGGCGAGATCGCACGGCTGGCCGCCATGTCGCGCCCGACCATCGCGCTGGTCAACAACGCGCAGCGCGAGCACCAGGAGTTCATGGCCAGCGTCGAGGCGGTCGCCATCGAGAACGCCGCCGTGTTCGCGGCGCTGCCCGACGACGGCACGGCCGTGTTCCCGTACGGCGACACCTTCACCTCGCTGTGGACCGACATGGCGCGCCAGAGCGGCTCGCGCCGCTGCCTGACCTTCAGCGAACACGCCGATGCCGACATCTCGCTCGACAGCGCCGAATGGCTGCAGGGCGCCTGGACCGTGCGCGTGCGCACGCCGCTGGGCACCTTCGACGCGCGCCTGCACATCGCGGGCCGCCACAACGTGGGCAACGCGCTCGCCGCCACCGCCTGCGCGCTGGCCGCCGGCGTGTCGCTCGACACCATCGCCGCGGGCCTGTCGGCCTTCGAGCCGGTCAAGGGCCGCTCGCGGGCCGTCGAGGTCGTGTTGCCCGACGGGCACGCGCTCACGCTGGTCGACGACAGCTACAACGCCAACCCCGATTCCGTGATTGCCGCCATCGACGTGCTCACCGGCCTGCCCGCGCCGCGCCTGCTGGTGCTCGGCGAGATGGGCGAGGTCGGCGACCGCGCGCCCGCATTCCACGCCGAAGTCGGCGCCTGGGCGCGGCAGCGCGGGCTCGACGCCGTCTACACGCTGGGCGGCGAGACCGTGCACGCGGCCACGGCTTTCAACAACAACGACGACGCTGGCGATGCCGGCGGTCGCCATTTCGACGATTTCGACACGCTCCGCGCGGCCGTGCTCGCCCGCCTGCCGCAGCTGGGCAGCGTGCTGGTCAAGGGTTCGCGCTTCATGAAGATGGAACGCGTGGTGCAGGCGATCGAAGCACAACAACAAAAGGAGGCCGGTCATGACGCATGAGCCGCGCAACACACCATGCTGATGTCCCTGGCCCAATGGCTGCAGACGCTGTCGCCCGAGTTCGGGTTCTTGCGCGTTTTCAACTACCTCACGTTCCGCGCCCTCATGGCCGCGCTGACCGCGCTCGTGGTCGGCCTGGTGGCCGGCCCGTACGTCATTCGCCGCCTCGCCGCGCTCAAGATCGGCCAGCCGATCCGCGGCTACGGCATGGAAACGCACCTGACCAAGAGCGGCACGCCGACCATGGGCGGCGTGCTGGTGCTGTTCGCCATCGCGTTCGCCACCTTGCTGTGGTTCGACATCTCGAACCGCTTCGTGTGGATCGTGCTGTGGGTGACGATGGGCTTCGGCGCCATCGGCTGGGTCGACGACTGGCGCAAGGTGGTGCGCAAGGACCCCGAAGGCATGCGCTCGCGCGAGAAGTATTTCTGGCAATCGCTGGTCGGCCTGCTCGCGGGCTTCTACCTGCTGTTCAGCATTTCCGAGAGCTCCAACTGGCGCGTGCTCGAGCTGTTCTACGCCTGGGTCCGCTCGGGCTTCGACCTCGACTTTCCGCCCAAGATCAACCTGCTGGTGCCTTTCTTCAAGGAAGTGAGCTACCCGCTGGGCGGCATCGGCTTTGTCATCCTCACGTACCTCGTGATCGTGGGCGCCAGCAACGCCGTCAACCTGACCGACGGCCTCGACGGCCTGGCGATCATGCCGGTGGTGATGGTGGGCTCGGCGCTGGGCGTGTTCGCGTACGTCACGGGCAGCGCGGTGTATTCCAAGTACCTGCTGTTCCCCAACATCCCGGGTTCGGGCGAGTTGCTGGTGTTCTGCTCGGCCATGGCCGGCGCGGGGCTGGCGTTCCTCTGGTTCAACACCCATCCGGCGCAGGTCTTCATGGGCGACGTGGGCGCGCTGGCGCTGGGCGGCGCGCTGGGCACCATCGCGGTCATCGTGCGCCAGGAGATCGTGTTCTTCATCATGGGCGGCATCTTCGTGGTCGAGGCGATCTCGGTGATGGCACAGGTCATGTACTTCAAGTACACGAAGAAGCGCTACGGCGAAGGCCGCCGCGTGCTCAAGATGGCACCGCTGCACCACCACTTCGAGAAGAGCGGCTGGCGCGAGACGCAGGTCGTCGTGCGCTTCTGGATCATCACGATGCTGCTGTGCCTCATCGGCCTTTCCACGCTGAAGCTGCGGTAACCACACAACCATGCGGCACCTGAAAGACCTCCCCGTTCTCATCCTCGGCCTCGGCGCGTCCGGGCTGGCGATGGCGCGCTGGTGCGCGCGCCACGGCGCGGTCGTGACCGTGGCCGACACGCGCGAGGCACCCACTTCGCTCGCGACGCTGCAGGCCGAGCTGCCCGACGCGACCTTCATCGGCGGGCCGTTCACGGCCGCGCTGGTTGAAGGCACGCCGATCCGAGCCGTCTACCGCTCGCCGGGCCTGTCGCCCGCGACGCTGGCGCCGGTCGTCGATGCCGCCAAGGCCGTGGGCCTCGTGGTCGGCGGCGAGCTGGACCTGTTCGCGCGCGCGCTGCTCGACCTGCGGACGGTCGAGGTGCCGGTGGTGGAGGCCGAGGCTGAAGCTGAAGCGCCAGTTGAGGTCGCCGTGACCGAGCCCGTCGTCGAAACGCCTGCCCAGGCCGAACTGGCCTTGAGCGAAGAAGTCTCTGTGGCGGATGCTGCGGTGCTCGAGACGCCGGAAGTGCCGGCGCCGGTAGCTGCTGCGGTTGCCGAAGGCGAGCCCGCAGCGGCTGCACCCGTCGACGCTGTGGAGGCGACCGAGGCTGCTGCACCCACGGAGGCCGTGGCCCCTGAGTCGACCGAAGCCGCACTGCCCGTCGATGCGACTGCAGCAGAAGCTGAACCCGCAGCTTCCGTCGAACCGACCGAAGCCGTCGAACCTACGCTGCCCGCCATGGCCGAAGCCATGCCGCGCGACGCATCGCTGAGCGTGCCGGTAACGCCGCCCACCGAAGATGTTGTCGCTGAAGACGCCGCGACGGAAGACGGCGCAGCACCGGCCGCCGATGCGCCGCCCGCACCCGTGTCCGCCGCCAGCCTCTCCCGGCTCCCGCCCCCCGGCAAGCCCTACGTGCCCACGGCGGCGCGCGAGGCCGCAGCGTTCGTCGCCACGATCGCCGAGCTGTCCGCCACCAACCCGGCATCGGCCGCGGTCGAGGAAGACACGCCCCAGATGGTGCTCATGCCGGAGCCCGAACCCGAAGCGCCCAAGGGCTACACGCCGGCCGTGCTCGCAATCAGCGGCACCAACGGCAAGACCACTGTCACCTCGCTCACCGGCCAGCTGGTCGAGCGTGCAGGCAAGACCGTGGCCGTGGCCGGCAACATCGGCCCGACGCTGCTCGACACGCTGGCCGCGCACATCGACGCCGACACGCTGCCCGAGGTGTGGGTGCTTGAACTCTCGAGCTTCCAGCTCGACGGCGTGCAGGGCTTCGAGCCCACGGCCGCGACCGTGCTCAACCTCACGCAGGACCACCTCGACTGGCATGGCGACATGCCGGCGTATGCCGCGGCAAAGGCGCGCATCTTCGGCGCCAAGGGCCTGTTGATCCTGAACCGCGACGACGCCGGCGTGATGGCCATGCTGCCGCCGCCTGTCCGCGTGAAGCTGCAGCGTCCGCAGATCCGCGCCCACGTCACCTTCGGCGGTGCGATGCCGCTGCGTCCCGGCGACTACGGCATCGAGCGCATCAACGGCGTTTCGTGGCTGGTGCGCGCGCTGGAAGCCGACGAAACGCAGAAGCGCAAGCGCGGCGCGGTGGTCGAAGAAGAAATCTTCTTCCAGCGCCTCATGCCCGCCGACGCACTGCGCATCCGCGGCCGCCACAACGCCATGAACGCCCTGGCCGCGCTCGCGCTCGCCAGCGCCGCCGACTGCCCGCTGGGCCCGATGCTGTACGGCCTGCGCGAATACCGCGGCGAGCCGCACCGCGTCGAACCGATCGCGATCGTGGACGAGGTCGAGTTCTTCGACGACAGCAAGGGCACCAACGTCGGCGCCACCGTGGCCGCATTGAGCGGCCTTGGTGAAGAGCGTCGCGTGGTCGTGATCCTCGGCGGCGAAGGCAAGGGCCAGGACTTCGAGCCGCTGGCCGACCCCGTGCGCCAGTACGCGCGCGCCGTCGTGCTCATCGGCCGCGACGCCCCGCTCATCGAGGCCGCGTTGGCTTCCACCGGCGTGTCGCTGAAGCACGCGGGCTCGATGGAAGAAGCCGTCAAGCTCGCCGCCGCGCGCGCCCACCCCGGCGATGCCGTGCTGCTGTCACCGGCCTGTGCGAGCTTCGACATGTTCAAGGACTACGCGCACCGCGCCGAAGTGTTCTGCGAGGCCGTCGAGGCCTACGCCGAAAGCCCGCGCGAGGCCGTGGGTGGCGACGACGCCGTGGTGTCGTACGTGCCCAGCGCGTCGCTGTCCACCGCCGGATCGATGGAGGACCCGATTTGAACTCCGCAGCCGCAGGCCAGGAAACCCGCACCGGCAGCCGTTTCGGCGGCTGGTTCCGGCGCGCCCGCAGCGGCATGGATTCGCTGCCCGTGCACCTGCCCGTGCGGCTGGGCGGCGCCGGCATTGCGCAGACCAAGGCCACGCCGATGCGCGTGCTGGGCTTCGACCAGGCGCTGGTCTGGGTCACGGTCGCGCTGATGACCTGGGGCCTGATCATGGTGTATTCGGCCTCGATCGCGCTGCCCGACAACCCGCGTTTCGCGCGCGCCGGCTACGGCCCCTCGTACTTCCTCACGCGGCATGCGGCCTCGCTGGTCATCGCCTTCATCGCCGCGCTGCTGACCTTCCAGGTGCCGATGAAGACCTGGGAGCGCGCCGCGCCCTGGCTCTTCGTGGCTTCGTTGCTGCTGCTGGTGGCGGTGCTCATTCCGCACATCGGCATCAACGTGAACGGCGCGCGCCGCTGGCTGCCGATGGGCTTCATGCGCTTCCAGCCGTCGGAGCTGGCCAAGTTCGCGATGGTGCTTTATGCCGCCAGCTACATGGTGCGCAAGATGGAGATCAAGGAGCGCTTCTTCCGCGCCGTGCTGCCGATGGGCATCGCGGTGGTGGTGGTCGGCATGCTGGTGATGGCCGAGCCCGACATGGGCGCCTTCATGGTGATCGCCGTGATCGCCATGGGCATCCTGTTCCTGGGCGGCGTGAACGCGCGCATGTTCTTCGTGATCGCGACGCTGGTGGTGGTGGCCTTCGGCTCCATCGTGGCGAGCAGCCCGTGGCGCCGCGAGCGCATCTTTGCGTACCTCGATCCGTGGAGCGAAGAGCACGCGCTGGGCAAGGGCTACCAGCTGTCGCACTCGCTGATCGCCATCGGGCGCGGCGAGGTCTTCGGCGTGGGCCTGGGCGGCAGCGTCGAGAAGCTGCACTGGCTGCCCGAAGCGCACACCGACTTCTTGCTGGCCGTGATCGGCGAAGAGTTCGGCCTGGTCGGCGTGCTGCTGATCATCGGCATGTTCCTCTGGCTCACGCGCCGCATCATGCACATCGGTCGTCAGGCGATCGCACTCGACCGCGTGTTCTCGGGCCTCGTGGCGCAGGGCGTGGGCGTGTGGATGGGCTTCCAGGCCTTCATCAACATGGGCGTGAACCTTGGCGCACTGCCGACCAAGGGCCTGACCTTGCCGCTGATGAGTTTCGGCGGCTCGGCGATTTTGATGAACCTCGTGGCGCTGGCTGTGGTGCTGCGCATCGACTATGAGAACCGCGTGCTCATGCGGGGAGGTCGCGTATGACGCGCACTGCTCTGGTCATGGCAGGCGGCACAGGCGGCCACATCTTCCCGGGTTTGGCCGTGGCCGAAGCCCTGCGCGAGCGCGGCTGGCGCGTGCACTGGCTGGGCGCGCCCGGCAGCATGGAAGAAAAACTCGTGCCGCCGCGCGGCTTCGCTTTCGAGCCGGTGCAGTTCGGCGGCGTGCGCGGCAAGGGTCCGCTCACGCTGTTCCTGCTGCCGCTGAAGCTGCTGCGCGCCTTCTGGCAGAGCCTGGGCGTGGTGCGCCGCGTGAAGCCCGACGTGCTGGTGGGCCTGGGCGGCTACATCACCTTCCCGGGCGGAATGATGGGCGTGCTCATGGGCAAGCCGCTGGTGCTGCACGAGCAGAACTCGGTCGCCGGCCTCGCCAACAAGGTGCTGGCGGGCGTGGCCGACCGCGTGTTCACGGCCTTCCCGAACGTGCTGAAGAAGGCGCAGTGGGTGGGCAATCCGCTGCGCGCGGCGTTCACCTCGCAGCCCGATCCGGCCACGCGTTTCGCGGGCCGCACGGGCCCACTCAAGCTGCTGGTGGTCGGCGGCAGCCTGGGCGCGCGTGCGCTCAACACCGTCGTGCCGCAGGCGCTGGCGCGCATCGCGCCCGACCTTCGTCCACAGGTGCTGCACCAGAGCGGCGCCAAGCAGATCGACGAGCTGCGCGCCAACTATGCGGCGGCCGGCGTCGAGGGCGAACTCACGCCCTTCATCGACGACACCGCGCAGGCGTACGCCGAGGCCGACCTCATCGTCGCGCGCGCGGGCGCCAGCACCGTCACCGAAATCGCGGCCGTCGGCGCAGCAGCGCTGTTCGTGCCTTTCCCCTCGGCGGTCGACGACCACCAGACCACCAACGCGCGCTTCCTCGTGGACGCGGGCGGCGGCTGGCTGGTGCAACAGACCGACCTCACCCCTGAATTGCTGGCTGATTTGCTACAGACAACCGAACGCGCGACCTTGATCGAACGGGCCCAGAAGGCCAAGACTATGCGGAAGACCGAAGCCGTCCAGGCCGTCGTCCGCGCCTGCGAGGAGCTTGCGAAATGAAGCACGCGATCCGTCACATCCACTTCGTCGGCGTCGGCGGCTCCGGCATGAGCGGCATCGCCGAGGTGCTGCTGAACCTGGGCTACAAGATCACCGGCTCCGACCTGTCGGACAGCGCCACGCTGCGCCGCCTTGCAGGCCTGGGCATCGGCACCTTCGTGGGCCATGCCGCCGCGCACATCGACGGCGCGGACGCAGTCGTCACGTCCACCGCCGTGCAGTCGGACAACCCCGAGGTGCTGGCCGCGCGCGAAAAGCGCATTCCGGTCGTGCCGCGTGCGCTGATGCTCGCGGAGCTGATGCGCCTGAAGCAGGGCATCGCCATTGCCGGCACGCACGGCAAGACCACCACCACCAGCCTGGTGGCGAGCGTGCTCGACGCCGCCGGGCTCGACCCGACCTTCGTGATCGGCGGTCGCCTGAACAGCGCCGGCGCCAATGCGCAGCTGGGCAGCGGCGACTACATCGTGGTCGAGGCCGACGAGTCGGACGCCTCGTTCCTGAACCTGCTGCCCGTGATGGCGGTGGTCACGAACATCGACGCCGACCACATGGAGACCTACGGGCACGACTTCGCGAAGCTCAAGAAAGCTTTTGTCGATTTCCTGCACCGCATGCCGTTCTACGGCGTGGCCATTCTTTGCACCGACGATCCGGCGGTGCGCGACATCGTGGCCGACGTGACCTGCCCGGTCACCAGCTACGGTTTCGGCGAAGACGCCCAGGTGCGCGCCATCGACGTGCGCGCCGTCGGCGGCCAGATGCATTTCACCGCGCAGCGCCGCAACGGCGTGACGCTGCCCGACCTGCCCATCGTGCTGAACCTGCCGGGCGAGCACAACGTGCGCAACGCGCTGTCGGTGATCGCCGTGGCCGTCGAGCTCGGTATTCCCGACGAGGCCGTGCAGCGCGGCCTCGAAGGCTTCAAGGGCGTGGGCCGCCGCTTCCAGAGCTACGGCGATGTGGCCGTGCCGAACGACACGGCCGGCGGTACCTTCACCGTCATCGACGACTACGGGCATCACCCGGTCGAGATGGCGGCCACCATTTCCGCCGCGCGCGGTGCCTTCCCGGGCCGCCGGCTGGTGCTGGCCTTCCAGCCGCACCGCTACACCCGCACGCGCGACTGCTTCGAAGACTTCGTGAAGGTCATCGGCACGGCCGACTCGGTGCTGCTGGGCGAGGTCTATGCCGCGGGCGAGGCGCCCATTGTGGCCGCCGATGGCCGGTCGCTGGCGCGCGCGCTGCGCGTGGCCGGCAAGGTCGAGCCGGTGTTCGTGGACGACATCCACGCGCTGCCGCAGGCCATTCTGGACAACGCCCGCGTGGGCGACGTGGTGCTGTGCATGGGCGCAGGCTCCATCGGCGCCGTGCCGGGCAAGGTGGTCGAACTCGGCGGGGCTGTCGTGCCGTCGCCCGCACCCTCATCAACAACTTCAGAGCGCCCTGCGCGCAAGGGGAGGGCCTCGTGAGCCTTCAGGATCCACAACTTTTCGGCAAGGTCGCCGTGCTGTTCGGCGGCAGTTCCGCGGAACGCGAGGTGTCGCTGATGTCCGGCGCCGGCGTGCTGGAGGCCCTGCGTTCGCGCGGCGTCGATGCGCACGCGTTCGACCCGTCGGAGCGCGAGCTGACCGACCTGAAGCGCGAAGGCTTCGCGCGCTGCTTCGTCGCGCTGCATGGCCGCCATGGCGAAGACGGCACCGTGCAGGGCGCGCTCGAACTGCTCGGCATTCCCTACACCGGCTCGGGCGTGATGGCCTCGAGCGTGGCGATGGACAAGGTCATGACCAAGCGCATCTGGCAGGCCGACGGCCTGCCGACGCCCAAGTACGTGCGCCTGGCCTTCGACCAGCAAAGTCGCGAGCAGATCATGGTGGTGCCCGACGTGCTCGGCCTGCCGCTGATCGTGAAGCCGCCGCGCGAGGGCTCGTCCATCGGCGTGACCAAGGTCGAGGGCTACTCGCAGATGCAGGATGCAGTCGCGCTGTCGGCCAAGTTCGACGCCGACGTGCTGTGCGAAGAGTTCATCGCCGGCGAGGAAGTCACCTGCGCCGTGCTCGGCCAGGGGCTCGATGCACGCGCGCTGCCCGTGGTGCGCATCGCCGCGCCCGAAGGTGCCTACGACTACCAGAACAAGTACTTCACCGACGACGTGAAATACCAGTGCCCGAGCGGCCTGCCCGAAGCCGAGGAACGCGAGATCCAGCGCATCACGCTGGCCGCGTACCACACGCTCGGCTGCCGCGGCTGGGGCCGCGCCGACGTGATGATCCGCGCCAGCGACCGCAAGCCCTTCCTGCTCGAGATGAACACCTCGCCCGGCATGACCAGCCATTCGCTGGTGCCGATGTCGGCGCGCGCGGCGGGCATTCCCTATGAAGAGCTGTGCGTGCGCGTGCTGGCTTCGGCCGCGCTCGATGCCAAGGGAGGCGCGAACTAAGCCATGGCCGACAGCATCCCCGCTCCCTTCGACGTCAAGCTGATGAACATCGTCGCGAACGTTGCGTTCGTGCTGGTGGCGCTCATGCTGCTGGCGGCGAGCGCGTGGTGGGTGCTGCGCCAGCCTTTCTTCCCGATCTCGGGCATCAAGGTGGACGGCGAGGTCACGCACAACAACGCGGTCACGCTGCGCGCCAACGTGGCGCCGCAGCTCAAGGGCAACTTCTTCACCATCGACCTGGCGCGTGCGCGCACCGCCTTCGAGACGGTGCCGTGGGTGCGCAGCGCGGTGGTGCGGCGCGAGTTCCCGAACAAGCTGCGCGTGACGCTGACCGAGCAGGTGCCGGTGGCGGTGTGGGGCGACGAGGCCGGCTCCAAGCTGATCAACGGTTTCGGCGACGTGTTCGAGGCCAACGTGGCCGAGGTCGACAGCGACCTGCCGCGCCTGGACGGGCCGATCGAGCAGGCCGGGCAGGTGCTGGGCATGTACCGCGTGCTGGCGCCGATGTTCGAGCCCTACGACTTCGACATTGCCGAGCTGCGGCTGTCCAGCCGCGGCAGCTGGAAGGTGCTGCTCGACAGCGGGGCCGAGATCGAACTCGGCCGCGGCCAGAGCGACGAGGTGTCGGCGCGCCTGCAGCGGTTCCTGAAGACCGTGACGCAGGTCGCGGGCCAGTACCGCCGCACGGTGGCCGACGTCGAACGCGCCGATCTGCGCCACAACGACGCGTATGCCCTGCGGCTGCGCGGCGTCACCACGGTCTCGCCCGAGGCCCCAAGAAAAATCAAGTAGCGAATACCGAGGACATCTACATGCCCAAAGAATACAAAGACCTGGTCGTAGGCCTGGACATCGGAACCGCCAAGGTGATGGTGGTCGTGGCCGAGGTGCTGCAAGGCGGCGAGCTCAAGCTGGCCGGCCTGGGCATCGCGCCCAGCAACGGCCTCAAGCGCGGCGTCGTGGTGAACATCGACGCCACCGTGCAGAGCATCCAGCAGGCGCTGAAAGAAGCCGAGCTGATGGCCGACTGCAAGATCAGTCGCGTCTACACCGGCATCACCGGCAGCCACATCCGCGGCATCAATTCGAGCGGCATGGTGGCGGTGAAGGACAAGGAAGTCACGCCCGCCGACGTGGCCCGCGTGGTCGAGACGGCGCGCGCCATCAACATCTCGAGCGACCAGCGTTTGCTGCTGGTGGAGCCGCAGGAGTTCGTGATCGACGGCCAGGACGTGAAGGAGCCGATCGGCATGAGCGGCATGCGCCTGGAGGCCAAGGTGCACATCGTGACCGGCGCGCAGAGCGCGGCCGAGAACATCATCAAGTGCGTGCGCCGCTGCGGCCTCGAGGTCGACCAGCTGATGCTGAACCCGCTGGCCTCGAGCCAGGCGGTGCTGACCGAAGACGAGCGCGAACTCGGCGTGGTGCTGGTCGACATCGGCGCGGGCACCACCGACGTGGCGATCTTCACCAACGGCGCGATCCGCCACACGGCCGTGATTCCGATCGCGGGCGACCTCATCACGAGCGACATCGCGATGGCCCTGCGCACGCCCACCAAGGACGCGGAGGACATCAAGGTCGAGCACGGCTACGCCAAGCAGCTGCTGGCCGACCCTGAATCGCAGGTCGAAGTCCCCGGCCTTGGCGATCGCGGCCCGCGCATGTTGAGCAAGCAGGCGCTTGCCGGCGTGATCGAGCCGCGCATCGAAGAAATCTTCTCGCTGGTGCAGCAGGTGGTGCGCGAGTCGGGCTACGAGGAAGTGCTGTCTTCCGGTGTGGTGTTGACCGGCGGCAGCGCCGTCATGCCCGGCATGGTCGAGCTCGGTGAAGACATCTTCCTGAAGCCCGTGCGTCGCGGCATTCCGAAGTACTCGAGCGCGCTCTCGGACATGGTGGCGCAGCCGCGCGCGGCCACCGTGATGGGCCTGCTCGAAGAGGCACGTTTTGCACGCATGCGTGGTTTCAAGGTCGCACAGAAGAACGGGTCCGTAAAGACTGCGTTCGGACGTTTCAAGGACTTCATCGTGGGGAACTTCTGACCATGAACCACTCCCCACTCTGGCTCGCACGCGCGGGTCCTCGGCTGCATTTCAACGAGCGATGGCGACGCACCGGTCCACCATCGCGACGGCGATCCCGTTGATCACGTCAGGCAGAAGAAATATTCATAGATACATAACGGCAACTGCAATATTCAAGGAGTTAGAAATGACCATCGAAATGATCGAAGTCGAAGAATTCAACCAGGGCACGCAGATCAAGGTGATCGGTGTCGGCGGCGGCGGTGGCAATGCGGTCGCCCACATGATGGAGCGTGGTGTGCAAGGCGTGCAGTTCGTTTGCGCCAACACCGACGCGCAAGCCCTGCAACGCAGCAACGCGCACAAGAACATCCAACTGGGCATCAGCGGCCTGGGCGCCGGCAGCAAGCCCGAGAAGGGCCGTGACGCGGCCGAAGCCGCGGTGGACGACATTCGCGCCGCCATCGACGGCGCGCACATGCTGTTCATCACGGCCGGCATGGGCGGCGGCACCGGCACCGGCGCGGCGCCCGTGATCGCGCGCGTGGCCAAGGAAATGGGCATCCTCACCGTGGGCGTGGTGACCAAGCCCTTCGACTGGGAAGGCGGTCGCCGCATGACCAACGCCGACGCCGGCCTGGCCGAGCTCGAAGCCAACGTCGACTCGCTGATCGTGGTGCTCAACGAGAAGCTGCTCGACGTGCTGGGTGAAGACATCACGCAGGACGAAGCCTTCGCGCACGCCAACGACGTGCTGAAGAACGCCGTCGGCGGTATCTCGGAAATCATCAACGAGTACGGCGGCGTGAACGTCGACTTCGAAGACGTGCGCACCGTGATGGGCGAACCCGGCAAGGCCATGATGGGCACGGCCGCGGCTGCAGGCCCGGACCGCGCGCGCATCGCCGCCGAACAGGCCGTGGCCTGCCCGCTGCTCGAAGGCATCGACCTCTCGGGCGCCAAGGGCGTGCTGGTGCTGGTGACGGCATCGAAGGGTTCGCTGAAGCTGAACGAGTCGAAGCTCGCGATGAACACCATCCGCGCCTACGCCTCGCCGGACGCGCACGTGATCTACGGCGCCGCCTACGACGAAAGCCTGGGCGACCAGATGCGCGTCACGGTGGTGGCCACGGGTCTGTCGCGTGCCGACGCACGCCGCCAGGCCCCGACGCTCGAAGTGATCCGCACCGGCACCGACAACATCCCGTTCACCGTGCCGACGCTCGGCGGCATGGGCCACGCGGGTGGTGGTTCGGGCAGCCAGCCCAACTACGACGGCATGGCCGTGCCCAGCGTGTGGCGCACCAACCGCACGATGGCCGCCGCCAAGGTCGACGCGCTGTCGTCGGGTGGCATGGACGACTTCGAAATCCCTGCATTCCTGCGCCGTCAAGCAGATTGACCGCAGGCCACTGAACGCAGAGGGCACGAGGGTTCGCAAGGGGACGGGGAAGACCTGAAAGGGACTGCCCCCCGGCTCTAGGCGCTGCGTTCACCTCGTGCCCCTTGCGTCCACCGCCGGGGGCTCCCCGGCTTTTTTTTGTGCGCTTTCTTTTTTGACCGGTCCATGTCTATCGCGGCCATAGCCAGGGGAATAGGGCGTCACGGTCGCAGTCCGCCTAAAATCATGGGCGTGCTGCAACAACGAACCCTCAAGTCGATCAGCCGCGCCGTGGGCGTGGGGCTTCACAGCGGCCAACGCGTGGAGCTGACCCTGCGACCGGCCCCGGCCGACACGGGCATCGTGTTCCGCCGTGTCGACCTGCCCGAGCCGGTCGAGATCCGCATGACCGCCGAATCGGTCACCGACACGCGCCTGGCGTCCACCGTCTCCACGGGCGGCGCCAAGGTGCAGACGGTCGAACACATCATGTCCGCCTGCGCGGGCCTGGGCATCGACAACCTCTACATCGACATCACGGCCGACGAAGTGCCGATCCTCGACGGGTCGGCCTCGTCCTTCGTGTTCCTGCTGCAAAGCGCGGGCATCGAACTGCAGAAGGCGCCGCGCCGCTTCATCCGCGTGCTGCGCAAGGTCGAGGTGCGCGAAGGCGAGGGCGCCAACGAGAAGTGGGCGAGCCTGGAGCCGTACCACGGCTTCAAGCTGAGCTTCGAGATCGACTTCGACCACCGCGTCGTCAACTCCACCGGCCAGCGCGTGGAGTTCGACCTGGGCACCGACTCGTACAGCCGCGACATCGCGCGTGCGCGCACCTTCGGCTTCACCAAAGAGGTCGAGTACATGCGCAGCAAGGGCCTCGCGCTCGGCGGCGGCCTGGACAACGCCATCGTCATGGACGACACCAAGGTGCTCAATGCCGGTGGCCTGCGCTACGACGACGAGTTCGTGAAGCACAAGATCCTCGACGCCATGGGCGACCTGTACATCATCGGCAAGCCGCTGCTGGCCGCGTACACCGCGTTCCGCTCGGGCCATGCGCTCAACAACAAGCTGCTGCGCGAACTGCTCTCGCACAGCGACGCCTACGAGGTCGTGACCTTCGAAGACGAGAAGCGCGCACCGCGCGGCTTCGGCGAAGTGGCGCGGGCCTGGTAAGCGGCGCGCGCTTTTTCCGATGCTTCTCTTTCGCTGGGCCATCCTGCTGCTTCTGCTGGTGGCGGGCGTGTCCTTCGCGTTCTACGCGGGCACGGGGCAGGTCAAGTACCGCCGCTTCGGTTGGACCGTGTTCAAGTGGACGGTGCTGGCGGCACTGGGCTTCTTCGCCGTGCTGATCGCTGAACGCGTCGCGTAGCGCCAGCCGTTCAATCGACCAGGGCCTGCAAGGCCTGCACCTGCTGCGCGAGCAGCGGCCCCTTGCGGTGCGCGGGCACCAGCAACATCAACGTGTCTCCCAGTGCCTTCGGCCGCCCCCAGGGCGCGTGCAGCCGGCCCTTCTCGAGCAGTGGCGCCACCAGCCGCTCGCGACCCATCAGCACCCCTTCGCCATCGAGCGCGGCCTGCAGCGCGAGGCTGTAGAGCGAGAAATCCGGGCCAGCGGCCAGCGCATCGGCCTCGGTCGAGGTGGTGCCGGGGCGCACGGTCTGCAGCCAGCGCGACCAGTCGTCGCGCCACACCGTGTCGTGCAGGCCGCCGCAGCGCGCGAGCACGTCGATGAGGTCGTCGAGCGGGCGCGGGCGTCCGCTGTCGAGCAATGGCCGCACGCGCGGGCTGCACACGGGCACGAGGCGGTCGCGCGCGAGCGGGATGCCCGTCGCGCCGACGGCAGCCTCGGCGCCGCGCGCATAGAACAGCCCGAGATCGAAGGGCTCGCGACGGAAGTTCGGCGGCTGCTCCAGCGCCGTCACCGACACCTGCACGCCGGGCAGCGCGGCCTTCAGCCGCGAGAGCCGCGGCGACAGCCACAGCTGCGCCATGGCCGGCAGGGCCGCCACCTGCAGCGTGCTGCGGCGCGCAGCGGTCTGGGTTTCCTGGCGCAGCGCCTGCACCGCGAGGCCGAGTTGGTCGACCGCCGCACTGAGCGCAGGCAGCGCACGCCGGCCGTGCGCGCTGAGCCGGATGCCCTGGCTGTGCCGCTCGAACAGCGCACCGCCGGCCCAGGTTTCGAGCGCCTTGATCTGCTGCGCGACGGCAGCGGGCGTCACGAAGAGTTCCTCGGCCGCCCGCGCGAAGCTGCCGTGGCGCGCCGCAGCCTCGAAGGCACGCACGGCCGTGTGCGGTGGCAGGCGAGGGCGGGGTGGGGCGAGGGACATGAGGTACAGGCCAAGTTTTTCTAGGGCTCGGGACCAGTTTATCCATGTTGCCCGCGAAGGCACGCGGCGCGACCATGCGGTCATTCCTTTCCTCAGCGAGACACCGCATGCCCGCAGCCCTTCACCGCCGTTCTTGGGTTCCCGCCGCCAGCGAGGACCACGTGCTCGCCATTGCCGCCGACGCCGCCGCACGCGATGCGGCGGGGGTGGCCGCCGAGATCGAACGCCTCGTGGCCGACAACCACCGCATCCACGACATCGACGGGCTGAACCTCAACCCCGCCACCAACGTGATGAACCCCGCCGCCGAGGCGCTGCTGTCGCGCGGGCTGGGCTCGCGTCCGTCGCTGGGCTATCCCGGCGACAAGTACGAGATGGGGCTGGACGCCATCGAGCGCATCGAGGTCGTCGCCGCCGAGCTGGCGGCCGAGGTGTTCGGCGCGCGCTTCGCCGAGGTGCGCGTGAGTTCGGGCGCGTTGTCGAACCTCTACGTGTTCATGGCGACCTGCCAGCCCGGCGACACGATCATCGCGCCGCCGGCCGCCATCGGCGGCCACGTGACGCACCACGCAGCGGGCGCGGCCGGGCGCTACGGCCTGAAGACCGTGCCGGCGCCGGTCGATGCCGACGGCTACTCGGTCGACGTGGTCGCGCTGGCGAAGCTCGCGCGCGAGGTGAAGCCCAAGCTCATCACCATCGGCGGCAGCCTGAACCTGTTCCCGCACCCGGTGTCCGCGATCCGCGAGGTGGCCGACAGCGTGGGCGCGAAGCTGCTGTTCGATGCCGCGCATCTCTCGGGTATGGTGGCCGGCAAGGCCTGGCCGCAGCCGCTCGAAGAAGGCGCGCATGCGATCACCATGAGCACCTACAAGAGCCTGGGCGGCCCGGCCGGCGGGCTGATCGTGTCGAACGATGCAGCGCTGATGGAGCGCATCGACGCCATTGCCTACCCCGGCCTCACGGCCAACTCGGATGCGGGTCGCACGGCGGCGCTGGCCCGCGGGCTGCTCGACTGGAAGGTGCACGGCGTGGCCTATGCGGCAGCGATGCGCGACACCGCGCAGGCGCTCGCACGTGCGCTCGATGCCGAAGGCCTGCCCGTGTTCGCGAAGGCGCGCGGCTTCACGCAGTCGCACCAGTTCGCGCTCGAGGCCGCGCGCTGGGGCGGTGGGCAACGCGCCGCGAAGCAGCTCGCTCAGGGCGGCCTGCTGGCCTGCGGCATCGGCCTGCCGATCGCGCCGGTCGACGGCGACATCAACGGCCTGCGCCTGGGCGTGCCCGAGATCGTGCGGCTGGGCTTCACGCCCGAGGACATGCCGCAACTGGCCAATTGGATCGCGCGGGCGCTGGCCGGCGATGCATCCGCCGTGGCCCTCGAGGTGCGCGAACGCCGTCGGCGCCTGGGCGACCTGCGCTACATCGTGCGCTGAAGCCTCAGCGCGAACGCCCTTGCCGGTAGGTGCCGGCGTGCGTCTTCGACAGCTCGGCCGCTTCTGCGAGCCGCGCCATCGAACGGCCGACCTGTGCGTGCGTGATGGCAATGCCCAGCGCATCCGCCGCGTCGGCGCCCGGCAGGCCGGGCAGGTCGAGCAGGCGCTTCACCATCTCCTGCACCTGTGCCTTCGCGGCCTGGCCGTGGCCGGCCACGGCCTTCTTCATCTGCAGCGCTGTGTACTCGGCCACCGAGAGGTTGCAGTTCACCAGCGCCGTCACGCAGGCACCGCGCGCCTGGCCCAGCAGCAGCGTCGACTGCGGGTTGACGTTGACGAAGATGATTTCGACCGCCGACGCATCGGGCTGGTAGCGCGCCGTGATCTCGCCGATGCCGTCGAACAGCACCTTCAGGCGTGCCGGCAGGTTGCCGCTGCCCAGGTGCCGGGTGCTGATGGTGCCGCTGGCCACGTAGCGCAGCGCATGGCCGTCCGCATCGACCACGCCGAAGCCGGTGGTCTGCAAACCGGGGTCGATGCCGAGAATCCGCATGAAAAGGAAGCGTAAAGGCCTAAGCCCGGGTGAGGAAGGTTGAAGAAGGTGCGAATTCGTGCGGGATGCGTGGGTATCGCGGGCAGAATCCGCCCGGTTCTTGCATTCCGCCCCGCTCCGCGCGGGGCACGCCACACAAGGAAGCGAAGGTGAATGTAGTCGAGTCCTCCGCAGAGCAGCAACTGACGCAACTGAACGACGCCCAGTCTCTGCTTGCGCGCCCGCAGCCTCCCGCCGAACGCGCCGCCGCGAGCTTTCGCCAGGCGGAGCTGTTGAGCGACCTCGGCCGCCGCCGCGAGGCGATCGCCGCCTGCAGCCAGTTGATCACCGAGTTCGGCGCGCTGTCCGACGCCGCCTTGGTCGTGCCCTGCTGCCAGGCGCTGCGGCTGCTTGCGCACGTGCTGCGCCAATTGCATCGCCCGGCCGATGCGCTGGCCACGCTCGACCGCCTCGTCGCCGCGCACGGCGCGCGCAGCGAGCCCGAGATCCGCGCACACATCGCCCACGCGCTCTACCAGCGCACCTGGCTCATCGACGATGCCGCGGCGCGTTGCGAGGCCTGCGACTTCATGAGCGAGCAGCTCGATGCGCAGGCCGACACTGCGCTCGATGCGTGGCGGCTCGATGCGCGCCTGCTGAAGGCCGAGATCGAACACCACCGCGGCCTGCCGCAAGACGCATTGGCCACGCTCGAAACGGCCATCGAACGCTTCGAAGGCGGCACCGATCCCGGCGTGGTCCTGCGCGTGGCGCGGGCCCGGCTGGCCGCGGTGCTCAACCTGCGCGAGCTGGCGCAGCACACCCAGGCCCAGGTGCTGTGCCTGCAGGTGGCCGACCCGATCGAGGCCGGGCTGGCCGATGCCGCGCCCGAGCTGCGGCTGGAAGGCGTTCGCGCGCTGGCCCTGTTCTTCGACGGCCTCGGACTCGACGAAGTCGCGCGCCGCGCCGAGCTGGTCGGTTGGCTGCTCGACCGCTACGGCCACGACGCCTCGGCGCAGGTGCGCCGCCTTGCGGCCGTGCGCGCCCATGACTGGGCTGTGGGGCTGCGCGATCAGGGTGACGGCGACGCCGCCCTGGCCGCCTGCGAGCGCCTGCTCGGCACCTTCGCCCGCGATGGCGACGCCGTGGTGCAGCGCACCGTGGCCACCACCTTGCTGCACAAGGGCTTCGTGCTGCTCGATCTGCTGGGGCGGCCCGAGGCTGCGCTCGCGGTGTACGAGCCACTCGTGGCGCTGTCGCGCGACGGCGCCACGCCCGAACTGCGCGAGCTGCGCGTGAAGGCGACGGCCGGGCGCGAGGCCTGCCTGAAGCGGCTGCGCAAGTCCGGCGGGCTCGAGGCCGGCGAGCTGCCGGCCGAACTCTTCGATGCGGCATGCGACACCGTCCGTGAAGGCCGCAAGCTCGGTGACGCGGGCGCGTCGCGCGAGGCCATCGCGCGGTTCGACGAGGTGCTCGCGGCGCATGCCGCCTCGCCGCACCCGCTGATGCGCCGCCAGTGCGCGCGTGCCCTGTCGCACAAGACCTTCTGCCTGCTGGCGCTGGAACACTTCGCCGAGGTTGTCGAGGCCGCCGACGCGATGGACGCGCGCTACGGCGCCGATGCCTCCACCGAGATGCAGTCGCAGGTGGCGCTGTGCCTGCAATACAAGAGCACCGCGCTCGACCGCCTCGCGCGGCCCGCGGACGAGATGCGCGTGCACGACGAGATCGTTGCGCGCTGGGGCAACTCCGAGCTGCCCGACCTGCGTGCGCGCGTGGCCGGTGCTTTGTTCCGCAAGGGTGCCGTGCTGCGCCGCACTGGCCGGTTCGCCGAGGCCGTGGCCAGCTACGACGAGGTGATCGCGCGCACGGCGATGGCGCGCGACAGCGCCCTGCAGCTGTGGGCCGCCAAGTCGATGATCAACAAGGCCAAGGCCTTCGACAAGATGGACGACCTGCCAGGGCAGGCCAAGGCCTACCGCCTGCTCATCGCGCGCTTCGGCGAGTCGGGCGACGCGGCCTTGCGCGGGCGCGTCGCCAATGCCTGCGAATGGCTGGCCGAGGCCGAGGGCCGGCAGGGGCGGGTGGCGGCGCAGCGCGAGGCGCTCGAACAGGCGCTCGGGCGTTTCGGCACCGCGCTCTCGGCCGAGCAGCGCACGCGGCTCAAGCGCGAGCTTCAGGCGCTGAAGACGAAGGCCTTGGGACGGCGCGCGAAGCAGGCCTTCGACCGGGTGGTGCTGCGCAAGGCGTGACGGCCGCTGTCCGCCCGGTGCTTCAGACGTTGAAGTACCAGCGGATCGAATGGAAGAAGATCGGCGCCGCGAAGCACAGCGCATCGACGCGGTCGAGCAGGCCGTTGGCGCCGGTCACGCCCACGCCCTTCTGGCCCCAGTTCGGAATGCCGCGGTCGCGCTTGAGCGCCTTCATCACGAGGTGGCCCATCGAGCCCGCGACGCAGGCAATGATCGACACCGCGAGCGCCTGCCCGAACTTGAACGGCGTGATGAACGAGAACAGCGCACCCACCAGGCTGGCCACGACGATGCCGATGCCCCAGCTGGTCCAGTTGAAGCTGCGGCTCACGTTCGGCGCAAACGGCGTGCGCTGCATGCGCCGCGAGATCAGGTGCTGCACCAGCACCGAGGTCTGCACCACGATCACCAGGAAGAACACGAGGAAGGCGCTCTTGCCTTCGTAGCCCGGGAAGGTCAGCAGCAGCAGCGCGGGCACGTGGCTCATGCCGTACACGCAGACCATGATGCCCCACTGCAGCTTGGCGTTGCGCTCGAGAAAATGGCTGGGGTCGTTCGCCAGCGCACTCGCCACCGGAATGGCGAGGAACACGTAGACCGGGATGAACACCGTGAACAGGTCGAAGCGCGCCGTGGCCACCAGCCAGAACTGGATCGGCAGCACCACGAAGAACGCGAGGATCAGGCTGCGGTGGTCGCCACGCCGCGTCGGCGAGAGCGTGATGAACTCGCGCAGCGCAAAGAACGAGATCAGCGCGAACAGCACGGTGGCCACCGTTTCGCCCAGCGCCCAGCCGATCCAGAACACGATCACCATGAACCAGGTGGTGCCCAGCAGCGCGCGCACATGCGCCAGCTCGACCTGCCACGACGCGTCGTGCACCGGGTTGCGCCGCTCCTTGAAGCTCAGGAAGAAGACGGTGGTGCTCACGATGACGAGCAGGCCGAAGACGATCAGGAAAAGGGCCGCGACCTGCTGGGTCGGGCTGAGGCTGCGCAGGAACTGGTTCATACCTTTTTCAGACGTCGCGCAATGCGATCACCGCAGCACGCGCACGGTCGAGGAAGGGGCGGCGCTCTTCGCCGTCCTCGACGCGGATCGGTGCGCCGAAGGTGACTGAGCACAGGATAGGCACGGGCACGATCTCGCCCTTGGGCATGACGCGCTGCACGTTGTCGATCCAGGCCGGCACGAGGACCACGTCGGGGAACATCGTCGCCAATGCGTACAGGCCCGACTTGAATTTCTGCGGCTCGCCGGTGTGGCCGCGCGTGCCTTCGGGAAAGATGATGATCGAGTCGCCGCTGCGCAATGCGTCGATGAGTGGCGCGAGCGGGTCGGCGGCGGGCGACTCGGGTGCGGCGGCCGGTGCTTCGGGTTCGATGACGGGCGGCGGTGCGACCGGCGGTGGGGGCGGCGGGGGCGCGGGGAGGTCGAGCTGGCCCTGGATTTCTTGCGGTGCCTCGGCGGCGGTGATCGTTTCGATCGGCAGCAGCGGTTCCATCGACGGCTCGATGCGCTCGGCCGGTGCGTTGGGCGCTGCGGGTGGCCGTGCTTCAGGCGGCGGTGGCGCGGCCGGCGCTGCAGCCCCTGCAGGCGCCGTGGCCGCACGCTCCACATACACCGCGTTGAACACCTCCGTCGTGATCCAGCGCTTGACCGGCGTGTTGGCCCAGTAGTCGCGCGCCGCGATGGGCCGTGTGATGCTGCGCAGCTCTTCGGGCAGCGCGGCCCAGATCATCACGAGGTCCGCGTGGCTCTGGTGATTCGCGAAGTAGATGCGCTGCTCGGCCTTCGGTGGACAGCCGTACCAGCGCGCCTGCGCGCCGGTGAGCAATCGGACGATTCCCAGCAGCAACCAACCTGTGAGCTTTGCCAGCATATGGAGGCGATGATACGGGCCATGCGATGGCGTTTCGATCTTCTTTCCCTGGCGTGGGCGGTGGCCCTCTTTGTGTTGCTCGTGCTGCTGGCCACCGTCGGCGCGCGCTGGGGCTGGGTGCGAAGTTTCTTCGGCGACGTGCTGGCCGTGGCGTGGGTGTACGTGGTGTTCAAGACCTTCGTCGCCGCGCGCGTGCTGCCGCTCGCGCTGGCCGCCTTCGGCGTGGGGCTGCTGGTCGAGCTGGGGCAGTTCCTTGCGTCGACCTGGCACCTGCACATTCCGAACCGCGCGCTGCGCATCGTGCTCGGTGCCACCGCCGACTGGTGGGACGTGGTGGCCTACGCGATCGGCTTCGTCGCCGTGCTGGCGGTGGAAGCTGCGGTGCGCAAGCTCAGGGCAGGTCGACCGCCGACATCCGCGCCACGATCGTCGATGCCCGCCCGTTGATGTAGGACGAATTGGGCCGACGCTCGAAGAACTTCGGGCTTGGCAGCATCACGGCCAGGCGCGCCGACTCGTACGCACTGAGGCGCGCGGCCGGCTTCTTGAAGTAGTACTGCGCCGCAGCCTCGGCGCCGAACACGCCTTCGCCCCATTCGACGTTGTTCAGGTAGATCTCGAGGATGCGCTGCTTGTCGAGCAGCACTTCGAGCAGCGTGGCGAGCACCAGCTCCTGGCCCTTGCGCAGCATGGTTCGTTCGCCCGACAGCAGCAGGTTCTTCGCAAGCTGCTGCGTGATGGTGGAGCCGCCGCGCAACGGTGCCGGCTGCACCGGCTTGCCGCGTGCAGCGGCGCGTGCCATGCGCTTGGCGGCCAGCTGTTCGGCGCGAGCGTTACGCTGGCGCGCACGCTCGATGGCTTCCCACTCGACGCCGTTGTGGTCGACGAAACCGGCGTCTTCGCTCGCGATCACGGCGCGCTTGAGGGAGTCGTTGATCTGCGTGTACGGCACCCAGTCCTGACGCCATCCGCCTTCGCGGCCCTGCGAGAGCGCAACGCGCCAGGCCTCGGAGCGCTGGAAGGCCGTGCTCTGTGGATCGATCACCGCCATGGCCGCGATGCGCACCACGAAGAACAGCTCGAGCGCCAGGCCCGCCACCACGAGGCAGGCGATCAGGCGCAGCAGGCCCTTCATGCGCCGGCGGCGAGCGAGGCGCGCAGCTCGGCGAGAACCTGGGCCGAGGGCGGGTGCACGCCGCGCCAGAATTCGAAGGCTTCGGCGGCCTGTTCCACCAGCATGCCGAGGCCGTCGCGCGCGACCGCGCCGTGCGCTTCGGCCCAGGCCATGAAGCCTGCGGCGGCGGGCCCGTACATCATGTCGACGGCCAGCGCGCCGGGGCGCAGCACCTGCGCGCTCACGGGCACGGCGTCGCCCGCGAGGCTGGAGGCGGTGGCGTTGACCACCACGTCGAAAGCGCCCGGCACTTCGTCGAGCGCCCAGGCTTCGAGCGTGGCGCCGTGGCGCAGCGCGAGCGCGGCATGGCGCTGCACCAGCGCGATGGCCTTGTCGAGCGTGCGGTTGGCCACCACGACGTGCGTGGCGCCCGCGTCGAGCAGCGGTCCGAGCACGCCCGCCGCGGCGCCGCCGGCGCCGATCAGCAGCAGCGACCGGCCCGCCAGCGGCACGCCGGCATTGCGCACGATGTCGTTGACCAGGCCGATGCCGTCGGTGTTGTCGGCATGGATGCTGCCGTCGGTCTCGAAGCGCAGCGTGTTCACGGCCTGCGCCAGCGTGGCGCGCTCGCTGGTGTGCTGCGCGAGCGCGGCGGCGTCGAACTTGAAGGGCACGGTGACGTTGCAGCCGCGCGCGGTGTCGCCTTGCGCGGCGGCCTCGCTGCGGAAGGCGGCGATGCCTTCGGCGAATGCACCGATCGGCACCAGGCGCCGGCCGTAGGCCATCGGCTGGCCGCAGAGTTCGGCAAAACGCGCGTGGATGCGGGGCGAGCGGCTGTGCTCGACTGGGTTGCCCATGACGCAGTACTGATCCATGGCCGGTGTTCCGTGTTCTGCTGTGGGGGTTATTGAGACGACAGCTCGATCGTTTCGTCGCGCGTGAACTTGAAGCGCGACTGCAGCACGATCTGGTCGGTCTGCTTGCGCATCGCGTCGGTGAAGGTGCCGAAGTTGCCGACGCTGCGCACGATGGCCTGGGCCCGACGGTCGAGCGTGGTGTTGCCCGAGCTTTCGTCGACCACGGCGTCGAGTACGCGCCCGTCGTGGTTGATGGTGACCGTCATCTTGAGTTCGCCGTAGAGCTTCTTGCCGGCCGCGGTCGGGAAGTTCTCGGTGCCCTTGACCTCGATGCGGCGGCGCAGCGTGTCGACGTACAGCGCGTAGGCCGCCTCGCGCGTGGCGGGGCTCAGGTAGCGCTTCTTGGGGCGCGCGTTTTCCTCGTTCACGCGGCGTTCGATCTCGGCGAGCAGCGCGACCATCTGGCGGCGCTTTTCCTCGCGCGCGGCGGCTTCGGTCGGGTCGCCGGCCTGGCGCGGATCGGGCACGGGCATGGCGGCCAGCTCGCGCTTGAGCTGCGCCAGCATCTGCATCTGCTGGGCCTGCATGGCCTCGACCTGGCGGCGCGATTCCTCGAAGGAGTCGCCCATGGTGGTGAAGCTCGACGGCGGCAGCGGGCTGGTGGCGCGGCCCTTGTCGAGGTCGCCGCCGCCCGCGAGCGTGGTCTGCGCCATCACGCGGGCTGCGGGGTCGGGCTTGTCGTTGGTCTTGCTGTTGACCAGGATCACTTCGAGCGGAGTTTCGCTGAAGACCCGGTTGAACGATTCGGGATCGACGAAGCGCACCGCGAGCAACGCGGCATGCGCGATGACCGACACGCCCAGAGCGATCTGCAGCGTGCTGAGGTCCTTGAGATTCATTCTCGAAACTCCTCCAGGGGGCGGCGCGTGTCTCCGGTCGAACGACCGGAGGTCATGCAGGCGCGGTCGTCGTCGGGTCGGGTGCGGCCTCGCTGTCGCTCAGGTCGACCGCGATGGCGATCGGGCCGGCGACTTCTTCTTCGTCGTCCTCGCCGCCGCTTTCATCGGCCGCAGCATCGGTTTTCGGCATGTCGAAGCGTTCGAGCACGGTGCCGCTCACGTCGAGCGCGATCTCGTCGATTTCGCCGAGCTTCACGCGCACGCGCGCGCCGCGCTCCTGCTGGCCCGCCACCGGGAACACCAGCGGCAGCGCATCGGCCCGCACCAGCGCACCGTTGGGAATGTCTTTGATGACCGTGGCTTCGAGCTCGGTGATGCCGTTCTGCTGCAGGTACTTGAGCGTCCAGAAGCGCTCCATGCCGCCCTGGTAGGCGTTGTACGTGGCATAGGCGGCGTCGAAGCCCGAGAGGATCGAGAACAGGTCGGCGTCCTTCGGCTTGAAGGGCGCGGCCAGCGCAGCGGTCTTGCCGTGGCGCGCGGCCGCGATGATCTGCCACTGGTTCACGAGGTCGGTGTAGCGGCGCAGCGGCGAGGTGCTCCAGGCGTAGCTCTTCACGCCCAGGCCCGCGTGCGGCAGCGCGCGCGTGCCCATGCGCACCTTGATGCCGGGCGCCAGGCTGGCCTGGCTGCGGTACAGGCCGGGCACGCCGAGTTCGCCGAGCCAGCCGCCCCAGCTGCTGTTGGCCAGGATCATGGCCTCGGACACGATCAGGTCGAGCGGCGCGCCGCGCTGGCGCGTGGTGATCTGCACCTGCTCGTTGCCGGTGGGCTCGGCGCCGTCGTTGCCGACGAGGCGGAAGTTGTAGTCGGGCCGGCTGAAGTTCTCGGGCTTGCCGCGCACCACTTCACGCAGCGCCTTCAGGTGCTTGGCGAGGCGGAACAGGAAGCTCAGCGGCGCGCGCAGCTTCGCGGCGGCGTCGGGCGTGTTGTCCGAATTGAAGGTGGCGTCTTCGAGCCAGGGCTGCGTGACGACGGCATCGAGCTGGTCGTGGCGCAGGTTGGCGACGATCGGCACGCGTTCGAGCTTGGTCTCGGTGCCTTGCAGCTCCAGCGTGGCTTCGTCGAAGCGTGCATAGAGCGACACGGCCGGGCGGTCGCCGCCTTCGAGCAGCGTGTAGGTGTCGACCACTTCGTCGGGCAGCATGGTGATCTTGTAGCCCGGCATGTACACGGTGGACATGCGCGCGCGCGCCACGGCGTCGATGGCGCTGCCCGGCGTGAGCGCCAGGCCCGGCGCCGCGATGTGGATGCCGACCGTGATGGTGCCGCTGCCCATGCCCTGCACGGACAGCGCGTCGTCGATTTCGGTGGTCTGCGAATCGTCGATCGAGAAGGCCCGCACGCCTTCGGCCAGCGGCAGGTCGTCGGCGACGGCCGGCGCCGCGAGCGCGGGGAAGCCGGTGCCCTTGGGGAAGTTCTCGAACAGGAAGCGCCGCCAGTGGAACTGGTAAGGCGAATCGATGGCGCCGGCGCGCTCCAGCAGGTCGAGCGGCGGGCGCTGCGTGGCGCGCGCGGCGTCGACCACGGCCTTGTACTCGGGCGCGTTCTTGTCGGGCTTGAACAGGATCTTGTAGAGCTGCTCGCGGATCGCCGGCGGGCACACGCCTTCGGCGAGCTGGCCGGCCCATTCGACGATCTGCGCCTGGATGGCCTTCTTCTTCTCGATGGCGGCCAGCGCCTGCTGCACGATTTCGGCGGGCGCCTTCTTGAAGCGCCCCTTGCCCGCGCGGCGGAAGTAGTGCGGCGCCTCAAACAGCGCGAACAGCGCGGCGGCCTGCTGCGCGAGCGTGGGCTTCTCGCTGAAATAGTCGGCGGCCAGGTCGGCAAAGCCGAACTCGCCTTCGGCTGCGAATTCCCAGGCGAGGTCGAGGTCCATGGCAGCGGCCAGCGCACGCGCCTCGGCCATCAGCTCGGGCGGGGCCGGCTTCTCGAAACGCAGAACGATGTTGGCGCCCTTGACCTTGACGCGCTTGCCGGTCTCGAGCTCGACCTGTGCCGAGGCTTCGGCTTCCGACAGGACGCGGCCGCCGAGGTATTTACCGGCTTCTTCAAACAATACAAACATGCCGCGATTGTCCACGACTCGGCCAGGCCGGAGCCGCTGCCCCGGCCGGCGGCGCGCGCCCTAAATGGGGTTGATGAAGGCCATCACGTCGGCCAGGTGCGCTTTTTCGAAGTCGGACAGCGCATGGTCGCCGCCTTCGAGCAGCTTGATGCGGCTGTCGGGGTAGCGCGCCGACATCTCGTGCCAGTCGAGCGCCTCGTCGCCCTTGGCGATGATCGCGAACAGGCGCTCCGGCCGTGTGAGCGCGCCGATTTCCATGGCGCGCAGTTCCTGGATGAATTCCGGCTGGAAATAGAAATGCTCGGCCGGGTCGTGCCAGGCGGTCTGGCTGCCGATGTAGCGCGTGAGGTCGCGCGCCGGGTGCACCGCGGGGTTGAGCAGCACGGCGCGGCAGCGGGTCATGCCGGCGACGTAGGTGGCGTAGAAACCGCCGAGCGACGAACCGATCACCGCCATCGACTTGCGTGGCCAGTCCGCGATGCCCTTCATCACCATGTCGATGGCATCGTGCGGCGACGGCGGCAGTTGCGGGCACCACCACTCCAGGTTCGGGTGCTCGCGCGCCACGTGCTTCGCCACCAGCCGCGCCTTGGTGGAGCGGGGCGACGAACGGAAGCCGTGCAGGTACAACAGATGGGTGGTTTGCGGGTCCATGGGAGAAGGTGACTGGCGGTGCGCAGGGCGCGCGCCGTGGCCGGATTCAGACAATTCTGCATGAGGTCCGCAGCACCAAAGGCGCGGTGACCCCACAAATCCCTGCGAAACAAGCGACAAGGACGTGTCTGGAATTCGAAAGTATTCACGGTGCGGCCACGCGGGGTGCGGGCGATGCGGCGCAAGGAAGAGGGATGAGACAAGTTTCGTGACGCATCTGGCAGGGGGCATCCCATGAACGAGGGAGGCCGGGCCGGCATGGCCGCAGGTGTCGAGGCTTATGCTTCATCCCATGAATACCGAGGCACAGGATGACGGGCTGCCACGCCGCTGGGGCGTGCTCGTGGTCGAGGACGACAGCCGCGCACGCGCCTTCTTCGAGGCCAGCGTGCAGCGCAGCCCGCGCCTGTTCTGGCTCGGCAGTGCGGGCACAGTGCAGGAAGCGCGCACCTGGCTGGCCGGCACCGCGACCATCCCCGACGTGCTGCTGGTCGACCTCGGCATGCCCGACGGCACCGGGCTCGACGTGATCCGCGACGCCGTGGCCCGCTTTCCCGGTTGCGAGCCGCTGGTGGTGTCGGTCTTCGGCGACGAAGAGAACGTGCTGGCCAGCATCGAGGCCGGCGCCGTGGGCTACATCCACAAGGACGCCGCACCGGAAGACATCGCGCAGACCATTGTCGAGATGAAGGCCGGCGCCTCGCCGATCTCGCCCATGATCGCGCGCCGCGTGCTCGCCAAGTACCGCAGCCTGCAGGCGGCCGTGCCGGGCACCGCCGGCGCGGCGCCGGCAGAGGCGGCGCTCGACGAGACCGACCGCGGCCTGCTCTCGGCGCGCGAGCACGAGGTGCTGACGCTGATCGCGCGCGGCTTCTCGTACGCCGAGATCGCGCGCCTCAAGGGCCTGAGCGTGCACACGGTGCAGACCCACATCAAGAACCTCTACGGCAAGCTCGCGGTGCATTCCAAGAGCGAAGCGGTGTTCGAGGCCACGCGCCTCGGCCTGCTGTCCCACCCGGGCTGAGGGCGGATGCTGCGGAGGCTGGCGTTCCTGTGCCTGCTGGGGTTGGCGGCGCTGTTCGTGGCGGGAGGTGCCGCCGCGGCTGCGACGCAGGGCCCGATCGAGCTGCGCCACGCCATGGTGACCACCACCATCGACGGTGTCGTGCAGACCGAAGCCGTCGACCTGTCCTACCACTGGGACCGCCGGCACCGCGGCCGCACCGGCTTCGCGAGCTTCGAGCTGCCGTTCCGGGTCGAGACCCTGCCCGAGGTGCCCTGGGGCATCTTCATTCCCCGTGCCGGCAGCGTCTTCGAGGTGCAGCTCAACGGCACGCTGCTGCAGGCCTACGGCGACCTGGGACAGGGCAACCGCGCCGACTACGCCAAGGCCCCCGTCTACGTGCCGGTGCCCGGACGGCTGCTGAAAGAGGGCGAGAACCTGCTGCAGATCCGCATCCGTGCCGACAGCGAGCGGCGCGCCGGCCTGTCGCGCGTCACCGTCGGGCCGGCGACGCCGGTGCGCACCACGCTGTTCGAGCGCGCCTACGCCTGGCGCTTCACGGGGTCGGTGCTGCTGACGGCATTCAGCCTGATCGTCGGCAGCATCGCGCTGGCGCTGTGGTTCACCCAGGTCGACACCGGCGCGACCGGCCGCCGCCAGCGCGACGCCCTCTACTTCTGGGCCGCGGTCGCCGAGTTCTGCTGGGCCGTGCGCGTGGCCGACGCCATGATTCCAGAGCCGCCGCTGCCGTGGCAGCTCTGGGGCGTGCTGATGGCCGGCTGCTACGCGGGCTGGGCCGCGTCCGCCATGATGTTCTGCTATCACCTCGCCGACTGGGCGCAGAACCCGCGCCTGCGCTGGGCGCGATGGCCGATGGCGGCCGTGGTGGCCGGCACCGTGGTGTTCACCTGGCTGGCGCTGAACCGCGAGGAACCGCGCTGGCTCACGGGCTGGCTGGCGGTCGAGATCACCATCGTCGTCGGCTTCGTGATCGCCTTTGCCGTGGCCACGGTGCGCCGGCCCAGTGTCGAACGGCTGCTGGTGGCCGGCGCCGCGCTGGTCACGGTGGCCTTCGGCACGCGCGACTGGCTGGTGATCCGCCTGAGCGACGCCTATGGCGAAACCACCTGGGTGCGCTATTCCTCGGTGATGTTCGGCGTGGCGCTGCTGCTCATCGTGCTGCGGCGCTTTCACTTTGCGAGCGTGCAGGCGCGTGGCTGGGTCAAGACGCTGGCCGACCGGGTGGCGCAGCGCGAGCGCGAACTGGCGGCTACCTACGCCGAGCTGGAAGAGGTGGCGCGCGACCAGGCGCGCACCCACGAGCGCGAGCGCATCCTGCGCGACATGCACGACGGCGTGGGCTCACACATCAGCTCGGCCATCCGCCAGCTGCAGTCGGGCCAGACCAGCCCGGAAGAACTGCTGCGCACCCTGCGCGACTCGCTCGACCAGCTCAAGCTGTCGATCGACTCCATCCACCTGCCGCCCGGCGACATCGGCGCGCTGCTGGCGGCGCTGCGCTACCGGCTGGAGCCCCGGCTGGCCGCCGCGGACATCGCCTTCGAATGGGGTGTGGACGAGCTGCCGACGGTGACGCAGCTCGACGCCCACGCCACGCGGCAGCTGCAGTTTCTGCTGTTCGAGGCCATCTCGAACGTGCTGCAGCACGCCCACGCGAGCGCGCTGCGCATCGAGGCCGACGCGCGCGCCGGCGGCGTGCACCTGCGCGTGATCGACAACGGCGTGGGCTTCGACGCCACCGAGGTGCCGACGGCGCTGTCGAAGCGCGCCGCCGCCATCGGGGCCCGCCTGGCGATCGAAAGCCGACCGGGGCGCACGGTCGTTCAGCTCGGTTTCGACTGAAGGGGCGGGCGGGGCGGGGATAATCCGCCCCCATGTCTGCCGTGTTCAATCAGCCCTCCCTGGCGCGTCGCATTGCGCCCATCTTCCAGGGCTTCGACGGCTTCCTGGCCTTTGCCGTGATGCTGCTCGTCTTTGCCGGGCTGCTCACCATGTATTCCTCCGGCTACGACCATGGCACGCGCTTTCTCGACCATGGCCGCAACATGCTGCTGGCCGGCGGCATCATGTTCGTGGTGGCGCAGGTGCCGCCGCAGCGGCTCATGGTGTTCGCCGTGCCGCTCTACGCGGCGGGGGTGGCGCTGCTGATCGCGGTGGCGCTGTTCGGCATCACCAAGAAGGGCGCCCAGCGCTGGATCAATGTGGGCGTGGTGATCCAGCCCAGCGAAATCCTGAAAATCGCGATGCCCCTGATGCTGGCCTGGTGGTTCCAGCGCCGCGAAGGCCAACTGCGGCCGCTCGACTTCGTGGTGGCGACGGTGCTGCTCGCGGTGCCGGTCGGGCTCATCATGAAGCAGCCCGACCTGGGCACCTCGCTGCTGGTGCTGGCGGCCGGGCTGGCCGTGATCTTTTTTGCCGGGCTGCCGTGGAAGCTGATCGTGCCGCCGGTGGTGCTCGGCGCGGTCGCCATCACACTCATCGTGGGCTTCGAGTCGCGGCTGTGCGTCGACGGCGTCGACTGGCGCGTGCTGCACGACTACCAGAAGCAGCGCGTGTGCACGCTGCTCGACCCGAGCAAGGACCCGCTGGGCAAGGGCTTCCACATCATCCAGGGAATGATCGCCATCGGGTCGGGCGGCGTGGGCGGCAAGGGCTTCATGCAGGGCACGCAGACGCACCTCGAGTTCATTCCCGAGCGCACCACCGACTTCATCTTCGCGGCCTATTCGGAAGAATTCGGCCTGATCGGCAACCTGGCGCTGATCGCGGCCTTCATCCTGCTGATCTTCCGCGGGCTGACCATTGCGCTGAACGCGACCACGCTGTTCTCGCGCCTGCTGGCCGGGGCGGTGACCATGATCTTCTTCACCTATGCCTTCGTGAACATGGGCATGGTCAGCGGCATCCTGCCGGTGGTGGGCGTGCCGCTGCCGTTCATCAGCTACGGCGGCACGGCCATGGTCACGCTGGGGCTGGGGCTGGGCCTGTTGATGTCGATCGCCCGGGCGCGGAAACTGTCCCAGAACTAGAGTCCCCCGGGGCGGCACGGACGGGGGCGGCTGCCTAGAATGGCAGCCATGATCTCTCGCGAACCCACCATCGAGCGCTTGGCTATAGCGCAACAGCTCCTGCTCACGCCGTTCGGCCTGGACGAATCGCACCTGAGCAAGGCACTGGCCGAGATCACCGCGCACCGCGTGGACGATGCCGACCTGTACTTCCAGTACACCCGCAGCGAGGGCTGGAGCCTCGAGGAAGGCATCGTCAAGACCGGCAGCTTCAGCATCGACCAGGGCGTCGGCGTGCGTGCCGTGAGCGGCGAGAAAACCGCTTTTGCCTATTCGGACGACATTTCCGAGGCTTCGCTGCTCGACGCGGCCCGCACGGTGCGCTCCATTTCTTCCGCCGGTCGCACGGCCCGCGTGAAGACGCCCGCCCGCAAGATCGCCGCGAGCCGCTCGCTCTACAACGGCGTCGATCCCATTTCGACGCTCGACAGCACCGCCAAGGTCAAGCTGCTCGAACGGGTCGAGAAGCTGGCCCGTTCGCGCGATCCGCGCGTGGCGCAGGTCATGGCCGGCCTGGCGAGCGAGTACGACGTGATCCTGGTGGCGCGCGCCGACGGCACGCTGGCGGCCGATGTGCGTCCGCTGGTGCGGTTGTCGGTCACGGTGATCGCCGAGCAGAACGGGCGCCGCGAGGTCGGCTCGGGCGGCGGCGGCGGGCGTTTCGGCCTGGCTTACTTCACCGACGAACAGATCGCCGAGTACGTCGACCACGCCGTGAAGGCCGCGCTGACCAACCTCGACGCCCGCCCGGCCCCGGCCGGCGAGATGACCGTGGTGCTCGGCTCGGGCTGGCCCGGCATCCTGCTGCACGAGGCCATCGGCCACGGTCTGGAGGGTGACTTCAACCGCAAGGGCTCGAGCGCGTTCTCGGGCCGCATCGGCCAGCGCGTGGCGGCCAAGGGCGTCACGGTGCTCGACGATGGCACCATTGCCGACCGCCGCGGCTCGCTCAACGTGGACGACGAAGGCCACGCCAGCCAGCGCAACGTGCTCATCGAGGACGGCATTCTCAAGGGCTACATCCAGGATTCGATGAACGCGCGCCTCATGAAGGTCAAGCCCACGGGCAACGGCCGCCGCGAGAGCTACGCCCACGTGCCGATGCCGCGCATGACCAACACCTACATGCTCGGCGGCGACAAGGACCCGAAGGAAATCGTGGCCAGCATCAAGAAGGGCCTGTACGCCACCAACTTCGGCGGCGGGCAGGTCGACATCACGAGCGGCAAGTTCGTGTTCTCGGCCAGCGAGGCCTTCTGGGTCGAGAACGGCAAGATCCAGTACCCGGTGAAGGGCGCAACCATCGTGGGCAACGGCCCCGACGCGCTCACCCGCGTGACCATGATCGGCAACGACATGGCGCTCGATTCGGGCGTCGGCACCTGCGGCAAGGAAGGCCAGAGCGTGCCCGTCGGCGTCGGCCAGCCGACCCTTCGCATCGATGGCCTGACGGTAGGTGGAACGGCTTAGGACTTTCGGCACTTGCCGGCTGTTTCCTTCGGTTGCTAAGCTGCGCTCCTTTTTTGCGAACGACGAATCAAGGAGCATCTCAATGGGGAACAGGATCAATTCGCCCGCCGTGCTGTGGGCCGTGACCGCCGTGGTGGCGCTGGCCACCGCCGGTTGTGCATCGCGCGGCAGCTCGGGCAGCCAGCCCGCCGCCGCACCGGCACCCGCTGCTGCAGCGCCTGCGGCGCCCAGCGGTTCGAAGGCCGGCCTGGACGCGCGTGGCAACGTGGTCGACTCGTCCAAGGTCGAGGCCGGCAGCGGCCGCACCGTCAAGGGCCTGAACGGCTACGAAGGCGAGATCACCGGCAACCCGGCGCGCAACAGCAAGTTCACGCGCCTGCAGATCGGCATGAGCACCAAGCAGGTCACCGACCTCGCCGGCCAGCCCACCGACCAGGGCGCCTACATGACGGGCAAGGCCTGGATTCCGTTCTACTTCGGCAGTGATCGCCACCGTTTCGAGATGACCTACAAGGGCCAGGGCCGCCTGATCTTCGCGGGCGGCGGCATGGGCGATTTCAGCAGCGGCAACCTGATCTGGATCATTCACAACGCCAACGAATCGGGCTACCGGTAAAAACAACACCGACCCGGCCGCGCGGCCGGGTTTTTATTTTCCGTGCTACATTCCGCCCACATGTCCGCCCTCCGCGCTTACTTTTTTGCCTACTTTTGGTTCCCGGTTTCCGGCGGACGAGAGGCGAGCGCGTAAAGCAAACGAACACCCTCCCAGAACCGCCGGTGGCTTCCAGCCCCCGGCGGTTTTTTTATGCCCTGACGATTTTTCATTCACACCCACAAGGAAGAGAACCATGAGCACGAACACCCCTCCCGCCGGCGACAGCTGGTATGCGAGCGTCGAAAAAACCAGCAAGACCGACGACGAACGCATCAAGGACATCAACGTGCTCCCCCCTCCTGAACATCTGATCCGCTTCTTCCCGATCCGCGGCACGCCGATCGAAACGCTGATCACCGGCACCCGCCGTGGCATCCACAACATCATGGCCGGCAAGGACGACCGGCTGCTGGTGGTCATGGGCCCGTGCTCGATCCACGACCCGGCCGCAGCCCTCGAGTACGCCCGCCGCCTCAAGGCCGAGCGCGACAAGTACGCCGGCACGCTGGAAATCGTGATGCGCGTGTACTTCGAAAAGCCGCGCACCACGGTCGGTTGGAAGGGGCTCATCAACGACCCGTACCTGGACGAGAGCTACCGCATCGACGAAGGCCTGCGCATCGCGCGCCAGCTCTTGATCGACATCAACCGCATCGGCCTGCCGGCGGGCAGCGAGTTCCTCGACGTGATCTCGCCGCAGTACATCGGCGACCTGATCGCCTGGGGCGCCATCGGCGCGCGCACCACCGAAAGCCAGGTGCACCGCGAGCTGGCCTCGGGCCTTTCGGCGCCCATCGGCTTCAAGAACGGCACCGATGGCAACATCCGCATCGCCACCGACGCCATCCAGGCGGCGGCGCGCGGCCACCACTTCCTGTCGGTGCACAAGAACGGCCAGGTCGCGATCGTGCAGACCAACGGCAACCGCGACTGCCACGTGATCCTGCGCGGCGGCAAGACGCCGAACTACGACGCCGCCAGCGTCGAGGCCGCCTGCAAGGACCTCGAAGCCGCCAAGCTGCCGCCCACGCTGATGGTCGATTGCAGCCACGCCAACAGTTCCAAGCAGCACCAGAAGCAGATCGACGTGGCGAAGGACATTGCCGACCAGATCGCCGGCGGCTCCAAGCGCGTGTTTGGCGTGATGATCGAAAGCCACCTGCAGGCAGGCGCCCAGAAGTTCACGCCGGGCAAGGACCAGCTGTCGGGCCTGGAGTACGGCAAGAGCATCACCGATGCGTGCATCGGCTGGGACGATTCGGTGCAGGTGCTCGAGACCTTGTCTCAAGCCGTCAAGCAGCGCCGCGGCTGAGCCGGTAGTTAGTTAGAGCATGGGGGCCAGGTCGGGCCAGTGGTGCCGCATCGACGCCGCCTCGTCGCTGCCCTGCGGCACCAGCGAGAAATCCGCGAAGTCGAAGCCCGGCCCGACCATGCAGGCGACCAGCGTGTAGTCGCCGGCCGCGTGGCCCTGGATCGGGCGCGCGGCCTGCCATTGGCCGGCGGGCACCACGTGCTGCGGCCGCGTGCCGTGGATATCGACCGGGCCCAGCTTCACGTGGGCCGGCGCGGTTCGCATGGCTGCGTCGCAGGTCCACAGCGCCAGGGGCACGCCTTCCAGGTGCACCCAGACTTCATCGGACAGCACCCGGTGCCAGCGCGAATGCTGGTGGACTTCGAGCAGGAAATAGATGCTGGTCAGCGCGCTGCGGGGCGCGCGGCCGTCGGCGGGCGTCACGCTCGTGGCCGACCGGAACACCTCGGCATACCAGCCGCCCTCGGGGTGGGGCTGGAGCTTCAGGGTGTCGATCAGCTCACGCGCGCGCATGCCGCTCATGATCCGTGGGCGGCGCGCAGGGCGTCCAGCAGTTTCTCGTGCACGCCGCCGAAGCCGCCGTTGCTCATGCAGACGATGTGATCGCCGGGCCGCGCCGCAGCCACGACCTGCTGCACCAGCGGCTCGATGGCGCCGACGACCTGGGCGCGTGCGCCCATCGGCGCCAGCGCGGCGGCGGCGTCCCAGTCGAGGCCGGCTGTGTGACAGAACGACAGGTCGGCCGATTCCAGGCTCCATGGCAGTTGCGCGGCCATCACGCCCAGCTTCATCGTGTTGCTGCGCGGCTCGAAGGCCGCGAGGATGCGCTCACTTTGCTTGCCGGCATCGTCGAGTTTCTTGCGCAGGCCGTCGAGCGTGGTGCGGATCGCGGTGGGGTGGTGGGCGAAGTCGTCGTAGACGGTGATCGCGCCGCCGGTGCCCTCGACCGTGCCGCGCAGCTCCATGCGACGGCGCACGTTGCGAAAGCGCCCGAGCGCGCGGGCCGCGTCGGCCGGCGGCACGCCCACGTGGTCGGCGGCCGCGATGGCGGCCAGCGCATTCATCTGGTTGTGCAGGCCCGAGAGTGCCCACTCGACCCGGCCGACCACCTCGCCGCGGTGCAGCACATCGAAGGCGTCGTGCGTGCCGCGCGCCTGCCATTCCGTGGCCGGACCGCCATCGCCGAAGCGGGCGAGTTCGCTCCAGCAGCCCTGGGCCAGCACGCGCTGCAAACTGTCTTCGGTGGCGTTCACCACCAGGCGCCCGGTGCCGGGCACGGTGCGCACGAGGTGATGGAACTGGCGCTCGATGGCGGCCAGATCGTCAAAGATGTCGGCGTGATCGAACTCCAGGTTGTTCAGCACCGCGGTGCGCGGCCGGTAGTGAACGAACTTGCTGCGCTTGTCGAAGAAGGCCGTGTCGTACTCGTCGGCCTCGATCACGAAGGCTGGGCCGTCGCCCAGTCGGGCCGACACGCCGAAGTCCAGTGGCACGCCGCCGACCAGGAAGCCGGGCGCCTTGCCGCCCTGTTCGAGTACCCAGGCCAGCATCGAGGTGGTGGTCGTCTTGCCGTGCGTGCCGGCCACGGCCAGCACATGCCGGCCCTGCAGCACGTGCTCGGCCAGCCACTGCGGGCCGCTGGTGTAGGGCTTGCCGGCGTCGAGGATGGCTTCCATCAGCGGGAACTTGGGGCTGCCGTCGGGCAGCCGGGCCCGCGACACCACGTTGCCGACCACGAACATGTCGGGGGCGAGGGCCAGCTGGTCGGCGCCGAAGCCTTCGATCAGGTCGATGCCGAGCGCGCGCAGCTGGTCGCTCATCGGGGGGTACACGCCGGCGTCGCAGCCGGTGACCCGGTGGCCTGCTTCGCGTGCGAGGGCGGCCACACCGCCCATGAACGTGCCGCAGATACCCAGAATATGAATGTGCATCGGCCAATTCTAGGGAGGCGCTGCAGGTGCTCCGGCCGCTTCGCCCCGGGCGCCGTACTGATGTTCATGTGAGGGACGCTCGCAGCGGGCAGAATGCCCCGATGGACACGTCCAAGCGTGAGATCGCCGCCGTTGCCGCCCGACTCGTGGTCGAGGAGGGGCTCGAGTACGGCCCGGCCAAGCGCCGGGCGCTGCGTGAACTCGGCCTCCCGACGCGCACCGCGCTGCCCAACAACGACGAGGTCGAGGCCGAGGTGCGCGACTACATCGCGCTCTTCTGCGCCGACACCCAACCCCAGGAACTGCACGCACTGCGTCTGCTCGCGCTCGAATGGATGGAGCGCATGGTCGTGTTCCGGCCGCATGTGGGTGGCGCCGTCTGGCATGGCACGGCCACACGTTTGTCAGACATTTATATTCAATTGTTCTGCGATGATTCCAAGTCGGCCGAAATCGCCCTGATCGATCACCACGTGGACTACGAGCCGCGCATGGTGACCGGCTTCCATGGCGAGCAGGTCGAAGCCCTCAGCGTCCACGCGCCGAGCCGGGCGCTGGGCGAGGAAATCGGGGTCCACCTGCTGGTGTACGACCTCGACGACCTGCGCGGCGCCCTCAAGCCCGACGCCCAGGGGCGCGCGCCGCGCGGCGACCTGAACGCGCTGCGCCGACGCATTGAACAAGTAAAGGACCAGTGAATGACTTCAACGCCCACACGACGCGGCATGCTGTATGCCGGCGTGGCGGCAGTCGCTGCCGCGGCCGGCGTGGCCGGCGCCTGGTGGCGGGAGCGCAATGACAGCGGCGTCGCGGCCAGCGGCGGCGAAAAGCTCGATGCAGCCATGTTCTGGGACCAGCGCTTCGAGCGCCCCGAGGGCGGCGAGCTGGCCCTGACGAGCCTGCGCGGCAAGCCCCTGCTGCTCAACTTCTGGGCCACGTGGTGCCCGCCCTGCGTCGAAGAAATGCCGATGATCGACGCCTTTTTCCGCGAACATGGTGCCAACGGATGGCAAGTGGTGGGATTGGCCATCGATCAGCCCAGTGCCGTGCGCAAGTTCCTGCAGCGCACGCCGGTCACCTACCCGACCGCATTGGCCGGGTTGCAGGGCATGGAACTGGTCAAGAATCTGGGTAACACTGGGGGCGGCCTGCCGTTCACCTTGGTACTCCACGGCGACGGTTCGGTACTGGCTCGTAAAATGGGCAAGCTTGAAACCACCGACCTGGACGCTTGGCGACGCCAACTTGTTCACGGTTAGAATTTAAATACACAAGCTGGCGTTAGACGCCAAACGCCGAAAATCGACGGTTTTCGGTCAAGTTCTTTCCTAAAGACCGGCAAAGCTGGCACTGGAGTCCCATGGATCTGCGCAAACTCAAGACACTGATCGATCTGGTGTCCGAATCGAATATTTCCGAACTGGAAATCACCGAAACCGAAGGCAAGGTCCGCATCGTCAAGGGTGGCGGTGCCGCCCCCGTGCAGTACGTGCAGACCCTGGCCGCCGCGCCCGCCGTGGCAGCGCCCGCCGTTGCTGGTGCCGCTCCGGCCGCCGCGGCCCCCGCCGTTGAGGCTGCTCCGAGCGGCCATGCCGTCAAGTCGCCGATGGTCGGCACCTTCTACCGTTCGTCCAGCCCGGGTGCTGCGGCCTTCGTCGAAGTCGGCAGCAAGGTGAACGAGGGCGACACGGTCTGCATCATCGAGGCGATGAAGATCCTCAACGAAATCGAGGCCGACAAGTCCGGCACGATCACGCAGATCCTCGGCGAAAACGGCCAGGCGGTCGAATACGGCCAGCCGCTGTTCATCATCGAGTAAGCATGTTCAAGAAGATTCTGGTCGCCAATCGCGGCGAGATTGCCCTTCGGATCCAGCGTGCCTGCAGCGAGATGGGCATCAAGGCCGTGATGGTCTATTCCGAGGCTGATCGCGACGCCAAGTACGTCAAGCTGGCACAGGAAGCCGTCTGCATCGGCCCCGCGCCGTCGGGCCTGAGCTACCTCAACATGCCGGCCATCATCTCGGCCGCCGAGGTGACCGACGCCGAAGCCATCCACCCCGGCTACGGTTTCCTCAGCGAGAACGCCAATTTCGCCGAACGCGTGGAGCAAAGCGGCTTCCAGTTCATCGGCCCAACGCCCGACAACATCCGCACGATGGGTGACAAGGTCTCGGCCAAGCAGGCCATGATCAAGGCCGGCGTGCCCTGCGTGCCCGGCTCGGAAGGCGAACTGTCCGACGACGCTGCCACCAACAAGCGCATCGCCCGTGCGATCGGCTACCCGGTCATCATTAAGGCGGCAGGCGGCGGCGGTGGTCGCGGCATGCGCGTGGTGCACACCGAGGCGGCACTGGTCAATGCGATCCAGATGACCAAGGCGGAAGCCGGCGCGGCCTTCAACAACCCGGCCGTGTACATGGAGAAGTTTCTCCAGAACCCGCGCCACATCGAAATCCAGATCCTCGCGGACAAGCACAAGAACGCCGTCTACCTGGGCGAGCGCGACTGCTCCATGCAGCGCCGCCACCAGAAGGTGATCGAGGAATCGCCGGCCCCCGGCATTCCGCGCAAGCTGATCGAGAAGATCGGCGAGCGTTGTGCAGCGGCCTGCAAGAAGATCGGCTACCGCGGCGCCGGCACCTTCGAGTTCCTGTACGAGAACGGTGAGTTCTACTTCATCGAGATGAACACGCGCGTGCAGGTGGAGCATCCGGTCACGGAGTTCACCACCGGCATCGACATCGTGAAGACGCAGATCATGGTCGCCGCCGGCGAGAAGCTGCCGTTCACGCAGCGCCAGATCGAGATGCGCGGCCACGCCATCGAAGTGCGCATCAACGCCGAAGACCCGTGGAAGTTCACGCCGTCGCCGGGCCGCATCACCATGTGGCACCCGCCGGGTGGCCCGGGCGTTCGCGTCGACTCGCACGTGTACACCAACTACTTCGTGCCCCCGAACTACGACTCGATGATCGGCAAGATCATCGTGTACGGCGACACCCGCGAACAGGCGATGGCGCGCATGCGCACGGCGCTGAACGAGACCGTGATCGAAGGCATTCAGACCAACATGCCGTTGCACCGCGAGCTGATGGTCGACGCCAAGTTCATGAGCGGCGGCACCAACATCCATTACCTCGAAGAGTGGCTCGCAGCGCACAAGCGCTGAGTCCACGCGCGAAAACGCCCTGTATGTTTGAACTCCGCCTGATGGCGCCGGAAGACCGGGTCGAATGGCTCGGCGATGCACTCGACGCACTCGATGCGCTGAGCGTGTCGGTCGAAGACGCCGACGCGCAAACCGATGCCGAGCAGGCCCTGTTCGGCGAGCCCGGCATGCCGCCGCCCAAGGAGGGCTGGCAGCGTTCGCGCGTGATCGCGCTGTTCCCCGATGAAGCTGCTGCCAACGAGGCGGCTTCGGTGCTCGCGCTGCAAGACCTCTTCGGCGGTTGCGCGGTGCTCGGCGTGGGGCCGGTGCCCGATCAAGACTGGGTGCGGCTCACGCAATCGCAGTTCGCACCGGTCGAGATCACGCCCGAGTTCTGGATCGTGCCCACCTGGCACGAACCGCCCGCGCAGGCCAAGCAGGTGATCCGGCTCGACCCGGGTCTGGCCTTCGGCACGGGCACGCACCCGACCACGCGCATGTGCCTGCGCTGGATCGCAACGCAAGGCGAGGGCGCGTTTGCCGACCAGCGCGTGCTCGACTACGGCTGCGGCTCCGGCATCCTGGCCATCGGCGCGGCGAAGTTCGGCGCGCGCACCATCGACGCCGTCGACATCGACGAGGCCGCGGTCTCCTCGACCCGCCTCAACGCCGAGGCCAACAGCGTGCAACTGAACGCCGGCCTGCCCGAAGCGGCCCAGGGCGAGTACCAGACGGTGCTCGCCAACATCCTTGCGACGCCGCTCAAGGTGCTGGCGCCGCTGCTGCGCAGCCACGTGGCCACCGGTGGTTCGCTGGTGCTGGCCGGCATCCTCGAGCGCCAGGCCGACGAGCTGAAGGCGGCCTATGCGCCGTACGCCGCGCTCGAAGTCAGCGACACCGAGGACGGCTGGATCCTCATGACCGCGCGCTGCTGAAGCGCGCGGCCGGGCGCTCGCGCTGCGGGCGCCCCGGGTGCTCGCCTGCACGGCGAGGGCCCAACCCTACAATCGCCCGGTCATGAGCCTCGTCACGCGTTGCCCCGCCTGCACCACCACCTTCAAGGTGGTGCGCGACCAGCTTCGCATCTCGGACGGTTGGGTGCGCTGCGGCCGCTGCAGCCATGTGTTCGATGCAACGCTCGACCTGCAGGATGCGCCTGATGGCGCCGTGTCCGCGCCTGCCGCGCCGGCACCTTCGCCGATGGCTTCGATGGCCGCACTGGTGGCGTCTTTCGACGATGCGCGCATCGACCTGACGGCCGTGCGACCCGCTGTCGAGGAAGCGGACTTCCTCGATGACGAACCCGAGTCCCAGGCGTCGCCGCCGGCCCCTCAGGAGGAAGCTGGCCTCTCGACTGCGGCCGTCAACGCCGCGGCGGCCGTCTCTCCGCTGCCTTTCTCGCTGACGCTGCCCGAGCATGGCCTCGCTGCAGACGAGCCCTGGTCCGACCTCGACACCACCGAACCTGCATGGCGTCCGCCCGCGAGTTCGCTGCCGCCGTTTCCGAACATCGACCTGAACCTCGGCGCACCACCACCCGCATCGCCGTCGCCTGCGCCGCCGTTGCCCAACCTGCCGCGCAGCACCGCGCTGCGCGGGTTGGTCGCAGCGACCGGTGAGAACGACGATGGCGCGGCTGGAGAGCGCGAGCAGGAAGAAAAAGACCACGACCAGCTTTTGATCCAGAAGGCGCTGCGCCGTGCGCGCGCCAAGTCGGCCAAGATCGCGAACGCCAAAGCCCGCGACGCGCAACACGAAGAGGCCGTCGCGCCGCTGCCGGGCCCAGGCATCCGCGCCGAAGGCGAACCGGACTTCTCGCTCTCCGCGGCCTTCGAGGCGCCCGAGGATCACCCCTTCGCCGAAGAAGACGAGCCCGTTGAAAAGCCTCTTGGCTTCTGGCAGCGCAAGGGCGTGCGTCGTCTGCTCGTGGTGCTGGCCGTGCTCGCGGCCCTGGTCCTCCTCGTGCAGGTCGTTCGCCACGAACGGGACGGCATCGTGGCGCGCCAGCCGAACCTGCGGCCAGCCCTGTCGGCGCTGTGCCAGTACACCGGCTGCGAGCTCGCGGCGCTGCGCCAGATCGGCGACATCGTGATCGAAGGCGCGGCCTTCGCGCGCGAGAAGAGCGGCGGCAACGACTACCGGTTGAGCTTCACCTTGCGCAATGCCGCGACCGTACCGCTTGCCATGCCGGCCATCGAGCTGTCGCTGCTCGACACGCAGGAACAAGCGGTTGTGCGGCGCGTGCTGACGCCCACGGACTACGGCGCGCCGGGCGTGCTGGCGGCGCGTGCCGACCGCGCGGCTTCGCTGCCGCTGACCTTGTCGGCCAACGAAGCGGCGGCGCTGCCCCCGATCGCGGGTTACCGCGTCGAAGCTTTCTATCCCTGAGCGGAGCGCCGACACGCGCGCCGTTCTTTCCTTTCTCATCCAACCTACGGTCCACCCATGGCAGCAGTGATTTGCGGTTCCCTCGCGTTCGACACCATCATGACTTTCGAGGGCCGGTTCGCCGACCAGATCCTGCCGGACCAGCTGCACATCCTGAATGTGTCGTTCCTGGTGCCGGGCCTGCGTCGTGACTTCGGCGGCTGCGCCGGCAACATCGCCTACAGCCTCAACGCACTCGGCGGCACAGCGCTGCCGATGGCCACGCTGGGCAGCGACGGCGCCGACTATGCCGAGCGCATGCGCACGCTGGGTATCAGCACGGAGTTCGTGCGTCAGCTCGACGGCACGTTCACCGCGCAGGCGATGATCATGAACGACACGGACAACAATCAGATCACGGCGTTCCACCCCGGCGCGATGCAGCAGGCGCACGTCACGAAGGTGGTGGCGCGCGAAGACATCAAGCTCGGCATCATCGCGCCCGACGGCCGCGACGCGATGCTGCAGCACGCCGAGCAGTTCGCCGCCGCCGGCATTCCCTTCGTGTTCGATCCGGGCCAGGGCCTGCCGATGTTCGACGGCGACGCGCTGCGTCACTTCATCGAGCTTGCGAGCTGGGTCGTGGTCAACGACTACGAAGGCAAGATGCTGTCGCAGCGCACCGGCTGGAGCCTGGCCGAGATCTCGCAACGCGTGCGCGGCCTCGTGGTCACGCTGGCTGCTGAGGGCTGCGAGGTGTGGACGAAGGGTGAACGCGAGCACGTGCCCGGCGTGACACCCACGGCGGTCATCGAGCCCACGGGTTGCGGCGACGCATGGCGCGGCGGCCTGCTGTACGGCCTGGAAAAGGAATGGCCACTGGCGCGCTGCGCAGCGCTCGGTAACCACATCGGTGCGCTCAAGATCGCGCAACGCGGACCGCAGAACTACCAGATCGATCGCGCGGCGCTCGACCTGTGATTCGCTGACTGGCCCGCATCGCTTCGGCGATGCGGCCACAGCGGGCGCCCATGAAAAAAGCCCGGCACCTTGCGGTACCGGGCTCTATGCCTTTCAGGGCCGCTGAGAATTCACTCAGGGCTTGCTGGCCGTCGGAAACGGCCAGGCTGCCTGGGGATTCAGCGTCGTTTGCGCCGCAGGGGCAGGCGCTACGGCAGCCTTCGCAGGCGCGGCGGCCTTCTTGGCAGCAGGCTTCTTGGCAGCAGCGGCAGGCTTGGCAGCGGGCTTTTTCGCGGCTTTCTTGGCCGCAGCCTTCTTGGCAGGGGCCTTCTTGGCGGCAGCCTTCTTCGCAGGCGCCTTCTTGGCAGCAGCCTTCTTGGCAGGCGCCTTCTTCGCTACGGCCTTCTTGGCAGGGGCTTTCTTGGCGGCGGCCTTCTTTGCCGGAGCCTTCTTGGCAGCGGCCTTCTTCGCCGGTGCAGCCTTCTTCGCTACGACCTTCTTGGCTGCAACCTTCTTGGCCGCGACCTTCTTTGCCGGAGCCTTCTTCGCTACGACCTTCTTGGCGACAGCCTTCTTAGCCGGAGCCTTCTTGGCAGCGACCTTCTTTGCCGGAGCCTTCTTCGCGGCGACAGCCTTCTTTGCCGGAGCCTTCTTTGCAGCGACCTTCTTGGTCGGCGCTTTCTTTGCAGTTGCCATTTCTATTTCTCCTTGATCAAGTTGAAAAAATCAACCTATTGAAGCACTCCACGCGCGTTGGGAGCGTGAAGCGATTCATGGCGTTGGAATCTGAGCCCCAGCACCATGAACACCTGAGCCCTCGTCCATGCCGCGCTCTGTGGCGCGGTCGGTGGCAAGGGCAATTCTTGAATTCATGAATTGTTGTGTATCGAAAAATTCAATCCCAGGAGAGCGCACCACCCGACTGGTACTCGATCACGCGGGTTTCGAAAAAGTTGCGCTCTTTCTTCAGGTCAATCATTTCGCTCATCCAGGGGAACGGGTTTTCCTCGTTCGGGAAGAGCGTTTCGAGGCCGATCTGCTGCGCGCGCCGGTTGGCGATGTAGCGCAGGTAGCCCTTGAACATGGAGGCGTTCATGCCGAGCACGCCGCGCGGCATGGTGTCTTCGGCGTATTTGTATTCGAGCTCGACGGCCTTCATGAAGAGGTCCTTGATCTCGGCCTTGAACTCTGCGGTCCAAAGGCCGGGATTCTCGAGCTTGAGCTGGTTGATCAGGTCGATGCCGAAATTGCAGTGCATCGACTCGTCGCGCAGGATGTACTGGTACTGCTCGGCGGCGCCGGTCATCTTGTTCTGGCGGCCCAGCGCAAGAATTTGCGTGAAGCCGACGTAGAAGAAGAGGCCTTCCATCAGGCAGGCGAACACGATGAGCGACTTGAGCAGCGTCTGGTCGGTCTCGTGCGTGCCGGTCTTGAAGAGCGGGTCGCTGATGGCGTCGATGAACGGGAGCAGGAACTGGTCCTTCTCGCGGATCGACTGCACTTCGTTGTAGGCGTTGAAGATCTCGCTCTCGTCCAGGCCGAGCGACTCGACGATGTACTGGTACGCGTGCGTGTGGATCGCTTCTTCAAATGCCTGGCGCAGCAGGAACTGGCGGCACTCGGGGGCCGTGATGTGGCGGTAGGTGCCCAGCACGATGTTGTTGGCGGCGAGCGAATCGGCGGTCACGAAGAAGCCGAGGTTGCGCTTGACGATGCGGCGCTCGTCTTCGGTCAGGCCGTTCGGGTCTTTCCACAACGCGATGTCACGCGTCATGTTCACTTCCTGCGGCATCCAGTGGTTGGCGCAGGTGGCGAGGTACTTTTCCCAAGCCCACTTGTACTTGAACGGCACCAGCTGGTTGACGTCGGTCTGGCCGTTGATGATCCGCTTGTCGGAAGCCTTGACGCGCTGGCCTGCAGCGGCAGCCACCGGTGCGGTGGCAGTGGCGGGTTGTGCAAGCGACGAAGTCGGAGCGGCGACCGCGCGACCTGCGGAAGAACCGCTGGTCGATGCGTGGTGCTGCTGCAATCCTTGTTGCATATCCTTTGGTAAGGAGGGCTTGACTTCTTCGTCCCAGGTCAACATAGAAAAATCCAATGCGCAATTATCGGAGCAACGATGTGAGTTGCAAAGTGCTCGTTCACATCGTGCGCCATTTATGGGGTTGTTATGTTGCTCGCATGCATCGCGCGACGTCAGTCAATGCCTTGATTGATTGAACGTCGCGCGCTTTTTACTTGTGCGAGCACCTCGCTGATCGATCGAAGCGTCTGGTGTGTTGACGCTTCACTTGCACATCACTGGCAGGCTTCGCAGGTCGGATCGTCGACACCGCAGAACGCGATGTCGGTGGCGGGCATTGCGCTCATCTGTGCCTGCGCTGCAGCAGCGGCGGCTTCGAGTGCGCTCATGCCCGAGGGTGCGTCGTTGCCCGACGACACCGCGTTGAGACGGCCCGATTGCACCGTCGACTTTTCTGCGTGCGTCGCGCTCTGCGTGCGCAGGTAGTACGTGGTCTTCAGGCCGCGCAGCCACGCGAGCTTGTAGGTGTCGTCGAGCTTCTTGCCCGAGGCGCCGGCCATGTAGATGTTCAGCGACTGCGCCTGGTCGATCCACTTCTGGCGACGCGAGGCGGCTTCGACGAGCCACGTGGTTTCGACTTCGAACGCGGTGGCGTACAGCGCCTTCACGTCTTGCGGCACGCGGTCGATGGGGCGCAGCGAACCGTCGAAGTGCTTCAGGTCCATGACCATCACGTCGTCCCACAGGCCCAGGCGCTTCAGGTCGCGCACCAGGTAGTGGTTGATGACGGTGAACTCGCCCGACAGGTTCGACTTGACCGACAGGTTGCCGAAGCAGGGTTCGATGGAAGCGTCAACGCCGATGATGTTCGAGATGGTCGCGGTCGGAGCGATGGCCACGCAGTTCGAATTGCGCATGCCCTGGGTCTTGATCTTCTGGCGCAGCGCGTCCCAGTCGAGCGTGGACGAGCGGTCCACTTCGACGTAGCCGCCGCGTGCCTTCTCGAGCAGGTCGAGCGTGTCGATCGGCAGGATGCCCTTGTCCCACAGCGAGCCCTTGTAGCTCGAGTACTTGCCGCGTTCACGTGCCAGGTCGGCCGACGCCGAGTACGCGTGGTAGCAGATGGCTTCCATCGACTCGTCAGCGAACTGCACGGCTTCTTGCGAGGCGTAGGGAATGCGCAGTTCGTACAGCGCGTCCTGGAAGCCCATCAGGCCCAGGCCGACCGGACGGTGGCGCAGGTTGGAGTCGCGCGCCTTCTTCACGGCGTAGTAGTTGATGTCGATCACGTTGTCGAGCATGCGCATCGCGGTCGAGATCGTCTTCTGCAGCTTGACCTGGTCGACCTTGCCGTCCTTCAGATGCTGCAGCAGGTTCACGGAACCCAGGTTGCACACGGCGGTTTCGGTGTCGCTGGTGTTCAGCGTGATCTCGGTGCACAGGTTCGACGAGTGCACCACGCCGGCGTGCTGCTGCGGCGAGCGCACGTTGCAGGCGTCCTTGAACGTGATCCAGGGATGGCCGGTCTCGAACAGCATCGTGAGCATCTTGCGCCACAGGTCCGACGCCTGAATGGTGCGCGCGGGCTTGATGTCGCCGCGGGCAGCCTTCTCTTCGTAGGCGACGTAGGCCTTCTCGAAGTCGGCGCCGAACAGGTCGTGCAGGTCAGGCACGTTGGAGGGCGAGAACAGCGTCCAGGTGCCCTTTTCCATCACGCGGCGCATGAAGAGGTCGGGGATCCAGTTGGCGGTGTTCATGTCGTGCGTGCGGCGGCGGTCGTCGCCGGTGTTCTTGCGCAGCTCCAGGAACTCCTCGATGTCGAGGTGCCAGGTTTCCAGGTACGTGCAGACGGCGCCCTTGCGCTTGCCGCCCTGGTTCACGGCCACGGCCGTGTCGTTCACCACCTTCAGGAACGGCACGACGCCTTGCGATTCGCCGTTGGTGCCCTTGATGTGGCTGCCCAGTGCGCGCACGCGGGTCCAGTCGTTGCCCAGGCCGCCGGCGAACTTCGACAGCAGCGCGTTTTCCTTGATCGACTCGTAGATGCCGTCCAGGTCGTCGGGCACGGTGGTCAGGTAGCAGCTGGACAGCTGCGAGCGCAGCGTGCCGGCGTTGAACAGAGTGGGCGTGCTCGACATGAAGTCGAACGACGACAGCACTTCATAGAACTCGATGGCGCGGGCTTCGCGGTCGATTTCGTTCAGCGACAGGCCCATGGCCACGCGCATGAAGAACGCTTGCGGCAGTTCGATGCGCGACTTGCGCACGTGCAGGAAGTAGCGGTCGTACAGCGTCTGCAGGCCGAGGTAGTCGAACTGGTTGTCGCGCTCGGCCTTGAGGGCGGCGCCCAGGCGAGGCAGGTCGTACTGCAGCAGTTTTTCGTCGAGCAGCTCGTTGTCCACGCCCTTCTTGATGAATTGCGGGAAGTAGTCGGCGTAGGCGGTGGCACGGTCGACGGGCATCACTTCGCGGCCGATGATCTCCTTGAAGATCGTGTGCAGCAGCAGGCGCGCGGTGGCGAAGGTGTAGTCGGGGTCCTTCTCGATCAGCGTGCGGGCCGCCAGGATGGAAGCCTTGTAGACCTCGTCCAGCGGCACGCCGTCGTACAGGTTGCGCATCGTCTCGGCAACGATCGGGGCCGCGGTGATGCTGTCGCCCAAGTTTTCGCAGGCCGATTCGATCAGGCCCTTGAGCTCGTTCAGGTCGAGCGCCACGCGCTCGCCGTTGTCGAGCACGTGCAGCACCGGCGCGGCGGGCAGGTCCTGCTCGCCTTGCTTCGAACGCTCCTGGGTGCGGCGTTCGCGGTACAGCACGTAGGCACGTGCGATTTCATGGTGGCCGCCGCGCATCAGGCCGAGCTCGACCTGGTCCTGCACGTCTTCGATGTGGAAGGTGCCGCCGCCCGGACGCGAGCGCACCATGGCGCGGATCACGCCTTGCGTGAGCACGTCGACCGTTTCGCGCACGCTGGCCGACGCCGCGCCCTGGGTGCCATGCACGGCCAGGAAGGCCTTCATCATGGCGATGGCGATCTTGTTCGGTTCGAAGGGAACGACGGCGCCGTTGCGGCGAATGATCTGGTAGTGGGCGAGGTTCTGACCGGTGGGCGAGCCCGCAGTGTCTTGTTGCTGCTGCGGCGTCGCGGGGACGGCGCGGGGGGTCGACGGGGTGTTCAGTGCAGTTTGCATTCGCTTCCTCTCGGTTGTGCAATTCTTGTTGGTTGGCAGCGCCTCGTTGGACGCTGCGTCGGCGTTGGTGCCGAACGGGAGGACACTATATCTAGGGTGTGGAGGGGCTACAACCCACTAGATGTAGTGTTTTGCATCGAATTCAAGCGCTACGGGTAATCCCTTGGAAGGCCGATGTGCCCGGCGATCCCGCGCCAATACTGAGTCATGGTCGCGCAAGCCGCGCGGGGCGGGGCTTGTGGGCCGATTTGGGCCTGCAGGCCGCATGGTTGCTGCGTTGCGCGTCTGCGCTCTCGAGATTGCTGCACTGCGAGCGCAGCGCATCGCGGGTCGCGGGCCGATTGAAAAAATTAGCGCGCCACCACCTGCTCGGGAAACATCTGTGGACTCCAGCCGAGTTGTTCGCGCAGCACGCGCCAGTCGAAACCGGCGCCGGGGTCTTGCTTGCGGCCGGGCGCGATGTGCTCGTGGCCGGCGATGTGGGCGATGGCGCAGTGCTGCGCGAGCGCAGCGCAGAGGCTGGCCAGCGTTTCGTACTGGGCCTCTTCGAAGCGCTCGCCCTCGAGGCCTTCGAGCTCGATGCCGACCGAGTCGTCGTTGCAGTTGGTGCGCCCGCGCCACGACGACACGCCGGCATGCCAGGCGCGGTCCTCGCAGCTCACGAACTGCCAGAGCTCGCCGTTGCGCCGCACATAGAAATGCGAGGACACCTCGAGCCCGCGGATCGACTGGAAGTACGGGTGCGCATCCCAGTCGAGTTGGTTGGTGAAGAGCTGCTGCACGGCGTTGCCGCCGTATTCGCCCGGCGGCAGGCTGATCGAGTGCAGCACGATCAGGTCGGTCTGCGCACCGACGGGGCGCGGGCCGAAGTTGGGCGAGGGCAGGGCCTTGGCGAAGCGGTACCAGCCAGCGCGCCACAAGCCGTCGTCGCCGGCCGGTGTCGCGACGGGGGCGTCAGTCGTCGGCATGCGCGGTGGCACCGTCGTCGCCGTTGGGTGTGGAGATGCCCAGGCGAGCGATGCGGTAGCGGATCTGGCGCAGGCTCATGCCCAACCGCGCGGCAGCGGCCGTGCGGTTGAAGCCGCTTTCGTGCAGCGCGCGCACGAGGATCTCGCGCTCCTGCTGGTCGAGCCAGGCTTGCAGGTCGGAGGGCAGCGGCGGCGGCGCGGGCTTGGGTTCGACGGCCGGTGCCGATGCGGGCGCAGCAACAGCGGCGGTCGCAGCCTCGGTTGGCACGGCGGCAGATTCGTTGCGGGGCGCCGCCGGCATCGTGCCCATCAGGTCGATCTGCAGCTCGTCGCCGTCGTTCAGCGCCACGGCGCGGTGCAGCAGGTTCTCGAGCTCGCGCACGTTGCCGTCGAGCGGGTGCTGGGCCAGGCGCTGCAGCAGCGCGTCGGACAGGCGCGGCGCCGGCAGGCCGCCGTCTTGCGCGATGCGCGCGAGCAGCGCGGTGCACAGCGCGGGCAGGTCTTCGCGGCGCTCGCGCAGCGCGGGCACCGCGATCTCGATCACGTTGAGGCGGTAGAACAGGTCTTGCCGGAAGCGGCCGGCCAGCACTTCGGCGTGCAGATCCTTGTGGGTGGCGCTCACGATGCGCACGTCGACCGCGTCTTCCTGCGTCGAACCGATGGCGCGCACGCTGCGCTCCTGAATGGCGCGCAGCAACTTCGACTGCATGGCCAGCGGCAGGTCGCCGATCTCGTCGAGGAACAGCGTGCCGTCGCGCGCCGCCTGGAAGTAGCCGTCGCGGTCTTGCGAGGAGCCGGTGTACGAGCCCTTCTTGGCGCCGAAGAATTCGGCCTCGAGCAGGTTCTCGGGAATCGCGCCGCAGTTCACCGCGACGAAGGGGCCGTCGCTGCGCTGGCTGCAGCCGTGCACGGCGCGCGCGACCAGCTCCTTGCCGGTGCCCGACTCGCCGCGCACCAGCACCGGCGCCATGCCGCGCGCCACCTTGGCGATGCGCGACTTGACGAGGCGCATCGGGTCGGAGTCGCCGACCAGCCGGTCGAGCGCGGTGGCGCCGCTGCGCGTCACGGACAGCGCATCGGGGCGCTCGCCGCCGTGGCTGGCAGCCTGCGGCGCCGGCTTCTGCGGCACGACCACCGCGGCGCGGTTGGCCTGCACGGCCGACGCCACCACGGCGCGGAACTGCTTCAGGTCGACCGGCTTCGTGAGGTAGTCGAAGGCGCCGGCCTTCAGCGCCTCGACCGCGTTCTCGGCCGAGCCGTAGGCGGTCATGACCACGCAGCGCTCGCTGCGCTGGTCTTTCTGGATGCGGTGGATGATCTCCATGCCTTCGCCGTCGGGCAGCCGCATGTCGGTGATCACGGCGTCGAAGCGGCCGGCCTCCAGGTGCTGCCAGGCTTCGGACACGCTGCCCGCCGCTTCCACCCGGTAGCCTTCACGCAGCAGCGTGAGTTCGTACAGCGTGCGCAGGTCGGGTTCGTCGTCGATGACGAGGATCTGCGCGGGGCGCGGGGCGGCGGCGGAAGGCGGGAGGGAGCTCACGGCCGCTATTGTGTCAGCCGGTTTTCGCTCGGGGCGAAGCTGACGAAGAATTCGTTGCCCTCGGGGCCGCCCGGCACCAGCGCGCGCCGTTCGTAGCCGATGGTGGCGCCGTGGCGCCGGCACAGCTCGCGGCACAGGAACAGGCCCAGGCCGCTGGAGCGGCTCTCGGACGAGAAGAAGGGTTCGAACAGATGGCGCTGCACCGCGGGCTCCAGCGGCGCGCCGTCGCTCCACACCAGCAACGCGGCGCGCTGCACGCCGGCCCGCTGCGTCGTGGTGATGACCTGGATCGCGCCCTCGCGCTGGCTCGCGTAGCGCGCCGCGTTGTCCAGCAGGTTCACCAGCAGGCGGCGCAGGTGCTCGGCTTCGAAGCGCACCTCGCTGCCCGGCGCGTCGAGCGCCACGCGCACGCCCTTGCGCTGCGTCTGGCGCACCCATTCCTCGGCCAGGATCTGCGCGGCCGGGTCGAGCACCAGCTGTTCGCCGAGCGACAGCACGCGCTGCTGGCGCGCGCGCGAGACGTCGAGCACGTCGTCCACGATGCGCGCCAGGCGCTGCGCGTTGTGCTGCACCATGTCGGTCAGCTTGCGGTGCGCCGGGTCGGTCAGGTCTTCGCTGAGCAGCGCGCTGGCCTGCGCGATGGCGGCCAGCGGGTTGCGGATTTCATGCGCCACCGCGGCCGACATGCGGCCCATCGCGGCGAGCTTTTCGGTGCGGATGCGGGCTTCGAGCTCGCGCAGGTCCTGCAGGAACATCACGCACAGGCTGTCGGCGCGCCGGTCGTCGGTGGGCGTGAGCCGGGTGCGCACGCGCACCTCGCGCGCCGCACCGCGCGCCTGCGCCACCGGGATTTCTTCGGTCTGCGGCGCGCGCCGCGCGAAGGTCTGGCGCGCTAGCGCGGCCAGCGCGTGCCAGGCCGGCTGGGCGTGCAGCGGGAACGGCAGTGGCAACTGCGCCAGGCCCTGGCCGAGAATCGCGTCGGCCGCCGGATTGGCGGTGTGCACCAGGCCCTCGGCGTCGATCACCAGCACGCCTTCGGTGAGCGTTTCGATCACCAGGTCGTTGACCTGCGCCTGCATCTGCGCGTGGCTGCGGCTGCGTTGCGCCACCGCCTCTTCGCGCGCCAGCCGGCGCGCCAGTTCGTGCGCGAGCAGCGCCACCACGAACAGGCCGGTGCCGGTGAGGGCGGCCTGCACGAAGCGCGCGGAGGGGTCGTTCGGTTGCTGCAGCCAGTGCCAGCCGGCGTCGGCCAGCAGCAGCAGCGTCACGGTGGCCGTGGTGCCCAGGCCCACGAGCAGCGTGCCGAGCACCGCGCTCATCAGCACCGGCAGCGCGAACAGCGGCGTGTAGTTGACGCTGCCGCCCTGCAGCACCTGCAAGGCGCTGAAGATGCCCAGGTCGACGCCGATGGTCAGCAGCCACAGCGTCGAGAAGCCGCGGATCGGCGGCGCGAAGTGCGCGTAGCGCATCTCCAGCCAGGCCAGCACGAGGTAGCCGCCCGACAGCACGATCGGCAGTGGCTGCACCGTCTGTCCGATGGCGAAGGCCACGCCTTGCAGCAGCACCAGCACCAGCGCCACGAAACAGCGCGCCGCCATGAAGCCGCGCCACAGCCGCAGCAGCGCGCTGCTGTCGCCGGCGCCCAGGTCGAGCACGTCCCAGTCGGTGGCCGGCTCGCCGCGCGACCGGCGCAACGAACTCATGCGGAGGTGCCGGCCTGACGGTGCGCGGCGCTGCAGTACACCGCGCCGTCCGGCCCGGGGAGCGCGTCGGCCGCGGGCAGGTGCAGTCCGCAATGGGCGCAGCGCACCATCGCCTGCGGCGGGCCTACGGCCGGCGTGCGCTGTTGCGCCTTCCTGGCGCGTTCCTGTTGCGCGTCGCGCATCTCTTCGCGCCGGTTCTTGCGCCACAGCCAGATCGCGACCCACACCACCGCGAGGACGAGCAGGTACTTCATGCGGGCAGGCGTGTCAGCACGACTTCGAGCACGAAGCGCGAGCCCACATAGGCCAGCAGCAGCAGCGCAGCGCCTGCGTACAGCACGCGTCGCGCGGTGCGCCCGCGCCAGCCGAAGCGCGCGCGCCCGGTCAGCAGCACGGCGAAGCTGAGCCAGGCGAGCACCGAGAAAATCGTCTTGTGGTCCCACTTCCACGCGCGGCCGGCGGCGCCGTAGAGCTGTTCGCTGAACAGCAGGCCGGCCAGCAGCGTGGCCGACAGCAGCACGAAGCCCGCCGTGACGAAGCGGAAGGTGAGCCGTTCCAGCGTGAGCAGCGGCACGCCGGCCTGTGCATCGGCACTGGCAAGGCGGATCTGCTTTTCAGCCCGCGTGATCAGCCAGGCGTGGACCACGGCGGCGCCGAACAGGCCGTACGAAGCGATGCCCAGCGCCAGGTGCAGCGGCAGCCAGGGCGAGGCGCTGACATGCAGCGGCGTGCCGGGGAACAGCAGCGCCAGCAGCACGGCAGCCGCGCCCAGCCAGGCCAGCGCACGGCGTGCCTTCAGTTGCGGGTACAGGCGGCTTTCGACCGCATAGACCGTGAGCACCAGCCACGCCGTGACCGACAGCGCCGGCGCAAAACCGAAGCGAGGGTCGCCGCCGATCAGCCCGTGGCCCAGCACCGCAGCGTGCAGCAGCCATGCGATGCCGAGCGCCCATTGGGTGGTCTGGCGGCTGAGCCGCGCACCGGCGGCAGCGGCAAAACCGTAGGCTGCCGCGGTGGCGATGCCCAGCGCCACGCCGAGTGGAGAGGGGATCGCTAAAATCATCGGTGGAGTGTATAGGCTCGCCTCGAGGCTTCGCGCACGTCGTGTCGCTTCGCCCACCCCCTGCCGGGGGCAACACCCGTGGTCCGGCACAGCCGGTTGCGCGGGGTTCCACGACAGAGCGAGCCCGCATACCGCTTCCAGGTTTTCACGACTTTCCATCGGTCCGCTGCCGCGGACAACAAGGTATTTCCTTCATGGCCACCGCCCTCACCGAAAAGTTCTCCCGCCTCGTCAAGACGATGAGCGGCCAGGCGCGCATCACCGAAAGCAACGTGCAGGACATGCTGCGCGAGGTACGCATGGCGCTGCTGGAGGCCGACGTGGCGCTGCCCGTGGTGCGCGACTTCGTCGCCCGCGTGAAAGACAAGGCGCTGGGCCAGGAAGTGCTGGGCTCGCTCAAGCCGGGCCAGGCGCTGGTCGGCATCGTCAACCGCGAACTCGCCGCCACCATGGGCGAGGGCGTGTCGGACATCAACCTCGCGGCCCAGCCGCCCGCCGTGATCCTCATGGCCGGCCTGCAGGGCGCCGGCAAGACCACCACCACCGCCAAGCTGGCCAAGCACCTGATCGAGAAGCGCAAGAAGAAGGTGCTCACCGTGTCGGGCGACGTGTACCGCCCGGCCGCCATCGAGCAGCTCAAGACGGTGACCAAGCAGGCCGGCGCCGAGTGGTTCCCGAGCACGCCCGACCAGAAGCCGCTGGACATCGCGCGCGCCGCGCTCGACCACGCCAAGCGCCACTACTTCGACGTGCTGCTGGTCGACACGGCCGGCCGCCTCGCGATCGACGAAGTGCTGATGACCGAAATCAAGCAGCTGCACGCCGAGCTGGATCCGGTCGAAACCCTGTTCGTGGTCGATGCCATGCAGGGCCAGGACGCGATCAACACCGCCAAGGCCTTCAAGGAAGCGCTGCCGCTCACCGGCATCATCCTGACCAAGACCGACGGCGACTCGCGCGGCGGTGCGGCGCTGTCGGTGCGCCAGGTCACGGGCGTGCCGATCAAGTTCGCCGGCACGAGCGAGAAGATCGACGGCCTCGAAGTGTTCGACGCCGAGCGCCACGCCGGCCGCATCCTGGGCATGGGCGACATCGTCGCGCTGGTCGAGCAGGTCACGGCCGGCGTCGACGTCGAAGCGGCGCAGAAGCTCGCGGCCAAGGTCAAGAGCGGCGCGGGCTTCGATCTGAACGACTTCCTCGGCCAGCTGCAGCAGATGAAGCAGATGGGCGGTCTCTCCAGCCTGATGGACAAGCTGCCCCAGCAGATGGCCGCCAAGGCCAGCGAAGCCGACATGACCCGCGCAGAGCGCGACATCCGCCGCAAGGAAGGCATCATCCAGAGCATGACGCCGCTGGAGCGCCGCAAGCCCGAGCTGCTCAAGGCCACGCGCAAGCGCCGCATCGCGGCCGGCGCCGGCGTGCAGGTTCAGGAAGTGAACCGCCTGCTCAACGAGTTCGAGCAGATGCAGGGGATGATGAAGAAGATGAAGGGTGGCGGCCTGATGAAGATGATGAAGAAGATGGGCGGCATGAAGGGCATGGGCGGAATGCCCGGCATGGGCGGAGGCGGCGGCAAGCTGCCGTTCTGAGCGGACGCCCCGACCCTCTCTTATATATAAGAAGGCCCGCCGGTTCGCACCGGCGGGCCTTCTTGTTTTCAGGTCTGTCACGCGCCATGAAAAAAGCCGACCCTGAGGTCGGCTTCTTGTGGGTGCTGTGTCTTCAGCGCATCAGGCGGTTGCCAGTGCCGGGCGCGCCAGGCGCAGCGCATGCATCCACGCACGACGCAGCACGGCGGGCGAACGCGATTCCTCGGGAATCAGCAGGAAGCCGCGGTCGCGCAGCGTGGTGCCCAGCGCGATCTGGCTGGTCAGCACGGTCAGCGGGATCGCCAGCAGCAGCGGCAGGCCGACAGGCATGAGCCAGATCAGCGCGCTCGGGTCGATCATGGCGACACCGACGGCCAGCATGGCAATCACCAGCGTCATGGGGGCCAGCTGGGTTGCAGCGACCTTCCACGGCACGGCGTTGGCTTCACGCGGGGGCGACTTCCAGTCGAGCTTGATGCCGGTGAGGGCGACCAGCACGAACAGCGAGTGGGCCAGCATGCGCACCGGGGCTTGCACGATGGCCAGGCCGGCTTCGAGCACCGAGCTCTTCACGAGGCCCCACACACCACCGTACTGGCGTTGCTCGCCGCGCATCAGCACGGCGGCGATGCCCAGCACGCGCGGCAGGAACAGCAGGCACAGGGTCCAGACCCACAGGCCGGCCAGTTCGGCGGGCAGCACGCTCCAGCTCGACACGAGGCTCGAGCCGCTCAGCCACAGGGCGGTGCCCAGCGTCAGGAACGCGAGCCACAGCGGGGCCGAGGCATACGCCATGGTGCCGGTCACGAACATTGCGCGGTGCACCGGGTGGATGCCGGGTTCGGCCATCAGGCGGGCGTTCTGCAGGTTGCCCTGGCACCAGCGGCGGTCACGTTGCAGCTCGGCCAGCAGGTCCGGCGGTTGCTGTTCGTAGCTGCCGACCAGGTCGGACACCAGCCACACGTGGTAGCCGGCGCGGCGCATCAGCGCGGCTTCGACGAAGTCGTGCGACATGATGCCGCCCGACATGCCGCCGGTGCCCTTGATGGGGGCCAGCGCGCAATGCTTCATGAAGGCTTCGACGCGGATGATCGCGTTGTGGCCCCAGTAGTGCGACTCGCCGAGCTGCCAGAACTGCATGCCCAGCGTGAACAGGCGACCCGTCACGCGCGAGGCGAACTGCTGTGCACGAGCGTGCAGCGTGACGTGGCCGATGGCCTGCGTCGCGGTCTGGATGATGCCGGCGGTGGGGTTGGCTTCCATCAGCTTGACCATCGAGGACAGGCAGTCGCCGCTCATCACGGAGTCGGCGTCGAGCACGACCATGTAGCGGTAGTCCTTGCCCCAGCGGCGGCAGAAGTCGGCCACGTTGCCGGCCTTGCGGTGCGTGCGGCGGGTGCGCAGGCGGTAGTACACCTCGACCTGCGGCTGGTTCGGGCTTTCGGCCAGGGCGGCGCGCAGGTCTTCCCAGGCGGCGCGCTCGGCGGCGGCGGTCTCGGGGTTGTAGCTGTCGGACAGCACGAACACGTCGAACTGCTTGGCGTGGCCCGTGGTGGCGACCGATTCGCAGGTGGCGCGCAGGCCGGCGAACACCGTGGCCACGTCCTCGTTGCAGATCGGCATGATGATCGCGGTGCGTGCCTCGGGGTTCATCGGGTGGTGGACCACCTGTTTCGCCGAGAGGGCGTGCTTGTCACCGCGCACGGAGACATAGAAGCCCATGAGCGCGGTCACGAAGCCAGTGACGACCCAGCCCGACAGCAGGCCGTACAGGCCGATCTGGCCGTATTCGAGCCAGACGTTGTCGTAGTCGGGTTGCACGCTGGCGAATAGCGACGACGCGATCACGGTGCTCAGCAGCGTGAGCAGCATGAAGGCGAGGCGGCGCTGGCCGGCGGCGCGTTCCCAGGCCTGGGGGGCCGGGGCGGCCTGCTTGGCGGCGGGGGCGCTGTCGGCATTGCGGCCGGCGCCCAGGCGCACGAGCATGGCGGTGCCCAGGCTGTTCCAGAAACCGCGCCAGGGGCGCGGTGCCATGGAGCCGCGATTCACCGGCGGTGCGGTGACGGCGTTGGGGTGGCGTTCCTCGCGCAGCGCGCTGCGGCGCGCGATGTCGGATTCGGCGAGGACGTTGAGGTGGGAGAAGTCGTTCGGCTTCATCGTTTCATTCACCAACGTTGCTTGTCGAGGGGGGTGTCGCCAATGGCCGGAAGGCGCTTGAAGACGCAGTCCGTGGCGGCGCCGCCAACGCCCGAGAGCGCGGTCAGCGAATGGCCCGCGGCACGGGGCCGCGAGGAGGAAAACTGCTTTTGACGCAGGCCGTCGCGCTGCGGACGCAGTGCGAAAGATGGGCTGGTAAGTGCTGTCATGCCAGTACAGGGGCAAACCCTGTGCCAGCCTGGAAAAACGCTTTCAAATCAACGACTTGGCGCGACTCGGAGCGTTTTCCGGTGGGGGAGGGGCCTGTTGGACCCCCGAAACCCCTGTTTTTGTCGCCGAATCCCGACAAGCCGGGGAGACCTAGGGAAAACAGCCTTTCAAATCAACGACTTAGGCCTGTCGCTACTCGGCGACAGGGTCGCCACCGGGAGCGACAACGTCGGCCTTGAAGTTGCCCGGCGTGAGCTCGTGCTTCTGCAGCAGGCGGTAGAACTCGGTGCGGTTGCGGTCGGCCAGGCGGGCGGCGTCGGCCACGTTGCCGTCGGTCAGCTTGAGCAGGCCGACGAGGTAGTCGCGCTCGAAACGCTGCTTGGCTTCGGCGTAGGTGAGCACCTCCACGCTCGGCACGCGCAGCGCGCGCTGCACCAGCGCCAGCGGGATCAGCGGCGAGCCCGACAGCGCGCAGACCTGTTCCACCACGTTGTAGAGCTGGCGCACGTTGCCCGGCCACGCGGCGGTGGTCAGCGCCTTCAGCGCCTCGGGCGCGAAGCCCGACAGCCGCTTGCCGTACTTGGTCGACAGCTTCTGCAGGAAGTGATTGGCCAAGAGCGGAATGTCTTCGCGCCGCGCCGACAGCGGTGGCAGCGTGAGCGTCACCACGTTCAGGCGGTAATAAAGGTCTTCGCGGAACTGGCCGGCTTCCATCGCGGCGTCGAGGTCGCGGTGGGTGGCCGAGACGATGCGCACGTCGACCTCGATCGACTGGCTCGCGCCCAGCGGGCGCACCGCGCGCTCCTGCAGCACGCGCAGCAGCTTGACCTGCAGGGCGGGCGGCATGTCCCCGATTTCGTCGAGCAGCAGCGTGCCGCCGTCGGCCTGCTGGAACAGGCCCTTGTGGTTGGCGTGGGCGTCGGTGAAGGCGCCCTTCATGTGGCCGAACAGCTCGGATTCGAGCAGCGCCTCGGGAATGGCGCCGCAGTTGACCGCCACGAAGGGCTTGTCGGCGCGCGCGCTGGCCTTGTGGATGGCGCGCGCCAGCAGTTCCTTGCCGGCGCCGGAGTCGCCGCGCAGCAGCACGGAGGCGTCCGACTTGGCGACCATGCGCGCCTCGGCCAGCAGCTCGGCCATGCGGTTGCTGCGGCTCACGATTTCCGAGCGCCAGCTGTCGTCGCCGGTCTTGCTGGGCGTGGTGGTCGGCGCGCCGAGCGCCAATGCTTGCGCGATTTTCTCGAGCAGCTCGCGCGCGTCGTAGGGCTTGGTGAGGTAGGTGAACACGCCGCGCGCCGTGGCCTCGACCGCGTCGGGGATGGTGCCGTGCGCGGTCAGCAAGATGACGGGCAGCGTCGGGTGGCGCTTGCGGATCTCGTCGAACAGCTGCAGGCCGTCGCGCCCGGGCAGGCGCACGTCGCTGAGCACGAGCTGCGGGTGCTCGATCTCAAGTTGCGTGAGTGCGGTCTCGGCCGAAGTGACGGCCGTGACCTGGTAGCCCGCCGACACCAGCCGCATCGAGAGCAGCCGCAGCATGTCCGGGTCGTCATCGACCACGAGGAGGCGGGCACCGGTTGTGCTCATGGGTTCGTTCTGCTTCCGTTGGCGGGCGTGACAGGTGCCGGCGTGTTGGGCCGGGCGAAGCTGCGCTCGATGGCGCGCAGCGCCTCGATGCGGTCGTTGAGCTGGTCGATGCGACGCTGGCTGTCGCGCAGCTGCTGCACCTGCTTGTCGCGGTCGTCCTCGACGCGGCGTTGCTCGATGTAACGCGCCGCCAGCACCCGTGCGAGCGGATGCAGCGGCTGGGCCTCGGGCGCGGGGTTGGCGATCACGCGCTGCAGCAGGCCCAGCGCGCGCGCCAGGTCGGCCGGCACGCGGGTCTGCGCGAGCAGGATCGCGAGCTGCATCTGCGCCGCGGGCGTTTCGCCCTGTTCGCTGACGCGCGCAATTTCGGCGCTCAGGTCGGCGCCGCCCAGCGGGCGCACCTTGTCGGCGTAGGCCAGCAGGGTCGCGAGGGGGCCTTGCGTGAGCTGCGTGAAGAGCGAAGCCGGCTGCGTGGCCGGCGCGCGGGGCTCGGCCTCGACCGGCACCACGCGCGGCGCGGCCACGGGCGGCGGCAGCGCGTCGGCTTCGGCCGGCGGCTTGGGCTGGGAGGCGCAGGCTGCCAGCAGCAGGGCGCATGGCACGGCCATGGCCCCGATGAAGGTGGATCTGCGGACGAACGAAAGGAACATGGGTCGAAAAAGCGCGGGGCGGTGTTGAAGAGGGGGTGTCCGGGGTCAGGTCGTGCGCGGCAGTTCGATGCGAAAGCGTGCACCGGGGCCGTCCGGCAGCAGGGCGATGCGGCCCCCATGGGCTGCAATGTACTCCTGCACGATGGAAAGTCCGATGCCGGTGCCTTTCACCGTGTGCTCGGGCTGGCGCTCGCCGCGGAAGAAGGGTTCGAAGATGCGGTCGCGGTCGTTCACGGCAATGCCGGGGCCGGCGTCGCACACGTCGATGTGCACTGCCTCGGGCGTGCCCGACACGGCCAGCGTGATCACGCCGCCCGCGGCCGAGAAGCGGATCGCGTTCGACAGCAGGTTGGCGATGGCGGTGCCGAGCTTGGTGCGGTCGACCGTGAGCGTGATCGGCTCGCCCTCGGCGCGCACGCGCAGGCCGTGTGCCTGCCACTGCAGGCGCTGGGCCTCGATCTGCTCTTCGATCAGCGGCAGCAGCTCGGTGCGCTCGCGGCGCAGCTCGCGCGCCTCGAAGGCGGCGGCGTTGAAGCGCAGCAGTGCCTCGATCTGGTTCTGCAGCGACACGGTGTTCTGCTGCAGGATCTGCGCGACTTCGAGCTGCGCCGGGTTCAGCGGACCGGTCACGCCGTCTTCGAGCAGCGACACGCCTTCGCGCAGCGCCGCCAGCGGCGTCTTCAGCTCGTGCGACACGTGGCGCAGAAAGCGCGCCTTGTCGGCATCGAGTTCGGTCAGCCGCAGCCGCAGCCATTCGAGCTGCTGCGACACGCGCCGCACGTCGGCCGGGCCGCGGATGTCGATGGGTTCGTCGAGCCGGTTCTGGCCCAGGCCGACGATGGCGTTCTCGAGCCGCTTGAAGGGCCGCGCCAGCCAGATGCCGAAGGCCAGCGCCAGCGACACGGCCAGCACGCTGGCGGCCACCACCTCGCGCATCAACCGGCGGCGTGCGTTTTCGATGCGCTTGGCCAGCGCGTCGTTCTGCGTTTCGATCAGGAACTGCGCCTGCTGGGCGAGGTTGGTGTTCAGCGCGTCGAGTTCGCGGAACTGCATCGCCATCGTGCTTTCGCGCGCCAGGGCGCTGTCGGGGCTGCCGCTGAGCAGCCCTTCGATCACGCCGAGCTGGCTGCGCCACATGTCGATGCCGGCGGCCGGCAGGCCGTTGCGTTCCAGGCGCTCCAGCACCTGATGCGCCTCGCGCGCCGCCTCGTCGAAGCGGCGGCGCAGCACGGCGTCGTTGAGCACCAGCGACTGGCGCCCCGCGCGCTCCATGGCCGCGCTGCGTTCGGCCAGCGACTGCGAAGCGCCCGACAGGCGCAGCGCACGCGCGGCAGCGTCGCGGCTTTGCGTGACGAGCGCGTCGTACTGCAGCACCGAGCGCAGCGCCACGCCCACCAGCAGCGCGGTGATCAGCAGGAAGGCAAACAGCAGGAGCTGCTGGAACGAGCCCCGGACGGACGGACGTTTCGCCATCAGTGGGCGAGCGCCGTGGCGGCAGCAGCAGCCAGGGCCGATTCGCGCGTGACCACTTCGCCGCGCAGCGTGTACGCCAGCGAGCGGGTGATGCGCAGGTCGGCCATCTGGCCCACGAGGCGGGCGTCGCCCTCGAAGTTGACGACGCGGTTGCAGGCGGTGCGGCCCATGAGTTCGTTCGCGTCCTTGCGCGAGGCGCCCTCGACCAGCACGCGCTGCGTGCTGCCCACGAGCGCATCGCCGAAGCGGCGCACGTTGCCATCGATGACGCGTTGCAGCGTCTGCAGGCGCGCCAGCTTCACCTCGTGCGGCGTGTCGTCGGCCAGCGCGGCGGCGGGCGTGCCGGGGCGCGGGCTGAAGATGAAGCTGAAGCTGTTGTCGAACTGGCAGTCGTCGATGAGCTTCATCATCTTGTCGAAGTCGGCATCGGTCTCGCCGGGGAAGCCGACGATGAAGTCACTGGACAGGGCCAGGTCGGGGCGGATGGCGCGCAGCTTGCGCACCGTGCTCTTGTATTCCATGGCCGTGTAGCCGCGCTTCATGGCCATGAGGATGCGGTCGCTGCCGTGCTGCACCGGCAGGTGCAAATGCGAGACGAGCTGCGGCACCTTGGCGTAGGCCTCGATGAGCCGCGGCGTGAACTCGTTCGGGTGGCTGGTGGTGTAGCGGATGCGCTCGATGCCGGGGATCTCGGCCACGTACTCGATGAGCAGCGCGAAGTCGGCAATTTCGGCGGTGTCGCCCATCTTGCCGCGGTAGGCGTTCACGTTCTGGCCCAGCAGCGTGATCTCGCGCACGCCCTGGTCGGCCAGGCCGGCGATCTCGACCAGCACGTCGTCCAGCGGGCGGTTCACTTCCTCGCCGCGGGTGTAGGGCACCACGCAGTAGCTGCAGTACTTGGAGCAGCCTTCCATGATCGACACGAAAGCGGTCGCGCCTTCGACGCGCGCGGGCGGCAGGTGGTCGAACTTCTCGATTTCTGGGAAGCTGATGTCGACCTGCGGGCGGTCGAGCCTTTCGCGGTCGTTCAGCATTTCGGGCAGGCGGTGCAGCGTCTGCGGGCCGAACACGATGTCGACGTAGGGCGCGCGCGCGATGATGGCCTGGCCTTCCTGGCTCGCCACGCAGCCGCCCACGCCGATCTTCACGCCCTTGGCCTTCAGGTGCTTCACGCGGCCGAGGTCGGAGAACACCTTCTCTTGTGCCTTCTCGCGCACCGAGCAGGTGTTGAACAGGATGAGGTCGGCCTCGTCCACGTTCTGCGTGGGCTCGTAGCCCTGCGCGGCGTGCAGTACGTCGGCCATCTTGTCCGAGTCGTACTCGTTCATCTGGCAGCCGAAGGTCTTGATGAATACTTTTTTCATGGGGAGCTCTCTGTGCCCTTCGAAAAGGTGAAGGGCTGCGAGGCGCGCGTGGCGCCCGCGGATTTTTGCTTGCTTGCGGGGTGGCCGCGTTACTGCGTGTTCACCGTGTCGTTCGAGACGAACGGCCAGATGTTCAGGAACGGCTTGTTCAGCGATTCACGGCTGGCCATGGCCTCGTCGGGCGTCAGGATCCAGACCTCGCGCAGCAGCCCGGCGGCGTCGCGCGTGTAGTTCACGAGGTACTTCTGGCCAATGATGGCGCCGGGCATCACCAGCATGTTCTGCGGGCTGCGGATGCGCGCACCGGCGCCCAGGCGGTCGGCCCGGCCGTCGAGCTCGACGTCGGGGGCGCTGGTCACCATGAACTTGCCGCGCAGCGTGCCGATGGGGAAGTTGCGCCCGCCATTGAGCGATTCGTTCTGCGTCTGCGGACGGGGCACTTCGTCCTGGGCGCTGGCGTGGAGCGAGAAAAGGGCTGCGGCGCCGGCAACGGCTGCGCAAAGGGCGAGGGAGGTGAGTGTTTTCGTGGGTGTCTTGCAGCGGTTCATGGGGTATATCCAGAGGCTGTGGACCGGCGATTTTAGCGAGGGGGTGTTTTCCCCTATGCCGGAGCGCAGCGGGTGGTGCGGGGGCTTTCTGTCGGCCTGCTTTACATTTCTTTACGGTGCCCGTGAACACTGCGCGTCGGCCACTGCTCCAATAGATGCTGTCAGCCCAAAGTGCACAAGAACTCCATGAAGAAAACTGCCGCCTTCGCCCTTGCGGGCGTGTTGATCGTAGCCGTCGCGGGCGGCTGGTGGCGCATGTCGGGCGATCGGCCGGCCGCGAAAGACGCCAAGTCCGCGAATGCCGGCCCTCCCGTCGCGCTGGTCACGCTGGCCACGGCTGAAAAGCAGGACGTGCCGGTGACGGTGCAGGTCAACGGCAGCGTGGTCTCGCTCAACAGCGTCGACCTGCGACCGCAGGTCACCAACACCGTGAGCGCGGTGCACGTCAAGGAAGGCCAGTTCGTGAAAGCAGGGCAGCTGCTCTTCACGCTCGACGACCGCAACGACCAGGCCAACCTCGCGCGCGCCCGGGCCCAGCAGCAGAAGGACGAGGCCACCATGGCCGACCTGGAGCGCCAGTACAAGCGCAGCCAGGACCTGGTGGCACAGAACTTCATTGCCAAGAGCGCGGCCGACGCCACGCTGTCGCAGCTCCAGGCGCAGCGCGCCGCCGTCGCGGCCGACCGCGCCGCGGTGCAGTCGGCGCAGGTGGCGCTGGGCTACGCCACGCTGCGCGCGCCCATCGCCGGGCGCATTGGCGCCGTCAACATCTACCCCGGCACGCTGGTGCAGCCCACGCTGTCACTGGTCACCATCACCCAGCTCGACCCGATCGCCGTGAGCTTCCCGGTGCCCGAAGGCAACCTGCAGGACCTGCTGGCCGCCGCGCGCACGCGCGCCAAGGTCGAGGCGCTGGTCACGGGCCGGCGCGAGCCGCTGTTCGGCACGCTTGACTTCGTTGACAACACGGTCGATCCGCAGATCGGCACCGTGCGCGCCAAGGCCGTGTTCGCCAATGCCGACCAGAGCCTGTGGCCCGGCCAGTTCGTCAACACGCGCATCACGGTGCGCATGCTCGACGGCGTCACCGTGGTGCCGGCCGCGGCGCTCATGATGCTGTCCGACGGCACCTCGCTGTACGTGGTCGATGCCGAACACAAGGCGGCGCGCCGCCAGGTCAAGGTGCTCCACACCTTCGGCACCAAGGTCGCGGTGAGCGGCGTGACGCCCGGCGAGCAGGTCGTGATCGAAGGCAGCCAGAACGTGCGTCCGGGCGGCAAGGTGCGCGTCGACACCAAGGCGCCGGCCGGACCGGGTGGGGCGCCCGCCAACGGCACCACGGGCGTGACGCCGGGCAGTGCGGCCTCGTCGGACATCAAGCCCACGCGGGAACGCGCATGAACATTTCAGAGCTCTGCATCCGCCGTCCGGCGATGACGGTGCTGCTGTCGGCGGCCGTCGTGGTCATCGGCATCTTTGCGTACTTCAGCATCCCGGTCGCGGCGCTGCCGAGCTACAACACGCCGGTCATCAACGTCAACGCGCAGCTGCCGGGCGCCAGCCCCGACACCATGGCGAGTTCGGTTGCGCTGCCGCTCGAAAAGCAGTTCTCGACCATCCCCGGCCTGCAGACCATCAGCTCGGTGAACACCCAGGGCGTGACCTCGCTCACGCTCGAATTCGTCAGCAGCCGCGACATCGACGCCGCCGCGGTCGACGTGCAGGCCGCGCTGCTGCGCGCCCAGCGCCAGCTGCCGCAGGAACTCACGCAGCTGCCCTCGTACCGCAAGGTGAATCCGGCCGACGCGCCGGTGCTGTTCATTGCGCTGATCTCGCCGTCGATGAACCCGTCGGAGCTCAACGACTACGCCGAGAACCTCATTTCGCCCACGCTCTCGACCATCGACGGCGTGGCGCAGGTGGGCGTGTACGGGCGCAAGGCCTTCGCGGTGCGCATCAAGGCCAACGCCGACCTGCTCAACGCGCGCAACATCACGCTCGACGAACTGGCCAAGGCCGTGAACTCGGCCAATGCCAACACGCCGGTCGGCACGCTCGACGGCCCGCGCCAGACGCTCACCATCCAGGCCAACCGCCAGCTCATGAAGGCGGCCGACTTCGCCAAGCTCATCATCGCGCAGCGCAACGGCGCGCCGGTGCGGCTGGACGAAGTGGCCACGCTCGAAGACAGCTTCGAATCGGTCAAGACGGGCAGCAGCTTCAACGGGCAAGACTCGATTTCGCTGGCCGTGCAGCGCCAGCCCAATGCCAACACCGTGCAGGTGGTGGACGCGGTGCGCGCGCTCATCCCGCGCTTCAAGGCCGAACTGCCGCAGTCGGTCGAGATCCAGATGGTCAACGACCGCTCGATCTCCATCCGCGAGGCGGTGCACGACGTGCAGCTCACGCTGCTGGGCACCATTGCGCTGGTGGTGTTGGTGATCTTTTTGTTCCTGCACCGACTGGTGGCCACGCTGATTCCGGCGGCCACCATCCCGATCTCGCTGATCGGCGCGGTGGCGCTGCTGTACGCCTTCGGCTACAGCCTGGACAACGTCTCGCTGCTGGGCATCACGCTGGCCGTGGGCCTGGTGGTGGACGACGCCATCGTGGTGCTCGAAAACATCATGCGCTACGTCGAGAAGGGCATGGAGCCGATGGCCGCCGCCCTGCGCGGCGCGCGCGAGGTGGGCTTCACCATCGTGTCGATCTCGATCTCGCTGGTGGCCGTGTTCATTCCGATCTTCTTCATGCCCGGCGTGATCGGCCTCTTGTTCCACGAGTTCGCCGTGGTGGTGGCGCTGGCCGTGCTGGTGTCGGCCGTGGTGTCGCTTACGCTCGTGCCCATGCTCGCGAGCCGGTTGCTCAAGCACGTGCCGCGCAAGGAAGGCGCGCTGGACCACGAAGAAGAGCACCCCGAGCCCGGCACGGCGATCGGCCGCGCCTTCGAACGCGGCTACCGCGCGGTGCACGGCGGCTACATGCGCACGCTCGACTGGACGCTCGGGCACCGCGCGCTGATGCTGGCGATGGCGGGCCTGACCTTCGTCGTCACGGCCTGGCTCTTCGTCAGCATTCCCAAGGGCTTCTTCCCCGAGGAAGACATCGGCCAGATCCAGATCACCACCGAGGCGGCCGAAGACATTTCGTTCACCGCCATGAAGGCGCTGCAGGACCGCGTGGCCGCCGCGCTCCAGGCTGATCCGAGCGTGGACTACGTGAGCTCCTTCGTCGGCGTGGGCGGCCCGACCGCCACGCAGAACTCGGGCCGGCTGTTCGCGGTGCTCAAGCCGCGCAGCGAGCGCCCCAAGATGGCCAAGGTGCTCGAGTCGCTGCGCCAGCGCTTCCGCGAGATTCCGGGCATTGCCGTCTACATGCAGCCGGTGCAGAACCTGCGCCTGGGCGGGCGCCAGAGCAAGGCGCGCTTCCAGTACACGCTGCAAAGCGTGAACGCCGGCGAAATGGTGCCGTGGTCGACGAAGCTCATGGAGCGCATGCGCGCCGATCCCGACTTCCGCGACGTCACCAGCGACTCGCAGAACCGCGGCCTGCAGGCCACGCTGGAGATCGACCGCGACAAGGCCGGCGTGCTCGGCGTGGCCGTGGGCGACCTGCGCACCGCGCTGTACAACGCCTACGGCGACCGCCAGATCGGCAGCATCTACGGCGCCAGCAACACCTACCAGGTGATCCTGTCGGCGGCCGACAGCGACCGCCAGTTCGAGGAAGACGTGGCGCGCCTGTCGGTGCGCAGCACCACCGGCAAGCTGGTGCCGCTGTCGGCCTTCTCGACCGTCAAGCGCACCGTGGGCCCGACCTCGGTCAACCACCAGGGCCAGTTGCAGGCGGTGACGGTGTCGTTCAACCTCGGCCCCGACGTGCCGCTGGGCAACGCGACCGCGAAGATCGACCGCTTCAAGGAAGAGCTGAAGATGCCGCCGTCGATCATCACGACCTATGGCGGTGACGCGGCGGTGTTCCAGAGTTCGCAGTCGAGCCAGGCGGTGCTGCTGGTGCTCGCGGTGCTGGTCATCTACGTGCTGCTGGGCGTGCTGTACGAAAGCTACATCCACCCGCTGACGATTCTGGCGGGCCTGCCCTCGGCGGCCGTGGGCGCGTTGCTCTCGCTGAAGCTCTTCGGCTTCGACCTCACGCTGATCGCGACCATCGGCATCCTGCTGCTGATCGGCATCGTGAAGAAGAACGCGATCATGATGATCGACTTCGCCCTCGACGCGCAGCGCACCGAGGGCATGCAGCCGGTCGACGCGATCCGCGAAGCCTGCCGGTTGCGCTTCCGCCCGATTCTCATGACCACGCTGGCCGCGCTGATGGGTGCGCTGCCGCTCGCGCTGGGCCTGGGCGCCGGCGCCGAGCTGCGCCAGCCCCTGGGCGTGGCGGTGGTGGGCGGACTGATCTTCTCGCAGGTGATCACGCTGTACATCACGCCCGCGATCTACCTGGCGCTCGATCGCTACAGCGGCAGCGGACCGATGGTGGAGCTGCCCGGCGAGGCGAAGGCCGAAGCGGCTGGCGGCCACGCCGCCTCGCACGCCTGACGGCGATCCAAAAGATGCCGGATGGCCATGAACGTGGGCCACCCGGCCAGAAAGGACTTCTGCAGTCCTGCGAAACGCCACACCCAGGCCATCGCCCATTCATTGAAGGCGCTTCGGCCTCTCTCCTCAACGGCTCCCTCATTCCCTCCGCCGCTGCTCTTCCCATGTGTGTGACGGGATGAATGATGGCGAGGGGCTGAGGGTGGCGACGGTATCCAGCGATACAGGAGGTGGGCTTTTTTCTTACGGTGTCGCGTCGCGGAAACAACGCAAGGCCGGCGCATCCGAAATGGTGACCTGCCGGGCCCGCGTTTCGATGAGCCCCTGTCCCGCCAGCGCATTCAGCGTGCGCGTGACGGTGACGCGGCTCAAGGCCGTCATGGCGCCGATCTGCTCATGCGTCAGATCGACGGTGAGTTGGTTCGATGCCTGCGTCGATGGCGGGCGCGCCACCCGCAGCAGCAGATCGATGACCCGCTCCTTGGGCGCCGCCGAGGCCACCCCGGCCAGCTTGGCGACGATCATGTGGTTCTTGAACCCGAGCAGCTGGATCAACGAGGTCGCGAGCTCGGGCAGCTTCGAGAACTGCTGCGCGACATCCGCCGGGCGGTAGCGGCTGAGCATGGCCGGCGCGACCGCACGGGTCGTCGTGGGCCGAGGGCTGTCGGCAAACGCCGGGCCTTCGCCAAAGATCGCGCCCGGCCCGAAGATCTCGAGCAGGAACTCCGAGCCGTTGCTTCGCTGGATCGTCGAATGCACGAACCCCGACCGCAACAGATAGAAGTAATCGTGCCGTTCGCCTTCGCGCGCAATGGTGTCGCCGGCCTCCAGGGTGACGAAGCCGCCCAGGTGCGTGGCGGCGATCCACGGCGCAGACAGTGTCTGGGACGCATCCCAGCTGGCGTACGCCGAGGGGGTGGGAGGGGTTCTTTTCATGGGAGCGTCTTGCCCGGGGCGGAGAAAGGCGAGCGGCCCATCGAGCTGTCGCGCTAGGTCGTGGACTCGTCGAGCGGCGTGTCCGACGCCAGGTGCGTGATGTCGCTCCAGCCGACGAGGCTGAAGCCCTCGGGCGTCCACAGCATGCGGTTGATGGCTGCGTTGCCGAGCTGCCAGGTGCGCGGCGCCTGCAGTTCCTGGCGCGTGGCGGCGCGGTAGAGCACGTCCATCACGCCCCCGTGGGCCACCAGCACCACCAGTTGGCCCGGGTGGCGCGCGGCGATGGCCGAGGCGGTACCTGTCACGCGGTCGCGAAAGGTCAGCAGGCTCTCGCCGCCGCCTTCGGGCTCGAACTCGGGGTCGCGCTCGCGCCAGCGGCGGGCGTCTTCGGGCAGCGTGGCCTCGATCTCGGCGAAGCTCATGCCCTCGAAGCGGCCGAAGGCGCGTTCGCGCAGGCCCAGGTCGGGCTGCACGTCAAGGCCGTGGGGCTCGGCGATGGCCTGCGCGGTCTGCCAGGCGCGCGAGAGGTCGCTGGCATAGACCGCCGCAATCGGCTCGTCGGCCAGCGCCTGTCCGGCGCGCTGCGCCTGCCAGAGGCCGGTGGCATTGAGGCCGATGTCGAGGTGGCCCTGGATGCGGGTGTCGACGTTCCAGGCGGTTTCGCCGTGGCGCACGGCGATCAGGCGGGTGAGGTTGGCTTCCATCCGTCCGAATTCTAGAAGTGCGTCATTTCTTGGCTGCGGGTTTGAGTTCGATGTTCACGCGGCGCTCGCCCGGCGGCGGGTTTGGAAAGCCCTGCAGCGCGGCCTCGAACATCACCGGCAGGATCGCCGCGCTCGAGCTGTAGGGGCCGTCGTTTCGCGCGCGGGTCTCGTACACCACGCGGTGGCTGCCGCCCGCCTCGCGCAGCACGAGGCTCACCTCGCGCTGGTACCAGGGGTTGGCCGGCGGCGTGAACATCGGGCCGCCGTACCAGCCGCTGCCATACCAGCGGTGGCCGTAGTAGCCGCCGTAGCCGTAGCCCCAAGGGCCGGGCCCGTAGAGCCATGGATCGGCCCAGGGCGACAGCGCCGCCGTCACGCGTGCGCCGATCTGCGCGGTGTACTGCGGTTGGGCGTCGTCGCGGCGCAGGCCGACCTTGTCGAGCGCGGCCGCGGCCATGGCCTCGAGCCCGTCCTGGCGCGCCGTGTCGGCCTGCTGCGAAGGCAGGCGCTCGAAGCGGTAGGTGGCGCCGGGCGGCACGGTCGTGCCCGGCGTGGCAAAGCTCTTGACGTTGCTGTCGACCACCCAGGAGGTGGCGCAGCCGCTCAGGGTTGCTGCCAAAAATAGAGCTGAAAACGCACGATACATAAGGGTCTCCGGGCCAAGTGCCCTAAATTCCCCTGGGTTGCCCGAGTCAGCCTTGGACGATGCGCAGGGCTGAGGGTGCCTGGGAGAGCAGGTCGAAAGCGGGCGTGTCGAAGGCCTTGTCGCCGTTCTCGTCGGCCACGCCCGTCGCCTTCAGACCCTTGAAGTCGTGCAGTGTTCCGTCGAGCAGGTGCGAAGGCACGACGTTCTGCAGCGCGGTGAACATGTTTTCCACGCGGCCGGGGTACTTCTTGTCCCACTCGCGCAGCATCTCGCCGACCTGCTTGCGCTGCAGGTTCTCCTGGCTGCCGCACAGCGTGCAGGGAATGATCGGGAACTCGCGGTGCTGGGCCCAGCGCACCGTGTCTTTTTCGGCCACGTAGGCCAGCGGGCGGATCACGATGTGCTTGCCGTCGTCGCTCACCAGCTTGGGCGGCATGCTCTTCAACTTGCCGCCGAAGAACATGTTGAGGAAGAAGGTCTGCAGCATGTCGTCGCGGTGGTGGCCCAGCGCGACCTTGGTGGCGCCCAGCTCGTCGGCCACGCGGTACAGGATGCCGCGGCGCAGCCGGCTGCACAGGCCGCAGGTGGTCTTGCCCTCGGGGATCACGCGCTTGACGATGCTGTAGGTGTCCTGGTTCTCGATGTGGAAGGCCACGCCCAGGTCGCTCAGGTACTTGGGCAGCACCTCTTCGGGAAAGCCGGGCTGCTTCTGGTCGAGGTTGACCGCGACGATGTCGAAGTGGATGGGCGCACGCGCCTTCATCTTGAGCAGGATGTCGAGCAGCGCGTAGCTGTCTTTTCCGCCCGAGACGCACACCATGACCTTGTCGCCTTCTTCGATCATGTTGTAGTCGACGATGGCCTGGCCGACCTGGCGGCACAGGCGCTTCTCGAGCTTGTGCGTCTCGCGCTCGATCTTCAGCGAATGGGGGGGCGCGCCGGCTTCGGGCGTTTCGTCGATCCAGACGGCGTTCATTGGGTGGCTACTTCGGGCAAATCGGGGGAAAGACCCCCGATTTTGCCTTGGATCACCATTCCCCGGCTTCGATGCGGATGGCAACTTCGCAGTCGTCGAAGATTTCGAGCTTGGCGATCTTCACGCGCACGCCCCGCACGCCGGGCAGTTGCAGCAGGCGCTGCGCGAGCTTGCCGATCAGGCTTTCGAGCAGGTTGACGTGCTCGGCGGTGCACTCGTCGATGATGATGCGGCGCACCTTGCGGTAGTCCAGCACGTGGAAGATGTCGTCGTCCTGCGGCAGCAGCGGCTGCGGGCCGAGGTTGAGCTCGGCGTCGACCAGGATCGGCTGCGGCGCGGTTTTTTCCTGCTCCAGGATGCCCAGGTTGGCGTCGAAGCGCAGGCCCTGGAGGGTGAGTGTCTGGTGGCCGTGCGGTGTGTTCGTGGACATGGTGGTGGTGCTCGTCACATGAGCGAGAAGTCGCGCTCGAATTTCATGAGGTGCTGGCCGCCGTCGACGAGCAGCGTGGTGCCGGTGATCGAGCTGTTTTCCAGCGCGAATTTCACGGTGGCGGCCACGTCTTCCGATGTGGACGAGCGGCCCAGCGGCGACAGTTTGTGCAGCTGCGCGAACTTGTCGTCGTCGAGCATGTGGCTCGCCAACGTGAGGCCGGGCGCCACGCCCACCACGCGCACGCGCGGTGCGAGCGCCAGCGCCAGCATGGGGGTGGCGGCTTCGAGCGCGGCCTTGGAGAGCGTGTAGCTCAGGAAGTCGGGGTTCGGGTTCCAGAGCTTCTGGTCGAGCAGGTGCACCACGGCGCCCTGCGCGTCGCGCCGGGCCAGGTGGTCGTGCAGCGCCTGCGCCAGCAGGATGGCCGCGCCGGTGTTGCTGCGCGCGTGGCGCTCCATGAGCGCGTAGCTGAAGCTGGCGGCGTCGTCGTGCTCGAAGAGGGCGGCGCTGTGCACCACCGCGTCGACGGCGCGAAAGCGCGCTGCCACGCGCGGCAGCAGGGCGCGCGTGGCCTGCTCGTCGGCCAGGTCGGCCTCGAACAGCGCCGAGTCGCCCGAGCGCGCGGCGCAGTCGGCGACGGTCTGCTCGGCTTCGGCGCGCGAGCTGAGGTAATGCACCGCCACCTGCCAGCCGCCCGCCGCGAGCGCCAGCGCGATCTCGCGGCCCAGCCGGCGGCCCGCGCCCGTGACGAGGACGGTGCGGCGGCGATCGGGGGAGGAGGGTGGAGTGGCACTCATGCGAGGGAAGAAAACGAGGAGGAAGAGGACAATGTCGCCGTGACGACGCCAACCACAAACAGTTTACCCATCGCCCTCGACCATCTGATTACCCGTTCTGTCGAACGTGCGGGCGGATGGATCGGCTTCGACCGCTTCATGGCCTTGGCCCTGTATGCGCCGGGGCTCGGCTACTACGCCAACACTTCGGCCAAGTTCGGCCACATGCCTTCATCCGGCAGCGACTTCGTGACCGCGCCCGAGCTGACGCCGATGTTCGGCCACACGCTCGCGGTGCAGGTGCTCGAGGCGCTGGAGAAAACCGGCACCGACACGGTGTGGGAATTCGGCGCGGGCTCGGGGGCGCTGGCGGTGCAGCTGCTGCATGCGCTGGGAGAGATGGGGCGCAGCGATGTGCGCTATCGCATCGTCGATCTGTCGGGCACCTTGCGGGAGCGGCAGCAGCAGGCGCTGGCGGGGCATGCGGGGCGGGTCGAATGGCTGGGGGAGCTGCCTGAGTCCATGGCGGGCGTGGTGGTCGGCAATGAAGTGCTCGACGCGATGCCGGTGCAGTTGCTGGCGCGGGTGAAGGGGGCGTGGTTCGAGCGGGGGGTGGTGCGGAATCCGGCGGGGGATGGGTGGACCTGGGCGGACCGGCCGACTGATCTTCGGCCGCCGTTCGAGGTGGCGGGGGTGCATGACTACCTGACCGAGGTGCATCCGCAGGCTCAGGCCTTTATTGCGACGCTGGCGGACCGGCTGGAGAAGGGCGCGGCTTTTCTCATCGACTACGGGTTTCCCGAGAGCGAGTACTACCACCCGCAACGGCACATGGGGACGGTGATGTGCCATCGGGGGCACCAGGCGGATGGCGATCCGCTGTCGGAGGTGGGGTACAAGGACATCACGGCGCATGTGGACTTCACGGGGATCGCTGTGGCGGGGCAGGAGGCGGGGCTTTCTGTTCTTGGCTACACGAGCCAGGCTCGGTTTCTTTTGAACTGCGGGATGTTGGGGTTGATGGAACGCGGGACTGTGGCGCAGCGGGGGATGGCGGCTCGGTTGATTCATGAGCATGAGATGGGGGAGTTGTTTAAGGTGGTGGGGTTTGCTGTGGGGGAACCCTGGGACGCTGTGGGGTTCGCTGAAGGGGATCGGAGTCATACGCTCTGACTGTTTGGGTTCTGGCTGAGGGTTTGCTTTCCGAGGCCGGGACTCGCCCCGGCGGGCGACTCACTTTCTTTTGCTTCGCCAAAAGAAAGTAAGCAAAGAAAAGGCGACCCCACTGTCTGCGTCCCTCCGCTGCGCTGCGGGCAACCTGCGGTGCTCGCGTTTCGCGGGGTCTCGCCCAAACTCGCTTCGCTCAAACAAGGGCGAGCCCTGATCCGCGAAACGCTGCGCTCCTCGGCGCATACAGAGGGGCTTGGGAGCCGGGCGGGCCATCGCTGCGCTCGGCCACCACGGCGCCACGGGCGCTGCGCGACCGTGGCGCCTTGTGCTTTCAACGAAGAAATTTGGTCATAAGCAAGCAACAAAGACTTCGTTGGGGAACGCTGCTTGCGCTCCTACATTGGCGGCATGACTGCCGTTCTTTCTCGCGCGACCCCCACTGCAGATGCCCCTGCGCAGCCTTTCGAGGTGCGGCCTTTCGATGCGCCGGTCGGTGCGGAGATCGTCGGGCTCGACATCGCTGAGCCGATCAACGCCGCCGACTTTCAACGCATCCACCGCGCGCACCTCGACCACCATGTGCTGGTCTTTCGCGACCAGCGCATCACGCCCGCACAGCACATCGATTTCAGCCGCCGCTTCGGGCCGCTCGAGATCCATGTGCTGCACCAGTTCCAGCTGAAGAACCACCCCGAGATCCTGATCGTTTCGAACATCAAGGAGAACGGCGAACCGATCGGTCTCGGCGATGCGGGCGTGTACTGGCACTCCGACATTTCGTACAAACCCAAGCCCAGCCTGGGTTCGCTGCTGCACGCGCAAGAGCTGCCGAGCGAAGGCGGGGACACGCTGTTTGCCGACCAGCACCTGGCGTGGGACGCGCTGAGCCCGGCACTGCAGCAACGCATCCTGCCGCTGAAGGCGGAGCACAGCTACCTTGCGAAGTACGAAGAGCTGCGCGCGAAGAACCCGTGGCGGCCCAAGCTGTCGCAGGCGCAGGTCGACCAGGTCGCGCCTGCGGTGCAGCCGGTGGTGCGCACGCACCCGGAGACGGGGCGCAAGGCGCTGTTCGTCAGTGAGCATTTCACGACGCGCATCGTCGGTCTGCCGCAGGACGAGAGCGATGCGCTGCTGGCCGAGCTGTTCGCGCACAGCGTGAAGCCCGAGTTCGTGTACCGCCACGCCTGGGCGCCGCACGACCTGGTGTTCTGGGACAACCGCTCGCTGATGCACCTCGCGGCAGGCGCGCCCGATCACTTGCGCCGCCGACTCAACCGCACCACGGTCGTGGGCGATACGCCTTTCTGATTTCTTTCCTTTCTTCCTTTCTTCTTCCGGACTTTTCAATGAACCGCTTCACACGCCGCGCCGCCGCGCTCGTCACCGGCCTCGGCCTTCTCGCCGGCAGCCTGGCCGCGCAGGCCGAAGGGCAGATCCGCATCGCCGAGCAGTTCGGCATCGTCTACCTGCTGCTCAACGTGGCGCAGGAGCAGAAGCTGATCGAGAAGCACGCGAAGGCCGCGGGGGTCGATGCGAAGGTGGAGTGGGTCAAGCTCTCGGGCGGGTCGGCGGTGAACGACGCATTGCTGTCGGGGAACATCGAAATCGCGGGTGCGGGCGTGGGGCCGCTGCTCACACTGTGGGACCGCACCAAGGGCAAGCAGAACGTGAAGGGCGTGGCTTCGCTGGGCAATTTTCCGTACTACCTGGTGAGCAACAACCCGAACGTGAAGACGATTGCCGACTTCACGGAGAAGGACCGTATCGCGCTGCCCGCGGTGGGCGTGTCGGTGCAGTCGCGGGTGCTGCAGATCGCGTCGGCCAAGCTGTGGGGCGAGAAGGAGTTCAACCGGCTCGACAAGATCAGCGTGGCGCTGCCGCACCCCGATGCGGCCGCGGCCATCATCAAGGGCGGCACGGAGATCACGGGGCACTTCGGCAATCCGCCGTTCCAGGAGCAGGAGCTCGCAGGCAACCCGAACGCGCGCATCGTGCTGAACTCGTACCAAGTGCTGGGCGGGCCGTCGTCGGCCACGGTGCTGTACGCGACCGAGAAATTCCGCAACGAGAACCCGAAGACTTACAAGGCGTTCGTCGATGCGCTCGACGAGGCCGCGAAGTTCGTCACGGCCAATCCCGAGAAGGCGGCGGACATCTACCTCAAGGTGAGCAACGCGAAGCTCGACCGCGAGTTGCTGCTGAAGATCATCAAGAACCCCGAGGTGCAGTTCAAGACCGCGCCGCAGAACACCTACGTGTTCGCGGAGTTCATGCACCGCGTGGGCGCGATCAAGAACAAGCCGGCGTCGGTGAAGGACTATTTCTTCGATGACGCGCATACGGCTTCGGGGAATTGAGTGAGCCCCACGGTCGCCTTGCCTTCGGGGATTGACTCCCTCTCCCATCGGGAGAGGGCGGGGGTGAGGGGGGAGCCTTCGGCATCGTCGGCAGCCCTCACCCCAACCCTCTCCCGCGCGCGGGAGAGGGGGCAAGACACAGACACGGCCCCGCTGCTCCAGGTCGACAACGTCAGCCTCGAGTACCGCACGCCCGAGCGCGTGGTGCGCGCCACGCACCGCGTGAGCTTCGACGTGCACGCCGCCGACCGCTTCGTGCTGCTCGGGCCTTCGGGCTGCGGCAAGTCGACGCTGCTCAAGGCCGTGGCCGGGTTCATCCCGCCGGTCGAGGGCGAGATCCGCCTCGACGGCCGGCGCGTGTCGCAGCCGGGCCCCGACCGCATCGTCGTGTTCCAGGAGTTCGACCAGCTGCCGCCGTGGAAGACGGTGAAGCAGAACGTGATGTTCCCGCTGCTCGCCTCGCGCACGCTGGGCCGCAAGGAAGCGGCCGAGCGCGCGCTGCACTACCTGGACAAGGTGGGCCTCTCGAAGTTCGCCGACGTGCACCCGCACCAGCTCTCGGGCGGCATGAAGCAGCGTGTGGCGATTGCGCGGGCGCTGGCGATGCAGCCGCGCGTGCTGCTGATGGACGAGCCCTTTGCCGCGCTCGACGCGCTCACGCGCCGCCGCATGCAGCAGGAACTGCTCGAACTGTGGGACGAGGTGCGCTTCACGTTGCTGTTCGTCACGCACTCGATCGAGGAGGCGCTGGTGGTGGGTAACCGCGTGGCACTGCTGTCGCCGCATCCGGGGCGCATGCGCGCCGAACTCAACAGCCACGGCTATTCGCTCGAGAGCCTGGGCGGTGCGGACTTTCAGGCGACCGCGCGGCGCATTCACGACATGCTGTTCGAGGAAGAACCCGAAGCGGTGAGCGCGCCATGACCCCGGTCTTTCTCCCTCCCCTTCCGGGGGAGGGCAGGGGTGGGGGCACGCGGCGTATCCATCGGGCGCTCTGCCTGCCCCCATCCCAACCTTCCCCCAGAGGGGGAAGGAGCCATACACCATGAGCACTCTTTCGCCTCCCATTCGCCCCGAATACGAACGCACGCTCGAGCCTTTCACCGAGCTGCCGGTCGAACGCGCGCTGCCGCTGGCCACGCGCCTCGCCTCGCAGACCTGGTTGCGCAAGGGCCTGATTCTTGCCGTCATCGCCGTGCTGTGGGAGCTGGCGGCGCGCTGGCAGGACAACGACCTGCTGCTGCCCACCTTCACCGCCACCGCCCGCGCATTGGTCGAAGGGCTGGCCAGCGGCGAGCTGGTCGAGAAGGTGCGCATCTCGCTGGCTGTTCTGCTGCAGGGCTACCTCGCGGGCGTGCTGCTGGCCTTCGGGCTCACGACGCTGGCCGTGTCCACACGCATCGGGCGCGACCTGCTGGACACGCTGACCTCGATGTTCAACCCGCTGCCCGCGATCGCGCTGCTGCCGCTGGCGCTGCTGTGGTTCGGGTTGGGGCGCGGCAGTCTGGTGTTCGTGCTGATCCATTCGGTGCTGTGGCCGCTGGCGCTCAACACCTATGCGGGCTTCCAGGGCGTGCCCGAGACGCTGCGCATGGCGGGGCGCAACTATGGCCTGACGGGGCTGCGCTACGTGCTGCAGATCCTGGTGCCGGCCGCGCTGCCGTCGATCCTGTCGGGGCTGAAGATCGGCTGGGCCTTTGCGTGGCGCACGCTGATCGCGGCCGAGCTGGTGTTCGGCGCCTCGTCGGGCAAGGGCGGGCTGGGCTGGTACATCTTCCAGAACCGCAACGAGCTGTACACCGACCGCGTGTTCGCCGGCCTGGCGATGGTGGTGCTGATCGGCCTGCTGGTGGAAAGCCTGGGCTTTCGCACGCTGGAGCGGCTCACGGTGCGGCGCTGGGGCCAGCAGCGCTGACAGCAAGCGCGTGAAGGGGCGGGGCGCACGAATGCCCCGGCGATGGCGAAACGGGCGCGGGCTCGGGTCTAATCGCAGCTTTTGGCACGCGTTCTCCTTCCCATGAGCTCTTCCGCCCCCGACCTTTCCTCGATCGCCGGTGCGCTGGCCGATGCCGCCGCCGCCCAGTCGATGCGCTACTTCCGCACGCCGCTGGACATCATCACCAAGGCCGACGAAAGCCCGGTCACGCTGGCCGACCGCGCCGCTGAAACCGCCATGCGCGAGATCCTCGGCGCACGCGTGCCCACCGACGGCATCTTCGGCGAGGAGCATGGCCCCGAGCGGCTCGACGCCGACCGCATCTGGGTGCTCGACCCGATCGACGGCACGCGCAGCTTCATCACCGGCTCGCCGCTGTGGGGCACGCTCATCGGCGTGCTGCAGGGCGGGCGCGTGGTGTTCGGCATGGTCGACATGCCGGTGCTGAAAGAACGCTGGGTGGGCGAGGCCGGCAAGGGCGCGACGCGCGACGGCCAGCCCGTGCGCGTGAGCGGCTGCACCGAGATCGCCAAGGCCCGCATCGTGACCACCTCGCCTGACATCTTCTCGCCGGCCGACTGGAGCGCCTTCGACCGCCTGAGCCGCCAGTGCGCGATGCGCCGTTTCGGCGGCGACTGCTACGGCTACGCCCAGCTGGCGGGCGGCACCATCGACCTCGTGGTCGAGACCGGCCTGCAGCCCTACGACTTCCTGGGCCCGACGGGTTTGATCGAGGCCGCGGGCGGCGTCGTCACCGACTGGGAGGGGCGGCCGCTGGGCCTGAATCCCGATCAGCGCGTGATTGCTGCAGCCACACCCGAACTTCACCGACAAGCCCTGGCCGTGCTGGCCGCCTAGACTGTTTTCATGTTCCGCTGGCTGATCGTCGTTGTCCTCGCGCTGGTGCTCATGAGCGGCCTGACCGCCTGGTTGCGCCGCTTCGGCTTCGGACGGCTGCCCGGCGATTTCGAGTTTCGCGCCTTCGGCCGCGACTGGCAGCTGCCGATCGCGAGCACGGTGCTGCTCAGCATGATCGCGGCGCTGGTGGCGCGGCTGCTCTGAGCACGGCGCGTTCAAGACTGAGAAAGAAGAGAACCCCGCAATGAGAGCCTGCGTAGACATCGGCGGCACCAAGGTGGCCGTGAGCCTTTCCGCTTCGAGCGACGCGCCGCTGATCGGCCGCCGCAGCGAGCCCACCGCCAAGACCGGCAGCAACGACGCCGTGGCGGTGCAGATCCTGCGGCTCATCGACGAGGTCTGCGCCGAGCAGGGCGTCGACCCGGCGAGCATCGACCGCGTGGGCGTGTCGTCGACCGGGCCCTTCGAGCTGCACGACGGCATGGTCGAGCTGGCCACGCCCAACATCTGCGGCGGCATCGCAGGCCCCTCGCGCGGGCTGCCCAACAACTGGATGACGGCCATCGTCGAGGCGCCGCTGGCGCGCCGCTTCGCCCGCGTGCGCGTCGAGAACGACGCCGTGGCCGCGCTCGAGGCCGAGCGCCATTGGGGCGCGCTGAAGGGGCTCGACAACTGCGCCTACGCCACCTGGAGCACCGGCGTGGGTGTGGGCCTGTGCGTCGACGGCAAGGCACTGCGCGGCAAGAACGGCAACGCCGGCCATGCGGGCCACAGCTTCGTGGTCGACGACGACAGCGACGCGCTGTGCGGCTGCGGCAACCTGGGTGACGTGGAAGCGCTGGCCGGCGGCAATTCGATCGCGCACCGCTTCGGCCAGCCCGCGGCCGATCTGTTCACGGCCGCCGCGGCCGGTGACGCCGCTGCGCTCGAGAAGGCCGATGCGCTGTGCCGCGTGATCGGCCGCATGCTCTACAACCTGGTCATCACGCTCGACCTGCAGCGCATCAGCCTGGGCGGCAGCGTGTTCTGGCACCACCGCGACTTCGTGCTGCCGCGGCTGCAGGCGCAGGTCGACGGCAAGCTGCCACCGCTCACGCGCGGCGTGCTGCTGGTGCCCGCCGGGCTCGGCGACAAGGTGGGCGACTACGCGGCCTTGGCCTTGCTCGACTGAACAGAAGCGCGCGACGGCCTGACCGTCGCTGACGCCGGCGGATTCTTCTGCGCCGCGCAGCCTTCGTCGACGATCTGCCCCAACCGCCGCAGCCCCGCATCGACCGCTTCGCTGAAAGGCCAGCCGCAGTTGATGCGCAGGTAGTGGTCGAAGCGTGAGGCGTTCGAGAACTGCGCGCCCGGCGCCACCAGCATGTGCTCGCGCAGGGCCGCCTCGAACACCGCCACCGACGACAACCGATCGGGCAGCTCCACCCACAGCTGGAAGCCGCCGCGCGGCAGGTTGAGCCGCGTGCCGGCCGGGAAGTAGCGCGCAATGGCGTCGGCCGTCTGGTCGCGTTGCGTGTGCAGGCGTTCGCGCAGCCGGCGCAGGTGGCGGTCGTAGCCGCCGCTGGCAATGATCTCGCCCGCGGCGATCTGCGCCAGCGCCTCGTTGTTGCGCGTCTGCGCGTACTTGAGCATCTCGACCTGCGCATGCCAGCGCCCGGCCGTGATCCAGCCCAGCCGCAGGCCCGGCGCCAGCACCTTGTGCAGCGACGCGCAATACACCACGTTGCCCGTGCGGTCCCAGGACTTGATGGCGCGCAGCGGCACCTCGGTTTCCACCAGGTCGCTGTAGGTGTCGTCCTCGACCAGCGCGATGCCGTGGTTTTCGCACATCTGCACCAGCCGCTGCTTGTGGGCGTCGGGCATCACGCTGCCGATGGGGTTCTGCAGGTGCGGCACCACCACCACGGCCTTGATGTCGTCGTAGGTGTGGATGGCCAGGTCGAGCGCTTCCAGCGAGATGCCGGTCTGCGGGCTGGTGGGAATCTCCAGTCCGCGCAGGCCCAGGCTTTCGAGCACCTGCAGCAGGCCGTAGAAGGTGGGCGATTCGACGGCGACGGTGTCGCCGGGCTTGGCGATGGCGCGCAGCGCGAGGTTCAGCGCCTCGATGCAGCCGTTGGTGACCAGCACGTCGTCGGGCGCCACGGTCATGCCCACGCGCAGGTTGCGCTGGGCCACGACCTGGCGGAACTGCTCGTGGCCTTTTTGCGAGGAGGCGGTGGTCAGCAGCTCGGGGCGCTGGCGCAGCGCGCGCGTCATGGCGTTGCGCAGCGCCTCGGCGGGGTAGAGCTCGGGGGCGGCGCGCGAGATCGCGAAGTTGAGCTTCACGTCGTTGAGCCGCCCGCGCGCCATGAAGTTGGCCATGCGCGTGCGCATGTTGACGAACTGTGCCGGGTCGGGCGGCAGGCCGGACACGGGTTCTTCCATGGCCGCGATGGCCAGCCGCTGCGGGCGGCGCACGAAGTAGCCGGAGCGGTCGCGCGCCTCGACCCAGCCTTCGCTTTCCATGGCGCGGCAGACCTGCAGCGCGGTCGACAGGCTGATGTCGTGCAGCCGCATCAGGCTGCGCAGCGACGGGAGCTTGTCGCCGGCCTTGAGCGAGCCGGCGTGGATCGCGTCGACGTAGTGCGCCGCGAGCTGGCGGTAGAGCGGTAGCGAATCCATGGGTCGATGTTCCCCGCATCGGGCATCCAAAAACAGATGCAGTTGCTTGGGAAAAGGACCATAACAGATGGCGCGAAAGACCGGCTGTTCCGGTCGCAATAGCCATCGGGTGTGCCTGTTTTTCGGGCGGTGGAATTCCTACGATGAAGCCCACATCCACCCGAGGTCCGCCATGATCACCACCCTTTCCGAAGCGCCCGATTCCATCGTTCTCGAACCCGGCCAGTCGCTGCGCACCGCGGTCGATGCGGGCGCCTGGCTTCAGCTGGCCGAGGGCCGCGCCCGCGTGGTGTCGCCGCCGGGCTGGCTGGGCGAGAGGGTGTTCATGACCGAGACGCTGCTCGGCGAAGGCGACGTGCACTGCGTGCCGCAGGGCGGGTGGATCGAGGTGTTGGCCATCACGCCGGTGCACCTGCGGGTGCATGCGCCAGTGCGGCCAGTCCGGGCGGCGCCGGTCGAAGAGGCGCGGCCGGTGATGCGCTTCGTGCGCTTGCTGACGGGCTGGTGAGGTCCGGGGCAGGGCGCCTGCCCCGAACCAAAGCCCAAAGCCGCCGTCAGTTCTTCGGCAACTTCTGCGGGCGCTTCCAGTTGGCAAAGCTGACCTGCTTGCCCCGCGCCACGGTCAGCGCGCCGGGCTCGGTCGACTTGTTCACGGTCGAACCGCCGCCGATGGTGCCGCCCGCGCCGATCGTCACGGGCGCCACGAGCACGCAGTTGCTGCCCACGTGCACGTCGGCCTCGATCACGGTGCGGTGCTTGTTGGCGCCGTCGTAGTTGGCCGTGATGCTGCCCGCGCCGTAGTTCACGCGCTCGCCCACCGTGGCGTCGCCCAGGTAGGCCAGGTGGTTGGCCTTGGCGCCCGCCGCCAGCGTGGAGTTCTTGACCTCGACGAAGTTGCCGATGTGCACCTCGGCGCCCAGCTGGGCACCGGGCCGCAGCCGCGCAAAGGGGCCGACCAGCGCGCCCGCGCCCACCGTCACGCCGGCCTTCTCGCCGTCGATGTGGGTGAAGGGGTGGATCACCGCGCCCGCCTCGATGCGCACGTTGGCAATGACGCAGTTCGCGCCGATGCGCACGCCTTCGCCCAGCGACACCGTGCCTTCGAACACGCAGTTGACGTCGATGTCGACGTCAGCGCCGCAGCTCAGCGTGCCGCGCAGGTCGAAGCGCGCCGGGTCGGCCAGGCGCACGCCCTGTTCCATCAGCGCATTCGCCTGGCGCAGCTGCCACGCGCGTTCCAGCGCCGCGAGCTGGGCCGGGCTGTTGATGCCCGCCACCTGCAGCGCGTCGGTCGTGACGTGCGCCACCACCGGCACGTGGTCGTCGGCCGCGAACTTCACGATGTCGGTCAGGTAGTACTCGCCCTGCGTGTTCTTGTTGTCCAGCCGCGCGAGCCAGCCCTTGAGCAGCCGCGCGGGCGCGGCCATCACGCCGCTGTTGATCTCGCGCACGGCGCGCTGCGCCTCGGTCGCGTCCTTGTGCTCGACGATGGCCGTCACCTCGCCGCCCGCCGTGGTGCGGATGATGCGGCCGTAGCCCGTGGGGTCGTCGAGTTCGATGGTCAGCAGCGCGAGCCGCTCGCCGCCGCTGGCGGCGATGAGGGTGCGCAGCGTGTCTTCGGCGATCAGCGGCACGTCGCCCGACAGGATGACGACGGTGCCGTCGTCCGGCAGCTGCGGCGTGGCCTGCTGCACGGCATGGCCGGTGCCCAATTGGGGCTCCTGGCGCGCGAAGCCGAGCGCGGCGGCGTTCACGGCCGTGGCCTTGATGGCGGCTTCGACCTGCTCGGCGCCGTGGCCCGTCACGACCACGACATGGCGCGCGCCGATGCGCGCGGCGGTGTCGGTCACGTGGGCCAGCAATGCGCGGCCGGCCAAACGATGCAACACTTTGGGCAGCTTGCTCTTCATGCGCGTGCCCTTGCCGGCCGCCATGATGACGACGTCGACCGGTCCCTGGTTGCTCTGCTGCGGAGTCTGATTCATGCGCTTTTCTTCCCGGATTCGTTGTGCTGGACTGGGCCGAATTATCGGCGTGCTGCTGCTGGCCGCTGCCCTGGGGGCTTGCAGCACGGTCAAGCTCGCCTACAACAACCTGCCCGAACTGAGCTACTGGTGGCTCGACGGCTACTTCGACTTCGACGGCGCCCAGACCCCCAAGGTGCGCGACGAGCTCGCCCAGCTGCTGGCCTGGCACCGCCAGAACGAGCTGCCGCGCATCATCGGCCTGCTGCAGGAAGCCCAGGGCCTGGCGTCGGCCGAGGTGACGCCGGCCCAGGCCTGCCAGCTGGCCGACCAGGTCCGCGAGCGCCTGCTCGCCGTCACCGAGCGTGCCGAGGCCGCCAGCGCCGATTTCGTGCTGAGCCTGAGCGAGGCCCAACTGCAGCAGCTCGAGCGCAAGTACGCGAAGAACAACACCGAGTACCGCAAGGACTGGCTCGACCGCAGCCCCGCGCAGGTGCATGAAAAGCGCTACGACCAGTTCCTCGACCGGCAGGAAGACTTCTACGGCCGCCTCACGACCGAGCAGCGCGCGCTGCTGCGCCAGCAGGTCGCGCAGTCGGTGTTCAGCCCGCGCTTGGCATATGAAGAGCGGCGCCTGCGCCAGCAGGAGGCGCTGGTGCTGCTGCGGGGCTTTCTCGGCGCCAATGGTGCCCCGCGCACCTCGCCGGTCGAGGCCCGCGCCGCGCTGCATGCCTATATCTTGCGCATCGCCGATCCACCGCCCGGCCCGTGGCGCGACCAGCAGCAGGCGCTGCTGCAGGAAGGCTGCCGCAACCTGGCGGCGCTGCACAACACCACCAGCGCCACGCAGCGCGAGCAGGCGGTGCGCCGGCTGCAGGCCTACCAGAGCGACCTGCGGCAGCTGGTGGCCGCGCGCTGAGCCCACGGCCCCCACAAGAAACCCGGCGTGGCACCGGGCAAAGAAAAAGGCGGCCGAAGCCGCCTTTGTTCAGAAGAGCCGGGAGTGCGGGCGGTCGGTCAGACCGGGTCCCACACGTAGGTGGCACCGTAGCCATCCCAGGCTTCCATGACGATGCGCTGGCCGGCGGCCACGGTGAGCGACTCGCCCGGGGCCAGCACGATGTCTTCGCTGGGGCCGTGGGCGGTGGCGTCGGGCGTGACCCACACGCGGCCCTGCTTGACGCGCAGCACGCTCGCCGACCGCGCCTTCAGGCTCATCGCCTCGCCGGGCGCAATCTGCCAGGCGCCACGGCGCACGGCCGGCGGAATGGCCGCGGTGCGGTTGGAGCGGGACAGGGAAGCGAGCGATTCGTTGGTGCAGACGGCGGTGGACATGGTGTGGACTCCTAAGCTGATCCGAGCGCCTTGACAGACAGAGAGGTTGGCGCAGTTCGGGAATGAATGATCGTTTTTGTGGCCTTGGAGGTCCAATGAAAACGAGGTAGCCTACTGATGCGATTCCCGCATCAATCAACCGGCCGCCGGGAACGCACACCAAAGTCATACCCATGCAACATTCGCAAACCCACCTGCGTTCCCGCCCCATTTCCGCGGGGCACCTGCGGGCCTTCGAGGCGGTGGCGCGGCACCTCAATTTCCGCGCCGCGGCCGAGGAAATGGCGCTCACGCAGTCGGCCGTGAGCCGGCAGATCCAGTCGCTCGAGGAAGAGGTGGGCGTGTCGCTGTTCCTGCGCCACACGCGGGCGGTCGAGTTGACCAGCGCCGGGGCGCAGCTGCTGCTGTCGGTGCAGCAGGCGTTGCCGCGCATCGACATGGCGGTGCGGCAGATCCGCCAGAGCGCGGGGCGCAAGAGCGTGGCGCTCACCACCTTTGCCTCGTTCGCCTCGATGTGGCTGATTCCGCGGCTGGAAGCCTTCCAGCGCGACAACCCCGAGATCGACATCCGCATCGACGCCAGCGACATCGCGGTCGACCTCGACGTGGCCGACGTGGACATCGCGCTGCGCTACGGCCCGCCCGAGGTCATGCCCGCCGGCGCCGTGCGCCTGTTCGGCGAAAACCTGACGCCGGTGGCGAGCCCGTGGCTCATCAAGAGCAATCCGCCGATCAAGACGCCGGCCGACATCGCCCGCTTCACGCTCATCGAGGCCGGCGACGCGCACCGCACGCACCTCGAATGGCTCACGTGGCGGCGCTGGTTCGAGGTGAACGGCATGGAGCGCGCCCAGCCCAAGCGCTGGCTCTACTTCAACTACGCCTACCAGATGGTGCAGGCCGCGCTCACCGGCCAGGGCGTGGTGCTGGCGCGCAACTCGCTGGTGGCCGAGAGCCTGGCCAACGGCGACCTGGTCGAGGTGCTGCCGCAGCACCGCCTCGATTCGCCGATGGCCTACTGGCTCATCTCGGGGCCGCGCAACGCGCTGCGGCCGGAGATCAAGGCCTTTTCCGACTGGCTGGAGGCGCAGGCCGCCGTCACGCGTGAAACGGTGGGCGAGGTGCCCGACCCCGACACCGTCGACAACCTCGACTGAGCCCGCTCAGGAGGTCGGCCAGACGACGCCGTTGTCATTCAGGATGGCATCGAGCGGCAGGTCGTGCGTCTCGGGCTCGAAGTCTTCGAGAAAGCCGTTCGTGAAGCCCAGGCCCACCGTGAACGGCCGGGGCTCCAGCGCCGCCAGCGTGCGGTCGTAAAAGCCACCGCCGTAGCCCAGCCGGTAGCCCCCCGCGCTGTAGCCCACGCAGGGCACGAACAGCAGGGTCGGCACGATCAGTTCGGTGTCCTTCGGCTTGGGAATGCCGTAGGCGTCTTCCTCCATCTGGCAGCCCGGGTACCAGGCATGGAAGGTGAGCGTCTTGTGAACTTTGTCGATCACCGGCAGTCCGATGCGGCGGCGCTGCGTTTCTTCCATGAGCTCGCCGTCTTCCTTCCAGCGATGCAGTGCGGGCAGCGGGTCGAATTCGCCCTTGATCGGCCAGTAGGCGCCGATCACGGTGTCGGGCCGGCCGACCAGCCAGATCCGCATCACACGCTGCAACAGGTCGGCCCGCGCGAGGCGGTCGGGCAGCGCCAGGCGTTGCTCGATGAGTGCCTTTCGCAGTTGACCCTTCAGAAAACTCGCCGTGGCCGAGGTGTCGGCATCCTTTGACTTGTCCATAATCCCCCGATGCAGTTCCCAAGCATTTTGGCATCCGCGCGCGCTCATCCGCGTCGCGGCGCGCCCGCCCTGGTTTTTTCCGCCGTTCTCGCACTCGCCGCGCTGCTGTCGCAACAGCCCGCCGCCGCGCAGAACAACACCAACGACGACGTGCTGGTCCAGATGAAGCAGGCCTTCCAGCGCGGCGACAAGGCCCGTCTCACGGCCTTGCTGCCCCAAGCGCGTGGCCACGCTCTCGAACCTTGGGCCGCCTACTGGGAGCTCAAGGCCCGCCTGCAGGAAGCCGCGCCCAACGAGGTGCAGGACTTCTACGCCCGCTACCCCAACACCTACCAGGAAGACCGCCTGCGCAACGACTGGCTGCTGCTGCTCGGCCAGCGCCGCGACTGGGACGGCTTTGCCGCCAACATCGCCGGCTTCCGCATGGGCGACGACGCCCAGGTGCGCTGCTACGCGGTGCTGGTCGACACGCTGCGCACCGGCACGGCCACGCAGGCGCAGGCCGACGAAGTGCGCCGCAACTGGTTTGCGCAAAAAGACAGCGACGACGGTTGCCTCACCGCGGCCGACCGCATGGTCGCGGCCCGTCTGATGAGCACCAACGACGCCTGGAAGAAGGCGCGCCTGGCCATCGAGGCCAACCGGCCCGCCGCCGCACGCGGTGCCGTCACCATCGCCGCACCCGATGCGCTGCCGCTGTTCGAAGAGGTCAACGCCAGCGCCGCCAAGTTCCTCACGGGCCGCGCCTTCGTGGCCGCCAAGTCGCGCAAGGAACTGGTGGTGCTCGCGCTCATCAAGATCGCGGTGGCCGACCCCGACCAGGGCGCCGCGCAGCTCGACAGCAAGTGGAGCCCGATGCTCTCCGCCGAAGAGCGCAACTGGGTCTGGGGCACCATCGGCCGCGCGGCCGCGAACAAGCTCTCGCCGATGGCCGTGAGCTACTTCGGCAACGTCACGAAGAACAGCGACCTGTCCGACGACATGCTCGGCTGGCGCGTGCGCGCCGCACTGCGCGCCAGCCAGTGGAAGGACGTCGCACTCGCCATCAACGCCATGAGCGACGCCGCCCAGCAAGACCCCACCTGGGTCTACTGGAAGGCCCGCGCGCTCAGCAGCGCCGGCGGCGACGAGCGCCGCGCGCAGGCCCGCGAGCTGTACACCAGCATCGCCGGCACGCGCGGCTTCTACGAAATGCTGGCGCTCGAAGAGCTGGGCCAGCGCGTCGTGGCGGCCACGCGGCCCGCGCCGCTCACGCCCGAAGAAAAGAACGCCGCGCGCACCAACCCCGGCTTGCAACGCGGCCTGCAGGCCATCGGCATGGGCCTGCGCTCCGAAGGCACGCGCGAGTGGAACTACGCCACCAACCTGCACGACAAGGGCGGCATGGACGACCGCGCCCTGCTGGCCGCCGCCGACCTGGCCTGCCAGCGCGAGGTGTGGGACCGCTGCATCAACACCAGCGAGCGCACCAAGGGCGTGATCGACGTCGAGCAGCGCTTTCCCATGCCCTTCCATGACACGGTGCTGCGCAAGAGCCAGGACATCGGCCTCGACCCGGCCTACGTGTACGGTCTGATCCGCCAGGAAAGCCGCTTCATCATGGATGCGCGCTCGGGCGTCGGCGCCTCGGGCCTGATGCAGGTCATGCCCGCCACGGCACGCTGGACCGCCCGCAAGATCGGCCTGACCGACTTCACGCCGGGCCAGATCAACGACCGCGAGACCAACATCACCATCGGCACCAACTACCTGAAGCTCGCGCTCGACGACTTCGACGGTTCGATGGCACTGGCCGCTGCGGCCTACAACGCCGGCCCGGGCCGGCCGCGCAACTGGCGCAACGGTCCGGTCATCGACGCCGCCATCTGGGCCGAGAACGTGCCCTTCAGCGAGACGCGCGACTACGTGAAGAAGGTGCTGGCCAACACCACCAACTACGCCGCGATCATCAGTGGCAAGCCGCAGTCGCTGAAGGAGCGCCTGGGCCGCGTGGGCCCGCGTAACGCCGCCGAGCCGGAACCCAACAAGGACCTGCCCTGAAAAATGAGCCCCCACGCTCATCACTGCGTGTATTCGCTGCCCCCCGAGGGGGCGCAGGCCTCCCTTGGGGCGGCCCGGCGGGAGGCCTGAATGAGCTGGCGCGACGAGGTGCTCGACACCGTCGCGTCCGAATTTTCGGACGTGGGCGACGTCGCGCAACTCACGCGCATCTCGGTGCGGCTGCTGCTGGCGGCCGTGCTGGGCTTTTTTCTGGGCTTCGAGCGCGAGCAGCAGGGCAAGGCGGCCGGCGTGCGCACCCACATGCTGGTGGCCATCGGCTCGGCGTTGTTCGTGCTGATCCCGCAGCAGACCGGCATCGTGCCGGCCGACATGAGCCGCGTGATCCAGGGGCTGGTGGCCGGCGTCGGCTTCCTGTGCGCCGGCACCATCCTCAAGCAGGGCAAGGACGAATCCCACGTGCAGGGCCTCACCACCGCCGCCGGGCTCTGGATGACGGCCGCCATCGGCATGGCCTGCGGGCTCGGCCGCGAAGTCACGGCCGTGTTCAGCGCGCTGCTGGCGCTCGCGGTGCTGTCGCTGGTGCCGCGCCTCGTGGGCTTGATCGAGCGCGTCGTGAAACCATCCACGGACGCCTCCGGCCCGCGCGTGATCGTCCCGCCCGAATCCCGCCAGGGCGACGAACGCTGAAGCGGCCCGCATCAATTCGCGCCGCCTTCGTCATCAATCGCAGCGCGCCGCCCGGCTAGCATCGACGGCTTTGCCCCGCATTCCCGCACTGACCCGGAGACCCTGACAGATGTCCAAGCTCTACATCGGCAACAAGAATTACTCGTCGTGGTCCATGCGCCCCTGGGTGCTCATGACCCAGGCCGGCATTCCCTTCGAAGAGGTGATGGTGCGCTTCGACTCGTTCGACGCCACCTCGCAGTTCAAGCACGTGGTCGGCGCCATCAACCCGGTGGCCAAGGTGCCGGTGCTGGTCGACGACGACCTCGCCGTGTGGGACACCCTCGCCATCGCCGAGTACCTGGCCGAGCGCTTCCCCGAGAAGCAGCTGTGGCCCCAGGGCGTGGCCGAGCGGGCCCGCGCGCGCAGCGTCTGCGCCGAAATGCATTCGGGTTTCACCAACCTGCGCGGCAACTGCCCGATGAACATCGAGGCTTCGCTGCCCGAGGTGGGCGCGCGGCTCCTGGCCGAGCAGCCCGGCGTGCAGGAAGACCTCGACCGCATCGTGCAGATGTGGACCGAGCTGCTCGAGACGCACGGCGGCCCGATGCTGTTCGGCGCCTTCACCATCGCCGACGCCTTCTTCGCGCCGGTGGGCATGCGCATCCGCGGCTACGGCCTGCCGGTGCCGCCGGCCATCGACGCGTACATCGCGCGCGTGGCCGCCTTGCCGGGCGTCGCCGCGTGGATCGCGGGCGCCCTGGCCGAGAAGACCTTCGTGGCCTTCGACGAGCCTTACCGCACCTCGCGCGATTGAGCGCGCGATTGGGGCTCGCCGGACTTCATCAGAACCGGTACGTCGCCGCCAGGTAGGTGACGATCGGGTTCAGCTTCAGGCTCGATTCGCTGCGCGCCACCGGCAGGCCGGTGATGCTGGTCGTCGTGAGCTTGGCCTTGGTCTTCAGCGGGATGTACGACACCGAGAACGACACGCCCCAGTGCTTGTCGAACTGGTAGGCCACGCCGGCGTTGAGCACGGGCGCGAACGCGCTGTCGAGCTTGGCGGTGGTGTTCACCGAGTACGGCGACACGTGGAACTGGCTGGCCAGCGCGCCCTGCAGGTTCGACGTGAGCTTCACGTCGCTGTACCAGACATAGGTGGCGCCCAGGCCCACGAACGGACGGAAGGCGTCGTTGCCTTCGTTGAAGTAGTACTTGGCCAGCACGGTGGGGCTCCACTGGCGGGCCTGGCCGAGTTCGCCCACGCGGGCCAGCGTGCCGCTGCCGTTGAGCTTGAACTTGGGCGGCACGCCGAGCACGCCCTCGACGGCCCAGTGGCTGTCGATGAAGTAGGCGATGTTCATGCCCAGCGTGTCCGAGTCGGTGACGCTCGCGCCCGAACCGGCCAGCACGCTGTGCACGGGCGAGGTCACGGTCAGCGGCTTGCTCGAATCCTGCGGCGACAGATGGAACCAGCCGGTGCCGACGACCCAGTCGCCCGCGTTCTGCGCCAGGGCGCTGCCCGATGCCAGGACCCCGAGTGCCGCCAATGCCAACGATGCTGTTGTTGTGAGTTTCTTCATAGCTGTGAATGCTCCTTGGGTATTGAAAACAGCCCCGCGCACGGGGGCGCCGGCCAGCGACCGGTGCTTCGCGCGATGCAAATTTGCGAACGGTCGTTCGCATCGCTCGTCGATTATCGAACGACCGTTCTTTTTGTGTCTAACGAGTATCCCTACACTGCACTCATGAACATTTTTCTCGTCGGCGGTGCACTTCGCGACCGGCTGCTGGGCCGCCCCGTGTCCGACCATGACTGGCTGGTGGTGGGCGCCACGCCCGAGGCCATGGTGGCGCGCGGCTACCTGCCCGTGGGGCGCGATTTCCCCGTGTTCCTGCACCCGCAGACGCGCGAGGAGTACGCGCTGGCCCGCACCGAACGCAAGAGCGCCCCCGGCTACCGCGGCTTCGTCGTGCATGCGGCGCCCGACGTCACGCTGGAGCAAGACCTCGCGCGGCGCGACCTGACCGTCAACGCCATCGCGCTGCCCGCCGAGCACGTGGGCGCCGACGGCAGTTTCGATCCGCGCCCCGAGACGCTGGCCGACCCCTTCCACGGCCAGCGCGACCTGCGCGACAAGGTGCTGCGCCACGTGACCGACGCCTTCCGCGAAGACCCGGTGCGCATCCTGCGCGTGGCGCGCTTTGCCGCGCGCTTCGACGACTTCACCGTCGCGCCCGAAACCATGGCGCTCATGCGCGAGATGGTCGCGGCCGGCGAGGTCGATGCGCTGGTGCCCGAGCGCGTGTGGCAGGAGCTCGCGCGCGGCCTGATGGAAACGCGCCCCTCGCGCATGTTCGAGGTGCTGCGCGCGTGCGGCGCGCTCGCCGTGCTGCTGCCCGAGGTCGACCGGCTCTGGGGCGTGCCGCAACCCGCGCAGCACCACCCCGAAATCGACACCGGCGTGCACCTGATGATGGTGCTCGACACCAGCGCGCGGCTGGGTGCCCCACTGCCCGTGCGCTTCGCCTGCCTGATGCACGACCTCGGCAAGGGCACCACGCCCGCCGACATGCTGCCGCGCCACATCAACCACGAGCTGCGCAGCGTCGATCTGCTGCAGGCCGTGTGCGAACGCTGGCGCGTGCCGGTGGAGCTGCGCGAACTGGCCGAGGTGGTCGCGCGCGAGCACGGCAACATCCACCGCAGCGCCGCGCTCGGCGCCACGCCGCTGGTGCGGCTGCTGGAGCGCTGCGACGCCTTCCGCAAGCCCGCGCGCTTCGCCGAGGCGCTGCTGGCCTGCGAATGCGACGCGCGCGGCCGGCTCGGCTTCGAAGACAACGCCTACCCGCAGCGCCCGCGCCTGCTCGCGGTGCTCGCGGCGGCCCAGAGCGTGGCCACCGACGTGGTGGCGCGCGAGGCCCAACAGGCCGGCGCCACGGGGCCGCGCATCGGCGAGGCGATCCACCGGGCGCGCATCGCGGCGGTGGCGGCGTCGTTACCCGCGACCGCCGACTGATCACCGCCCTCGGCGCACGCCGGGACTTTGGCCGACACGCGCCGCGTGCGAGCCGTGCTATGGTTTTTCCCAATGCCAAAGTCCTCCAGCAGCAACGCCCAGTTGCCTCCTCCGCCGGGCCGGGACGCCGCCCTTTTTCTCGACTTCGACGGCACGCTGGTCGGCCTCGCCGCCACGCCTGAAGCCATCGAGGTGCCGCCCGCCCTCGTGCCTTTGTTGAGCGACCTGCGCGACCTGCTCGGTGGCGCGCTCGCCGTGGTGTCGGGCCGCCAGATCGATGCCATCGACCGCTTTCTGGCGCCGCTGCGCCTGCCCGCGGCGGGCGAGCACGGCGTGCAGCGCCGCGATGCCGAAGGCGGCATGCAGGAGCAGCGACCGCCCGATCTCGTGCCCATCCTCGACGTGGCCAACGAACTCGCGCGCATCCACGAAGGCCTGCTGGTGGAGCGCAAGCACGCCGCCATCGCGCTGCACTACCGGCTCGCACCGCAGCTCGAGGCCGTGTGCCGCGACGCGATGACGCGCGCCATCGAAGGCCATCCGCAGCTCGAGCTGCTGCACGGAAAGTTCGTGTTCGAGGTGAAGCCCGCGGGCGTGAACAAGGGCCTCGCAATCGAAGCCTTCATGAACGAAGCACCGTTCGCGGGCCGCACGCCGATCTTTGCGGGCGACGACACCACCGACGAGAGCGGCTTCGCCGTCGTGCAGCCGCGCGGCGGCGTTGCGATCAAGGTCGGGACCGGGCCCAGCCTGGCGCTGCACCGGCTCGAATCGCCGCGCGCGGTCTACGAATGGCTGGTGCAGGCACGCGACCTGCTGGCCGCACCCGATCACCACAAGACATCACCGAGGAGCCCCGCATGAGCGAACACCAACTGCCGGAGGCCCCACAGGACCGCGCGGGCAACGCCCTGGCCGGCGCGGCGGGCCCTGACGACCAGGCACCCGTCGACGCCGCGAAAGTGGCGGCAGCCCTGCCGCGCGGCTTTGCGCCGCCGGCCGAGCCTTCGCTCAATGTCGGCGTGATCGGCAACTGCGCCTACAGCGCGCTCATCGATGCGCGCGCGCGTGCCGTCTGGTGCTGCCTGCCGCGCTTCGACGGCGACCCGGTCTTCAACGCGCTGCTGCACCCCGGCGAGGAAGCCGGCGCCTGGGCCATCGAGATCGAGAACTTCGCTTCCAGCAAGCAGTGGTACGAGCCCAATACCGCCGTGCTGCGCACGCAGCTGTTCGACAGCGCAGGGCAGGGCATCGAGATCACCGACTTCGCGCCGCGCTTTCACAGCCGCTCGCGCTACTTTCGTCCGCTCATGATGGTGCGCCGTGTACGCCCCATTGCCGGCACGCCGCGCATCCGCGTGGCGCTCGACCCGCGCTTCCAGTGGGGCGCGTCGGAACCCATCGAGGTCACGCGCGGCAGCAACCACATTCGCTATGTCGGTCCTGACGTCACGCTGCGGCTGAACACCGACGCGTCGATCTCGCACATCCTCGCGCGCCAGCCCTTCGTGATCTCGCGCGAGTACAACTTCATGTTCGGCGTGGACGAGACGCTGCTCGAAGGCATCGCCGACACGGCGCGCAAGTTCGAGCAGGAAACCATTTCGTACTGGCGCACCTGGAGCAAGCGCCTGGCCATTCCCTTCGAGTACCAGGACGCGGTGATCCGCGCGGCCATCACGCTCAAGCTCTCGCTGTACGAAGACACCGGCGCCATCGTCGCCGCCATGACCACCAGCATCCCCGAGGCGCCGGGCAGCCAGCGCAACTGGGACTACCGCTACTGCTGGCTGCGCGACGCCTTCTTCGTGGTGCGCGCGCTCAACTCGCTGAGCGAGGTGGGCACGATGGAAGACTATCTGCGCTGGCTCGGCAACGTGGTGATCGGCTCGCACGGCGAGCACATCCAGCCGCTGTACGGCATCGGGCTGGAGCGCGAGCTGCCCGAGTCTTTTGTCGACGGCCTGCCCGGTTACCGCGGCATGGGCCCGGTGCGCGTGGGCAACCAGGCGCAGGAGCACTTCCAGCACGACGTGTACGGCAACATCGTGCTCGGCGCGGCGCAGGCTTTCCATGACCACCGGCTGTTGAGCCGCGCGGGCGTGGCGGAGTTTCCGCACCTCGAGGCGGTCGGCGAAAAGGCGGTGCGCGTGTACGGCACGCCCGACGCCGGCATGTGGGAGCTGCGCACGCGCGCCCGCGTGCACACCAGCTCGGCGCTCATGAGCTGGGCCGCCTGCGACCGGCTGGCCAAGATCGCGCGCACGCTGGAGCTGCCCGAACGCGCCGCCTACTGGCACGGCCATGCCGCGCGCATGAAGGAAGAAATTCTGGCCAAGTCGTGGAGCGAGGAGCGCCAGGCCTTTGCCGAGAGTTTCGGCGGCAACGAGCTCGACGCCAGCATCCTGCTGATGGTCGAGGTCGGCCTGATCGATGCGCGCGACCCGCGCTTCATCTCGACCGTCGACGCGATGGAAAAGTCGCTGTGCGACGGCCCTTACATGCGCCGCTACGAAGCGGCCGACGATTTCGGCAAGCCCGAGACCGCCTTCAACATCTGTACCTTCTGGCGCATCGACGCACTGGCCAAGATCGGCCGCAAGGCCGAGGCGCGGCAAATCTTCGAGACCATGCTCGCCGCGCGCAACCCGCTGGGCCTGCTGTCGGAAGACACGCACCCGGTCACGGGCGAGATGTGGGGCAACTTTCCGCAGACCTATTCGATGGTCGGCATCATCAATGCGGCCGTGCGCCTGTCCGCTCCCTGGGATTCGTGCATATGAGTCGTCTCGTTGTTGTTTCCAACCGCGTGGCCGATCCACGCAAGCCCGCCGCCGGCGGCCTGGCCGTGGCCCTGGGCGAGAGCCTGCAGCAAAGCGGCGGCCTGTGGTTCGGCTGGAGCGGGCAGATCGTCGAAGGCGGGCCCACGGGCGAAGGCGAACTGCGCACGCAGCAGGCCGGCAAGGTGACGCTGGCCACGCTCGACCTGAGCCGCGAAGACCACGACAGCTACTACCTGGGCTACAGCAACGACGTGCTGTGGCCGGTGTTTCACAACCGGCTGGACCTGGCGCATTTCGATGCAGGCTTCATCGGCGGCTACCGGCGCGTGAACCAGCTGTTCGCGCGCAAGCTGATGCCGCTGCTGAAAGATGACGACATCATCTGGATCCACGACTACCACCTGATGCCGCTGGCCGCCGAGCTGCGCGCCATGGGCTGCAGGCAGCGCATCGGTTTCTTCCTGCACATTCCGTTGCCGCCGCAGATCATCATCGCGGCCATTCCGCAGCACGAATGGCTGATGCGCTCGCTGTTCTCGTACGACCTGATCGGCTTCCAGGCGCAGCAGGACGTGCAGCACTTCGAGCACTACGTGCGCAACGAAGCCCACGGCGAGTACCTGGGCAACGACATGTACCGCGCCTACGGGCAGACGGTGCGCTGCAACGCCTTCCCCATCGGCATCGACGTGGACGAGTTCGCGGCGCTCACGCACGCCAAGGAATCGCGCGACATGTACGAGACCATGAAGCGCGAGTACTCGAGCCGCCGGCTGCTCTTGGGCATCGATCGGCTCGACTATTCGAAGGGCATCCCGCAGCGTGTGCGCTCGTTCCGCGAGCTGCTGGCCAACTACCCCGAGAACCGCCGCAGCGCCACGCTGATCCAGATCGCCTCGCCCACGCGCGAGACGGTCGATGCCTACGCCGACATCCGCAAGGAACTCGAATCGCTGTGCGGCGCCATCAACGGCGACTACGGCGAACTCGACTGGATGCCGGTGCGCTACATCCACCGCATGGTCGCGCGGCGCCGCGTGCCGGGGCTGTGCCGCGCGGCGGCCGTGGGCTTGGTGACGCCGCTGCGCGACGGCATGAACCTTGTGGCCAAGGAATACATCGCGGCGCAGGACCCGGCCGACCCCGGCGTGCTGGTGCTGTCGCGCTTTGCGGGCGCGGCCGAGCAGCTGAAGGAAGCGCTGCTGGTGAACCCGTACGACACGCACGGCACGGCCGAGACGGTGCAGCAGGCGCTGCAGATGCCGCTGGAAGAGCGGCGCGAGCGGCACCAGAAGCTGCTGGCGCGCATCCGGGCGCAGGACATCCACTGGTGGCGGCGCACGTTTCTCGAAGCGCTGCGCGAGGCGGCGAGCGAGCGCTGATCGTTTCAGGAGCCCGCGTCAGCCCAGCGGAATGCGGGCCCCGAACTTCGCGCGCTTGAGGCTGAAGAACGCCTTCACGTTGCGCACGTTGGCGTCGGCCGTGAACAGCCGCTGCGTCAGCGCGCCGTAGCCGGGCATGTCGCGCGCCACCACGACCAGCACGAAATCAGGCCCCGGCGACACGCGCCAGCACTGCTGCACCGCGTCGTCCGCGATCACGCGGGCCTCGAAGGCGTCGAGCGCGGCGGCATCCTGCCGGTCGAGCGAAATCTCCACCACCGCCTGCAGGCCGTGGCCCAGCACCGTGGCGAGGCGGTCAGGGGAGAGCAGGGCGACCTGGCGCTCGATGAGCCCTTCCTGCCGCAGCCGCTGCACGCGGCGCAGGCAGGTCGGCGGCGAGATGCCTACCTCGGCGGCCAGGCGCTGGTTGGTCTGCGAGGCGTCGTGCTGGAGCGCGTCGAGCAGCTTGAGATCGATCGCGTCGAGGGAGATTGATTCCATATTGGTTGAAATTATGGAATAAAACTCCACTTGAAGGTTTGGGTGAAATAAAAGTCCAAAACCGTGGAAATTTAGACGCCTTATTTCCCGGTGGCCTCCCTACCATCGAGCCCTTCTGTTCTTCAAGACAAGGTACACCCCATGTGCGGCATCGTCGGCGCAGCCTCCCATCGCGACATCGTTCCGGTCCTGGTCCAGGGCCTTCAGCGGCTCGAATACCGCGGCTATGACTCCTGCGGCGTCGCGGTGCATGCGGGCGGCCTGAGCCGTGCGCGCACCACCTCGCGCGTGGCCGAACTGCTGACGCAGGTGCGCGACGACAAGATCGAAGGCCTCACCGGCATTGCCCACACCCGCTGGGCCACCCACGGCGCACCGGCCGTGCACAACGCCCACCCCCACTTCAGCCACGGCCCCGGCGCCGATGCACCGGCCGCGCGCCCGGGCCGCATCGCGCTCGTGCACAACGGCATCATCGAGAACCACGAGCCGCTGCGCGCCGCGCTCGAAGCCAAGGGCTACGTGTTCGAGAGCCAGACCGACACCGAGGTCATCGCCCACCTCGTCGACAGCCTTTACAACGGCGACCTGTTCGAAGCCGTCAAGGCCGCCGTGCTGCAACTGCATGGCGCCTACGCCATCGCCGTCATCTGCCGCGACGAACCGCAGCGCGTCATCGGCGCGCGCGCCGGCTCGCCGCTGATCCTCGGCGCGGGCAAGGACGGCACCGAGAACTTCCTGGCCAGCGACGCGATGGCGCTGGCCGGCGTGACCGACCAGATCGTCTACCTCGAAGAAGGCGACGTGGTCGACCTGCAGCCCGGCAAGTACTGGATCGTCGACAAGAACCACAAGCCCGTCACGCGCACCGTGCGCACCGTGCACGCCCACAGCGGCGCGGCCGAGCTGGGCCCGTACCGCCACTACATGCAGAAGGAAATCTTCGAGCAGCCGCGCGCCATCGGCGACACGCTCGAAGGCGTCGAGGGCATCGTCCCCGAGCTGTTCGACGGCATCGGGCAGGACGGCGCCACCGGCGCCAGCGCGCACCGCGTGTTCCAGGACATCGACAAGATTCTCATCCTGGCCTGCGGCACCAGCTACTACAGCGGCTGCACCGCCAAGTACTGGCTCGAGAGCATCGCGAAGATCTCCACGCAGGTCGAGATCGCCAGCGAGTACCGCTACCGCGACTCCGTGCCCGACCCCAAGACGCTGGTCGTCACCATCAGCCAGTCCGGCGAAACCGCCGACACGCTGGCCGCGCTCAAGCACGCGCGCTCGCTGGGCATGGAGCAGACGCTGACCATCTGCAACGTCGCCACCAGCGCCATGGTGCGCGAATGCAAGCTGGCCTACATCACGCGCGCCGGTGTCGAAATCGGCGTCGCTTCGACCAAGGCCTTCACCACCCAGCTCGCGGGCCTGTTCCTGCTGACGCTCGCCATCGCACAGGCCAAGGACCGCCTGAGCGCCGTCGACGAAGCGCGCTACCTGAAGGAAATGCGCCACCTGCCCGTCGCGCTGCAGTCGGTGCTCGCGCTCGAGCCGCAGCTCATCGGCTGGGCCGAGGACTTCGCGCGCAAGGACAACGCCCTGTTCCTCGGCCGCGGCCTGCACTACCCGATCGCACTCGAAGGCGCGCTCAAGCTCAAGGAAGTGACCTACATCCACGCCGAGGCCTATGCCGCCGGCGAACTCAAGCACGGCCCGCTCGCCCTCGTCACGAGCGAGATGCCCGTGGTGGCCGTGGCGCCCAACGACGCGCTGCTCGAAAAGCTCAAGAGCAATCTGCAGGAAGTGCGCGCCCGCGGCGGCGTGCTCTACGTGCTGGCCGACGGCGACACGCAGATCGCGAGCGGCGAAGGCCTGCACGTGATCCGCATGCCCGAGCACTACGGCGCGCTGTCGCCGCTGTTGCATGTGGTGCCGCTGCAGCTGCTGGCGTATCACACGGCGTGTGCGCGTGGGACGGACGTGGACAAGCCGCGGAACCTTGCCAAAAGCGTGACGGTGGAGTGAGGGGGCGAGGGCGGCGCCAATTCCGCCCCATCAGGTCGTGCACGTGCAAATAGAGCCGGAATGCACCCTGATGTGTTGATTTCCGTTTGCGAGTGATCCGGTTTTCCATGCGAGCACCGGCCGCAAGACATTGCGGCCGGTCAGTTCGCGGCGGACAAGTGGATCAAACGTGCACGGAAATCAACAGGGAGTGATCCGCCGAGCGGGATATTTTCCGGCGCTGACGTCGAGTGCAACTCACAGAGGCGACAGCACCCAAGGGCTTTTTTCATCGGTCATGAGATCTTCGGCAATACCGATGATCCCGCCCAGCGTCATGTTCTGACCCCCCCAGCTGGCCCGGCCAATGATGTAGCTCTTTGCAAACTGTGGCCAGGAAGAAAAATTCGAACGCAATTCTTGCTCTACATTCGCAAGAATGCGGTTGAATTCGTCCGGCTCAATGTATTTGCAGTCCAATGACATTCTTGCCACCGTGACGCGACGGCCAAGGTCCCAGGCCAGTATGCCGGCGCTGTAATCCTTGGGGAGATACGAGCCATTGACCTTGTCTTCGAGAAGTCGAAAAACGGATCGCAGATTCTCCAGCATCTCCATGGCTTGCTCCAAAGCCGAGAAAACGCGATCTTTTTCCTCGGACGGCCCCTGCGCGGCCATCCGCATTCGCACCGTGTCGGGGGCGCCGTATCGACCGCTGGCTGCCAATGCCTCCAGAACCTTCGGGCGCTCGTCGCCTGAAGCCCCCTCGCCGTCAATCCGAAAAACAATGTCGTAGAAAAAGCGATGGCCATAGCGGCCGAGGGACTCCAGGGTTTCAGCGGCTTCCTGAGGCGAACTGATGCCCCAGGACGAGCCAAGCCCCTCGGTGAGCGCATCGGCAGACAGCCCGGTCGTGTAGCTGTCGCAATACGCCGTGACCTGTTCGGAGTTGATGAGCCCCGCTTGAAGTGCTCGCTGCGCCACCGGGTCCGTCGCGGCCCCATCAGGGCAATTTCTGTATTTTTTTCCAGAAATTATCTGGAGCAATTTATTCAGAAAACCCATGGATTAGATTTGCTTGAATGCGGCATTGACGGCGCGATGCTTGAGTGCATTCACGAACACGTCAAAGTCTGAATCCTTTGCCATGTGAATGGCATCGAATTCATGCTTTTTAGGCGCCATGGACGGGGTGCTGATTTCCACCGTCTTTTCTGCAGTCGATGTCGAGGTTTCCGGGGTGTCCGTGATGGTGACCTTGTCGATGGCGTCGTAGCTCACCGTGGTCAGTACGCCTGCAAATTTCTTGACGGTCGTGAAAGACATGCTCTTCTCGTCAAGAACAATGCGGGCGCCTTGGCTGTTGGCCGCGCGCTTCTTGAACAGGGTTCCAACCGTCAGATACGTGACGTAAGCCCCGATCAACATGAGAATGCCATTGGCCACGCCAGCCGGAAGATTGAGCCGAAGGGTTCCTATTTTCAGATCGGCAATCGGATAAAAAATGGCGGCAATGATGATTGCCGGGCCAATCAGGCCGAAAACGTACTCGAGAATCGAGTACTCCATTTTGTAATTAATGGTCTGCATGTAGCATATTTCCTTATAGTTGATTTGGCCGGGCGATCGCCCGGCAGGTAGTCGGTCCTGAAAAATTCCTCCAACCCCCGGACTAATGTAACAAGTCGCATCACGATGCCGCCGGCCTGCTGTACCTCCAATGCGCCTGCAAAGGCTTCGCCTGCCTTCGTGCGCAACAGGTGCATCGCGATGGCGGTGAGCGCACTTCTGGCGGCTTGCGGGTCACACGATCCCCAGCCGCCTGAGCGAATGTCGCCCGCACCTGCTGCCCGCACCACGGTGGTGCTGCCGCCCGTTGCGTACGGGCATGACCAGGGCCGCCAGATGTCTGAAGCCGATGACGCGTGTGGCGTGCCGGACCCGCTGCGTCAGGCTGTGCAAGATCAGTTGAAGGCGCGGTATGACGTGGTGCGCCCTGTGCCGGGTACCACCGGCACGGACGCCGCACTTTTGCTGAAGATCGACATCACGGACATCGTGACCGTCAGCGCCGGCGGCCCCACGATCGTGGTCGTCCGTGCGGTGCTTGAACAACCGGGATTGCCCTCTGCGCAATTCCAAGGCCTGCGCCAGGCGCACACCCCCTCCGCCGATGTCACGGCGCAGACGACCGAATGCAGCGCAATGGACGCAGTGATTCAGGGATTGGGCGTGGACGTTGCGAAATGGATGCGCAAGCCGGTGGACGGGGTGTCTCTGGTGAACGGAGAGTGAACTCAGCCCCGCCGCCTTCATGGACAAATGGTAATGAAGCGCGGGCCGTTCCCGCTTCCAGCTGGGCTAGGATTTGTGTTGCAGCCCTTGCGTCCCAGGGGCACCACATGAGTCCAACGGCGCCGTCATCCATGGGTATTTCTTGTCGTGGCCGCACCGACTGACGTGCTCGGCCCCACCGTCATCTGGCACTGCCTCATCGTCGAGGACGATGCCGACAACGCGCGCTACATCGCCGAAGGCTTCCGCTCGCTCGGCCATGTGGCGGTGATCAGCCGCGACGGCGCGGATGCGTTCGCGCGTGCCACGGGCGAGACGTGGGACCTTGTCATCCTCGACCGCATGCTGCCCAACGACGTGGACGGCCTGTCGATCCTCACCACGATGCGCGCCCTCGGCAAGAAGACGCCGGTGCTGGTGCTCAGTGCATTGAGCGCGCTCGATGAGCGCGTGCGTGGGCTCAAGGCCGGCGGCGACGACTACCTGGCCAAGCCCTTTGCCTTTTCCGAACTCGCGGCGCGCGCCGAGGCGCTGGTGCGGCGCTCGCGCAGCGGGCCCGAGATCCGCACGCTGCAGCTGGCCGACCTCACGCTCGACCTGGCGCGCCGCCACGTGGAGCGCGGCGGCCGGCCCATCGCGCTGCAGCCGCGCGAGTTCAGGCTGCTGGCCTATCTCATGATGCATCCGGGGCAGGTGGTCACGCGCACCATGCTGCTCGAGGCCGTGTGGGACTACCAGTTCGACCCGCAGACCAACGTGATCGACGTGCAGGTGAGCCGCCTGCGCGGCAAGCTCGATGCGGGCGGCGCGCCGACGCTGATCCACACCGTGCGCGGCGTGGGCTACACGCTGGCCGCGCCGCAATGACGCGGGCCCTGCGCCAGCTGTGGCGCTCGGTCGGCTTCCGGCTCGCCTTCTATTACGGCCTGCTCGTCGCCATCACCATGCTGGCCGCACTGGCCATCGTCTACATGCAGACCGTCGGCGTGCTGCAGCAGCGCATGGTGCGGCAGGTGGGCGCCAGCCTGCAGCAGCTGATGGTGCGCTACGAAGCGCGTGGCGCCGACGGTGTGGCGGGCGAGATCGCCCACGCGCTCTCCGACGGCCGCAACTCCGACAACGAGATCTACCTGCTCACCGACCGCGAGGGACACAAGCGCGCAGGCAACCTCGACCAGATGCCTTCGCTGGCGCCCGACGCGGGCGACGGCGTGCACCGCCGCGTGGTGCGTGCGGGCCAGACCGTCATCGCCTACCTCGTGATGCGCCCGCTGCCCGACGGCGGCATCCTCGTGGTGGGGCACGACCTGCGCGACCAGGAATCGATCGAATCGCTGGTGGCCAGCGCCAGCGCGGCGGCGGGCATCGTGGCGGTGCTGCTGCTCATCGGCGGCACCTTCGTCTTTCGCCAGGAACTGGAGCGCAGCGTGGGTGCGGTGCGGCGCACGGCCGCGCGCATCGCGGCGGGCGAGCTGCAGGAGCGCGTGGCACCTTCGGGCCAGGAAGACGAGTTCGCGCTGCTGGAGGGCGACATCAACGCGATGCTCGACCGCATCCAGTCGCTGATGGACGGCGTGCGCCATGTGTCGAACACCATCGCGCACGACCTGCGCACGCCGCTCACGCGCGTGCTGGTGCGCCTGCGTGCGGTCGAGGCGGGGCTCGGGCTCGGCGATGCGAACCACCCGCAGCGCGAGCCCGTGGCCACTGCCATCCGCGAGCTCGAGGAGCTGGCCGTGATGTTCGAGAAGCTGCTGCAGATCGCCGAGGTCGAAGCCGGCGCGCGGCGCCAGCAGTTCGCGCCGGTGGCGCTGCACGTCATCGCCGACGACGTGGCGGAGCTGTACGAGGCGGTGGCCGAGATGCGGGGCATCACGCTGCTGCGCGAGCCCGCCGACCGCGCCGTGGCGATGGGCGATCGCGACCTGCTCGCGGGGGCGGCGGCCAACCTGCTCGACAACGCGCTGAAGTACGCAGGGGAAGGCGCCACGGTGCGCATCGGCACGCACACGGTCGACGGGCGTGCGCAGCTCGTCGTGCAGGACAACGGCCCCGGCATTCCGAGCACCGAGTACGCGCATATCGGCGTGCGCTTCCATCGGCTGGACCACAGCACGCCGGGCCACGGCCTGGGGCTCGCGAGCGTGCAGGCGGTGGTGGCGCTGCATGGCGGGCGCCTGCAGTTCGGCGATGCCCGTCCGGGCCTGCGCGCCTGCATCGACCTGCCGACGGCGGACGCCTGAGCGGCGCCTTCTTCGCCTCGTCGCGCCTCGAACATTGCCGAATGGCAATGCTTTGTTCATACACACCGCCGCGCTGAATTCCTAGGATCGCTGACGCACATCGTGTGCCGATCAACGCAGTTCCAGGAGACATCAACGGTGAGAATCAAGAGTCAGAGAGACTTCTGCTCGGGCGTGCTTTTCAGCGCCTTCGGCGTGGCCTTCGCATGGGGCGCCACGACCTACAACGTGGGCACCGGCGCCCGCATGGGCCCCGGCTACTTTCCGCTCATCGTGGGCATCCTCATCGCCTTCATGGGCGTGCTGATCACGTTCAAGGCCCTCACGGTCGAGACCGACGACGGCGAGCCCGTGGGCCGCATCGCATGGAAACCGCTGCTGTTCATCATCGGCGCCAACCTGGTCTTCGGCGTGCTGCTCGGCGGCCTGCCGAGCATCGGCCTGCCGTCGATGGGGCTCATCGTCGCGATCTATGCGCTGACCTTCATCGCGAGCCTGGCGGGCGACAGCTTCGGCTGGAAGGGCGTGACCCTGCTGGCGACCGTGCTCGCGCTCGGCAGCTACCTGGCCTTCGTGGTGGCACTGAAGCTGCAGTTCCAGGTGTGGCCCACCTTCATCGCCGGTTGACCCGCGCAGAACAACAAGAAATCCAAGAGAACAATGGACCTGATTACCAATCTTTCGATCGGCTTCGGCGTGGCCTTCACCGCGCAGAACCTTGTCTATGCCTTCGTCGGCTGCCTGCTGGGCACGCTGATCGGTGTGCTCCCGGGCATCGGTCCCGTGGCCACCATCGCGATGCTGCTGCCCGCCACCTACGCACTGCCGCCCGTGTCGGCGCTGATCATGCTGGCCGGCATCTACTACGGCGCGCAGTACGGTGGCTCGACCACCGCGATCCTGGTGAACCTGCCAGGTGAGTCATCGTCGGTGGTGACCGTGATCGACGGCTACCAGATGGCGCGCAAGGGGAGGGCCGGGCCGGCGCTCGCTGCGGCGGGTTTAGGCTCGTTCTTCGCCGGCTGCGTCGGCACGCTCATTCTTGCGGCCTTCGCACCGCCGCTGACCGAGCTGGCCTTCAAGTTCGGCCCGGCCGAATACTTCTCGCTGATGATCCTGGGCCTGATCGGCGCCGTGGTGCTGGCCTCGGGCTCGCTGCTCAAGGCCATCACGATGATCCTGCTCGGGCTGGCACTGGGCCTCGTGGGCACCGACGTCAACTCGGGCGTGGCGCGCTACAGCTTCGACATTCCTGAACTGACCGACGGCATCGGCTTCATCGCGATCGCGATGGGTGTGTTCGGCTACGGCGAGATCATCGCCAACCTGGCCGTGCCCGAGCACGAGCGCGAGGTGTTCACCGCCAAGGTCAAGGGCTTGTGGCCTACCAAGGAAGACTTCAGGCGCATGACGCCCGCGGTGCTGCGCGGCACCGCGCTGGGTTCCGCGCTGGGCATCCTGCCGGGCGGCGGCGCGCTGCTGTCGGCCTTCGCGGCCTACACCATCGAGAAGCGCATCAAGCTCAAGCAGGGCGAGGTGCCCTTCGGCAAGGGCAACATCCGCGGCGTGGCGGGGCCGGAGTCGGCCAACAATGCCGGCGCGCAGACGTCGTTCATTCCGCTGCTGACGTTGGGCATTCCACCCAACGCCGTGATGGCGCTGATGGTGGGTGCGATGACCATCCACAACATCCAGCCGGGCCCGCAGGTGATGACCAGCAACCCAGAACTCTTCTGGGGCCTCATCGCCTCGATGTGGATCGGCAACCTGATGCTCATCGTGCTGAACCTGCCGCTGATCGGCATCTGGATCAAGCTGCTGACCATTCCCTACAAGTGGCTCTTTCCGTCGATCGTGCTGTTCTGCGCGGTGGGCGTGTACTCCGAGAACAACAACACCTTCGACGTGTGGATGGTCGCGATCTTCGGCATCGTGGGCTACCTGTTCCTGAAGCTCAAGTGCGAGCCCGCGCCGCTGCTGCTGGGCTTCATCCTCGGGCCGATGATGGAAGAGAACCTGCGCCGCGCGCTGCTGCTGTCGCGCGGCGACTGGAGCGTGTTCGTCATGCGCCCGCTGTCGGCGGGGCTGCTGGCCGCCGCCGCGCTGCTGCTCATCGTGGTGCTGCTGCCTTCGGTGAAGGCCAAGCGCGAAGAAGCGTTCGTGGAGGAGTGACGCGGCCGCGCTGTCTTACCCGCCGAACAGTCGCCGCATCCAGCCCAGCTTGACCTGCCCCGCGGCGCCGCCTTGCTGCACCGCATGGCGGACCTGCGCGTGCACGAGGACTTCGGCCGATGAATCGGTCGTCCGTAGGTGCGCTTTCACGGTGGCCACATACGCGCCGTCTTCATGGCGGATGTGATTGAACAGCCACCGCGAGAGCATGTCGTGCAGCTCGGCCAGCACCTCTTCGCCGCATTCGAAGCGTGCGCGGAATTCGGTGACGCGGCGCACGAAGATCTCGTGCACCTTCTTGTGCGGGCCCGAGAAGGGGTAGCCCGCGTCCTCGATCATGGCTTCTTCGAGCGCGAAGTGCGAGGCGGTGTAGTCGATGGTCTCTTCGATGATCCGGCCCACGACCTTGCGGTCGTTCGTGCGCCGGGCGTCGTCCAGCGCATTGATGTATTGCACGATGCGCTGGTGCTGCGTGTCGATCTCATGGATCCCCGTATTGAGCTCGGTCTTCCATACAAGGTGGGCCATGGTCTTCAGAACTTTGCAGGTGGATGTAAAAGTCCAGTATCGGCAGCCGAAAGCGGCGCGCGGTTGATCTGAATCAAGCGCGTCCGCAGGGCGAAAGAGAAAGAAAGACAATCGTCCCGTGACCCCCGCCGAAGACCACCAGACCCCGCCCGCCGTTGTCGAGCCCCGGCCGTTGCCGCTCGTCGTGCGCTGGCTGCTGATGGTCTTTGCCGTGCTGTGCCTCGTGCTGGCCGCCATCGGCGTGGTCGCGCCGGGCATGCCGACCACGGTCTTCGTGCTGATGGCCGCCTGGGCCGCCGCGCGCAGCTCGCCGCGGCTGCACCGCTGGCTGCTGAACCACCGGCTCTTCGGCCCGCTGCTGCGCAACTGGGAAAACGGCCGCACCGTGAGCCGCCGCGCCAAGTGGAGCGCCACCGCGGCGATGGCGTTCTGCGCGGTCGTCATCGTGTTCACTGCGCACAAGCCGTGGCTCGCGGGCGTCGCCATCGGGTCGATGGCGGTCGTGCTGGCGTGGCTGTGGCGGCGGCCGGAGCCGCAGGGCTGATCCGGCGCGCCGCTATCGGCTATCGGCTGACGGGTGCGCTGCGCGCCAGCGGCAACGTCAGCAGCGCGCTCACCAGTTCGGCCTGCCGCGTGGTGCCGGTTTTCTCCATCGCCCGTTGCAGGTGCGAGCGCACCGTCGGCAGGGCGATCTTGCTGCGCTGGGCGATTTCCTTGAGGGCGAACCCCGAGGCGATCTGCACCGCGACCTTGGCCTCGGCCGGCGTCAGGCCGAAACACTCGGCCACGATGAAGGCGTCCAGCGGCGCCTTCGAAGCCTGCGGGGCGTGCAGCAGGATCAGCGCGCACGACTGCTGGCCGAACATGCCCATCGTCTGCGTGGCGTCCATGCGCGTGATGAAGGCCAGGACGCGGGCGCCGTCCTTGCGGCGCAGGACCACCGCCTCCCGCTTGGCTTCACCGTCGTTGCCATTGCCGCCGAGCTGCATCGCATCGATGCCGCGCGTGAGCCGTTCTTGGTTCTCCGGGTGATGGCAATGCAGGAAGCCATGGCGCTCGCTCACCACGTCCTGGTGGTTCAACCAGTCGGCTGCCACCGGGTTGACGTGCCGGATGCGCCGGGCCTCGTCCACGAGGAGCATCGGATGCGGGAACTGGTCGAGCAGGTGCCGCGCCACACCCAGCTCGACGAAGGCCGCGCGGATGTGCTGCACGTTCCGAAGCGCCTCGCCCAGGTGATGCCGGACCTGGTCGATCAAGGGGAGGTCGGCGGGGCCGATGGGCGCGCTGCCGTGGCCGCGCATGATGCCCAGCAGGTAGAGCGCGTCGTCGCTGTCGAGGATCTTCGTGGCCGACAGGTAGCGGCCGCCGTGCGGGATCAGGAAGTCTTGATAGAAAGGGCTCGCGGCCACGTAGCGTGCATCGAAGTGCTCGTGGCAGTGCATCCATCGGCCGACCGGCGTGGCCAGCGTGGCCAGCGTGGGCGCCATGCGCGGGTTGATCGAATGAAAGAAGCGGATGTAGTCGAGCGCCGCCTGCGGTGTCACGGGGCCGCCTTCGCCGCTGAAGATCAGCGCGCCGCTGCGCTTGTCCACGCCGATGACCTGGACCGCCCACAGGTCCAGCTGCGTGGCGAGGCTGGAGAGCGGCTGTTGCCAGTCCAGCCGGCCGGCCGCCGCGGCATACAGGTCGGAGATGAGGGCGTCGGAGAGCATGGAATCGTGCGGGATGTGTCAGGGCTGCTCGGCCGCAAAGGTCCGCGCCGGCAGCGACAGCAGCACACGCACCAGGTCCGACTGGCGGTTCACGTCGGCCTTGAGCATCACCTGCGCGACCTGGGTGCGCACCGTGGCCAGCGCCTTGCCGCTGCGCTGGGCGATTTCCTTGATGTTGCTTCCGCCCGCGAGCTGCGCCGCCACGCGTGATTCGGCAGGCGTGAGCTTGAAGCACTCCGCAAGGATGAACGGGTCGAGCCCCTGCGCGCGTTGCGCGGGACCGTGCAGGATGACCAGCGCGCGGGCGCCGAGGCCGAAGGCGCCCATGGCCTTGTCGGGCCGCACGGCGCTCACGAACGCCAGCCACGGTTCGCCCGAGACGCCTTTCAGTGCCACCACGCCGCGCCGCAGCGACGGCGGTGCTTCGGTGTCGGACAGTTGCAGCGCGTAGATCGCTTCGGTCAGCGCCTCGTTCTCCCCCTTGCCCAGGCCCGCCAGGAAGCCGCCGCGCTCCGCGACCACCTGGCCTTCGCGCAGCAGCTTGGCCGCCGCAGCGTTGCGATGGCGGATGCCACGCGTTTCGTCGACCAGCAGCATGGGGTAGCCGAACTGGTTGAGCAGTTCGCGCGCCATGCCGAGTTCGGCGTAGGCCTCGCGCACATGCACGAGGTTGTGCATGGCCTCGGCGAAATGGAAGCGGAACTGCTCGAAGACCTTCATCTCGCCGCTGTGCAGCGGGTGGCTGCCATGGCCGCGCATCATGGCCAGCAGGAACACGACCTCGTCGTTGTCGATGAGCACGGTGCCCGAGGCGTACCGGCCGCCGTGGGGAATGAGAAAGTCTTGATAGAACGGGTCGTGCGCCACGTAGCGGTCGTCGAAGTGCTCGTGGCAGTGCAGCCATTGGCCTTGCGGTGTGGCCAGCGCCATGCCGACGCGCGGATCGAGGGCGTTGTACTGCCGGAAGTAGTCCAGCGCGGTCTGCGGCGTGGAGCGGCCCCCGTGCACGCTGAACATCAGGTGGCCGCGCCGCTTGTCGACGCCCATGATCTGGATGGTCCACAGGTCGAGGTAGCGCGCCACGTGGGCCAGGGTGGTCGACCAGTGGGCCCGTCCGCTCGCGGCGGCATAGATCTCGGAAACCAGCGAATCGATCACGTCATCCTCCCTGTGCAAGCCTGCAAGGGATGGAATCCGAAAGGCGCGGGTCCGTCATCCCATGAACCCGGGACGTGCGATCTGTGTCGGATCGTGCCGGGGCGCCTGCGTCGCGCAGCGCCAGCGGCATGGTCGGCGTGCCGGGCACGCCGCGCATCATGCAAACGGATGATGCGCCCGCGTTGCGGTCTCCGCTAGCGTTTGCGCCGCCGGGGGCTCAGCCCTTCACCAGCTCCGCGCAGACCGCCGGGTTCCAGTGGAAGCTGCGTGCCTTGTAGTCGGTGTCGAAGATCACCTTGTAGCGGCAGCTCGTGGCGCCGCCGCCCGAGCGGAAGTGGAAGACGTAGTCCCACTCGCGCACGGCCGCCATGCCTTCGTCGAAGTGCGGGCGGCCGATGAGGGCGTAGAGCTGGTCCTTGGTGGCGCCGGGGCCGATGGCGCGCAGGTTCTCGCGGTTCGGAAAGCTGCCTTCGGTCTGCCAGGCCTGCTGCTGGTCGGCACCGGGCCAGACGAGTTCGGTGGCCTTGCCGTCGCTGTCGATGCCGCGGCTCACGTACGAGGTGCAGCCGGTGAGCGTCAGCACGGTCAACAGCGTGGCGATGGGGAAGAAGGTGCGGGTCATGAGAGAAGAAGTCCTGTGGCCTGGATCGATGGCGGTTCTGTGGCTCATGCAACTCACCACTGGAAGCCCGCACCAGCCGAGACGCCGACGTTGCCGCGCGAGTTGGCCGAACCGGTGAACTTCATCACCCACTTGCCGTTGTCCGAGATGCTCGAGAAGCCCAGCGCGACGGCGCTCTGGCCTTCGTAGCCGGCCACGCCGGCCGCGAGCATGTTCTTGCCCGGCATGTAGGCCTGCGGCATGCCCGCCATGGCCATCGCACCGGCCGTGCCGGCGTTGGCGTCGCGCTGGTTCAGACGGATCGCGTCGCGCCATTGCGCACTCTGTGCGTTCAGCTGGTTGACGTTGACCGCATCCGTGCCGGCCACGCCGGGCGCCACGTTGGACACGGTGGTGCCGTTCGGCGCCTGCCCGTTGCCCAGCACGATCTGGTTGTGGTTCACGCTGCCGTCCACGTTGGTGACGTAGTTGACCGCGCCGGACTGCACCGCCTGCAGCTGCCGCACATTGACCGCGTCGGTCGCCTGCGTGCCGCCCGCGACGTTGCTGATCTGCCGTTCGCCGCCCGCGCTGCCGACCGAGACCGCACCCTGCGTCGAGCCCACGGCGATGTTCGAGAAGCGTTCCTTCTGGCCGCTCATGCCTGCACGGTCGGCGACAGCGCCGGCGCCCAGCGCCACGCCGTTGACGGTGCTGGCGGTCGCGCCGGTGCCGATCGCTACGGCTGACGCCGCCGACGCCGTGCTCTGGCGACCCATCGCTACGGCCGATTCGGCGTTCGCGGTGGCGCGGTCGCCCACGGCAACGGAGCTGTCGGCCAGTGCCTGCGTGTTCGCGCCCAGCGCGGCGGCGTTGATGCCGTCGGCAATCGCCTTGTCGCCGGCCGCGAGGCTGCTCTTCTTGCGCGCCTGCGTGTTGGCGCCGAGCGCGGTGGAATTGATGTCGCTCGCGGTGGCGCGGTCGCCTGCCGCGAGGCTGCTGGTGGCCACCGCGGTGGTGTTGGCGCCGATGGCCGTGGCGTTGGTGCCGAAGGCTTGGGCCACGTTGCCGACGGCCGTGCTGCTGACGCCCGCGGCCACGGTGGTGGAGCCGATGGCGGTGGCGTAGGTTTCGGTCGCGCGCGCGTCGGAGCCCGCGGCCACGCTGCCGAAGCCGGTGGCCTTGGCAGACGTGCCGCCGAGCAGCAGGGCCTCGCCGCCGAGGTTGCCGCTCACCATGCCCTGCAAGGCCGCGGCATCGGGGCCGCCGTTCACGGGGTCGGTCGGCACGCCGGTGATGAGCGCGAAGCCGCCGCTGCCGTTGGGCACCTGGCAGGCCCACGTGGGACCGGCGCCGCCCGAGCTGCATACCGCGCCCGAGCCGGTCGTGTAGCTGGCGCCGCCCAGGCTCACATCGGCCCAGGCCGCCGGACCTGCGAGGCCGGCGGCCACTGCGAGCACGGCGCCCGCGATGCCCCTGGTTTTCTTCTTGTTGACGCGTGCGACGCGCGCACCGCCCCCCACGTGCTGGATGACGTGTTCCATGGTTCTCTGCTCCCTGATGAACGAACGCGCCGCGAGCGGCGCACCTGATGTGTGACGCTGCGACTGTATGAATCGGAGGGCGCGAGAACCTAGGACCTAATTCACAATTAATGTGAACGACCCGCAAGCAATTGTTGCTTCCGCACAGGCATTCACACTTCCCTCAGGAGATCGCATGAAACCCCAGCCCATCGAGCACGCCGCCGCTTCCGACGAGGTCCGCGCGGTGTTCGACGACATCAAGGCGTCGCGCCACGTGCCCGACGTCAACAACTTCTGGAAGTACCTGGCCAACGACCCGGCCACGCTGAAGCGCACCTGGGCCAGCCTCAAGGAGGTGATGGCACCGGGCGCGCTCGACCCGGTGGTGAAGGAAATGATCTACCTCGCGGTGAGCGTCACCAACAACTGCGGCTACTGCATCGCGAGCCACCACGCGGGCGCGGAAAAGGCCGGCATGACGCCGGCCATGTTCGCCGAGCTGATGGCCGTGGTCGGCATGGCGAACGAGACCAATCGGCTGGTCAACGGCTATCGCGTGCCGATCGATCCAGCGTTCGACAAATAAGCCCCTTCACCCGATCGTCATCAGGCTCGCGTTCCCGCCCGCCGCGGCGGTGTTGACGCTCAGCGCGCGCTCCAGCACCAGGCTTTCGAGCGGGATGCCGGTGTCGCCGGGCGCGAAGCCGCGCACGCCGACGATGGGGCCGGGCCGCGCCGCCACCTGTTGCAACACGGTGGCGAGGTGGCCTGCGTCGCCGTGGTGCAGCACGGCATCGAACACCACGGTGGGCGCGCGCCAGTCGTTGGCGAGCACGACCGCGTGGCGCGCCTCGTCGGGCAGCGCAGCCAGCAGTGCGTGTGCGCCGGGCGCATCGGCGGGCCAGATGGCGGTGCTGCCGACCGAGAGCACCGCCGCGAGTTGCACGAGCCGGTCGGCTTCCGCATCGGCAAGGCACAGCACGGCCTCGCGCGGCTGCAGCGTGTAGACGTTGCGCTCGCCGGTCGGGCCGGCCAGCGTGCGCGCGCAGCCCACGGGCGCGAGGCCGGCGAAGCGGCGGCACTGCGCGGCGAGTGCGTCGCGGCCTGTGTCGCGCGCCCAGCCTTCGAGTGCCGCGAGGCCGCTGGCAGGTGCAACGGGTGGGTCTTCGGCCACGGCGCGCACGAGCACATCGTCGGGCCGTGCCGACAGCAGGCGCGCCATGTACAGCGGCCCGCCGGCCTTCGGCCCCGTGCCCGACAGCCCCTCGCCGCCGAAAGGCTGCACGCCCACCACCGCGCCGACCATGTTGCGGTTCACGTAGACATTGCCGGCCTGCGCCTGCGCCACCACCTGCGCGATGGTCTCGTCGATGCGCGTGTGCACGCCCAGCGTGAGGCCGTAGCCGCTGCCGTTGATCTGGCCGATGAGCGCGCCGAGGTCGCGGCGGCGGTAGCGCAGCAGGTGCAGCACGGGGCCGAACACCTCGCGCTGCAGCTCGCCCAGGTGCTCGAGTTCGACCAGCGTGGGCAGCACGAAGGTGCCGTGGCGCATGTCGTGGCCGAACTCGCGGCCCTGGCGGAACACGCGGCGTCCGCGCCCGCGCATGCCGGCGATGTGGCGCTCGATGCCGTCGCGCGCCTCGTCGTCGATGACGGGGCCCACGTCGACGGCGAGCCGCGCGGGGTTGCCGATGCAGCTCTCGGCCATCGCGCCTTGCAGCATCGCGACGAGGCGGTCGGCCGCTTCTTCCTGCACGCACAGCACGCGCAGCGCCGAGCAGCGCTGGCCGGCGCTGTCGAAGGCCGAGGCCATCACGTCGGCCACCACCTGCTCCACGAGTGCGGACGAGTCGACGATCATCGCGTTCTGTCCGCCGGTCTCGGCGATCAAGGGCACCGGCGCACCCTGCGCACCGAGGCGCATCGACAGCGTCTTCTGCAGCAGGCGCGCGACCTCGGTCGAGCCCGTGAACATCACGCCCTGCACGCGCGCGTCGCCGACCAGCGCGGCGCCGACGGTTTCGCCGCGGCCCGGCAGCAGCTGCACCGCCGCGCGCGGCACGCCGGCCTCCCACAGCACGCGCACCGCTTCGGCGGCGACCAGCGGCGTCTGCTCGGCCGGCTTGGCCAGTACCGGGTTGCCGGCCGCGAGCGCGGCGGCCACCTGGCCGGTGAAGATCGCGAGCGGAAAGTTCCACGGGCTGATGCACACCACCGGCCCGAGCGGGCGGTGCGTGGCGTTGGCGAAGTCGGTGCGCGCCTGCGCCGCGTAGTAGCGCAGGAAGTCGACCGCTTCGCGCACCTCGGCGATGGCGTTGGCGCCGCTCTTGCCGGCCTCGCGCATCAACAGGCCGAGCAGGCGCGGCTGCTGCGCTTCGAGCGATGCGGCGGCGCGGTCGAGGGCCGCGGCGCGATCGGCGGGCGGTGTGGCAGCCCATGCGGCAGCGATGCCTTCGGCCTGTGCGATGGCCGAGGCCACGTCGCCCGGCACCGCGTCCTGCACCTGCCCGACGAGGTCGCGGCGGTCGGCGGGGTTGCGCACGTCGGCCCAGGTGCGGGCGGCTTCGTCTTCGGCGCGTGGCGCAGCGAGCATCGGCGTGGCGCGCCAGGGTTCTGTCGCGCTGGCCTGCAATGTGGCGGCGAGCGCATGCAGCGTGTTTTCGCTCGCGAGGTCGAGGCCTTGCGAGTTGGCGCGCTGCGCACCGTAGAGCGCGGCCGGCAGCGGAATGGCCGCGTGCGGCAGGCCCATCGCGCCTTCCTCTGCAGCCATGCGTTCGACCGTCGCGACCGGGTCTTCCACCAGCGTGTCGAGCGGAATCGACGCATCGGCGATGCGGTTCACGAACGAGGTGTTCGCGCCGTTCTCCAGCAGCCGCCGCACCAGGTAGGCCAGCAGCGTCTCGTGCGTGCCCACCGGCGCGTAGATGCGGCAGGGCCGGCCGAGCGGGCCCACCACCTGCTCGTACAGCGGCTCGCCCATGCCGTGCAGGCATTGAAATTCGTACTGACCCGGCGTGTAGCGCGACGGGTCGGCCATCGTGTAGATCGCGGCCAGCGTGTGGGCGTTGTGCGTGGCGAACTGCGGGTACACCGCATCGGGCGCGTCGAGCAGGCGGCGCGCGCACGCGAGGTACGACACGTCGGTGTAGGCCTTGCGCGTGTAGACCGGGTAGCCCGCCAGGCCGTCGAGCTGCGCGCGCTTGATCTCGCTGTCCCAGTAGGCGCCCTTCACGAGGCGCACCATGAGCCGGTGGCCGCTGCGGCGCGCGAGGTCGATCACCCAGTCGATCACGAAGGGGCAGCGCTTCTGGTAACCCTGCACCACGAAGCCGATGCCCTGCCAGCCTGCCAGCGCGGGCTCGAAGCACAGGCGCTCCAGCAGGTCGAGCGAGAGCTCGAGCCGGTCGGCTTCTTCGGCGTCGATGTTCAGGCCGATGTCGTAATGCAGCGCCAGCAACGCCAGGTCGCGCAGCACCGGGTACAGCTCGGCCATCACGCGCGTGTACTGCGCGCGGCTGTAGCGTGGGTGCAGCGCCGACAGCTTGATCGAGATGCCCGGCCCGCCGTACACGCCGCGCCCGTTCGAGGCACGGCCGATGGCGTGGATCGCGCCTTCGTACGCGGCGCGGTAGCGGCGCGCGTCGTCGGCCGTGAGCGCGGCCTCGCCGAGCATGTCGTACGAATAGCGAAAGCCCTGCGCCTCGAGCGTGCGCGCATGCGCCAGCGCCTGGCCGATGGTTTCGCCGGTGACGAACTGCTCGCCCATCATGCGCATCGCCATGTCGACGCCCTTGCGGATCAGCGGCTCGCCGCCCTTGCCGATCAGCCGTGTGAGCGTGGCCGACAGGCCCGTCTCGCTGTGCGTGGCCACCAGCTTGCCCGTGAGCAGCAGGCCCCAGGTCGCGGCGTTGACGAACACCGACGGGCTGCGGCCCGCGTGCGCCTGCCACTGGCCCTGCGCGATCTTGTCGCGGATGAGCGCGTCGCGCGTGTCGGCATCGGGAATGCGCAGCAGCGCCTCGGCCAGGCACATCAGCGCCACGCCTTCCTGCGACGAGAGCGCGTACTCCTGCAGCAGGCCCTGCACGAGGCCGGAGCGACCGCCGCCGTTCTTGCGTTGGCGCAGCTGGTGAGCGATGCGATGGGCGAGGGCGTGGGCTTCGGCGGCCTGGGCGGCGGGCAGCCGGGCCTGGTCGAGCAGCGGCTGCAGCGCCTCGGCTTCGGGCGGCCGGCAGGCGGCGGTGATGCGGGTGCGCAGCGCGGACGGCGCGGCGGGGCCGTCCGCGAAAGTGGCGAAACGCGAGGGCAGGGGGGCGGGATCGTTGGCGCTCATGGTGCGTCAGTGGTGGTGATGTGTTGGATGATTTCAGCGATTGGCATGAATATTTCTCCAAAGAACAGTCACTTCGACGAACAAGTCTCCGATAGCCGCGACGACACGCTTTCATCCAGGGGTTGACCGGATTTCTATTTAATTGGATATTTCATCTAATATGAAAGAAGAATCCGCTTCGACCCCCAGCCTCAACGATCGCATCGCCCAGCGCGTGCGCGCACTGCGCGCCGCACGCGATCTCTCGCTCGATACCTTGGCCACGCACTGCGGCGTCAGCCGCTCGATGATCTCTCTGATCGAGCGCGGCGAGAGCAGTCCGACGGCCGTGCTGCTCGAAAAACTCGCGACCGGCCTCGGCGTGCCGCTGGCCTCGCTGTTCGAGCCCGACGCGCCCACGGCCAGCCCGGTGTCGCGCCGTGCCGACCAGCTCGAATGGCGCGATCCGCATTCGGGCTACCTGCGCCGCAACGTCTCGGCCGGCGGCGACGCCTCGCCGATCCAGATCGTCGAGGTGCTGTTTCCGCCCGGCGCGCGCGTGGCCTACGAAACCGGCGCGCGCGAGCCGCGCATCCACCAGCAGGTGTGGGTGCTCGAAGGCTGCATCGAACTCGCGGTGGGCGATCAGCAGTACCGGCTCGACGCCGGCGACTGCCTGGCGCTCGTGCTCGACCAGCCCACGAGTTACTACAACCCCACCCGCGAGACGGCGCGCTACGCGGTCGTCATCACCAGCGCGCCATCCCACTCCAACCGGAAATGACCATGACTGCTGCCACCACCACCCCGCGCCTGCGCGCCCTGTCGACCGTCAGCGAGGCCGAGCTGAACGCGCTGGCCGACGTGCTCATCGACTGCGTCGAAGGCGGCGCCTCGGTGAGCTTCATGCAGCCGCTCACGCCCGAGCGCGCACGGGCCTTCTGGCGCCACGTGGCCGACGGCGTGGCGCGCGGCGAGCGCGAGCTGCTCGTGGCCGAGGACGACGAAGGCATCGTCGGCACCGTGCAGCTGGTGCTGGCCCAGCCCGAGAACCAGCCGCACCGCGGCGAGGTCGCGAAGATGCTGGTGCACCGCCGCGCACGCCGGCTCGGACTGGGCGCGCTGCTGATGAAGGGCGCCGAACAGCGCGCGCGCGACCACGGCAAGACCTTGCTGGTGCTCGACACCTCCAGCCCCGAGGCCGAGCGGCTGTACACCCGCTGCGGCTGGCAGCGCGTGGGCACGATCCCCGGCTACGCGCTGCTGCCCGACGGCACGCCGTGCGGCACCACCTACTTCTACCGCGCGCTCGGCGACTGACGGCCATGCGGTCTACAGTCGGCCAGCCCTTTCATTTCTCATCGCCATGAAACACCCCTTCGCCGAACTGATCGACCTGCACTGCGAGCAAGCCACCGCAGGCGCCAGCACCATGACGCTGGTCGTCGCGCCGCAGCACCTGAACCCGCATGAAGTGGTGCACGGCGCCGTGCTCTACGCGCTGGCCGACACGGGCATGGGCACGGCGCTGTACCCCACGCTCGAGGCGGGCGAGATCTGCGCCACCATCGAGATCAAGATGAACTACTTCAAGCCCGTGTTCGAGGGCCGGGTCGTCTGCAAGACCACGCTGCTCAACCGCGGGCGCACCGTCGCCAACCTGGAGTCGCGGCTGTACGTGGGCGACGTGCTCGTGGGGCATGCGAACGGCAACTACGCGATCTTCCGGCGCAGCCGCGCCGAAGGCTGAGCACGGCGGGGCCCGACGCCGCCCCCGGATTTCCGCAGTGGCAGGCAGCGCCGCGGCCTGTCATCATTCGCGGCGCATGACTCACCAAGAAGCTCCCGTCCCCCTCGCCGATCTGTTGAACCGCGCCAGGCAGGCCCTGGCCACCCCGGACGGGGCGCTGCCCCCGGCCGCGCCCGCCACCGACGAGGCCGGCTGCGTGGTGTTCCTCGCGATGGGCGAGGGCGAGAGCCGCGCCCGCGTCGTCATGGGCCGCGGCCCCGACACCGAGGCCGCGTGGCAGGCCGCCGCCGAGGCGCTGGCCGCGAAGGCCAAGCGCGCCGAGCGGCCCGCGCAGCGGCTGCGCGCGGAGATCGTCGAGCGGGTCACGCCGATGACCTGGGGCGAACTGAAGGCGCGGCTGGTGCAGACCAAGCGCAACTACTTCAACGAAGGCATCGCGTTCGAGGCGCGCTTCGAGACCGCGCTGCTCGCACAAGAGATGCACGGCAGCGCCGTGCTCTACAACGGCACGCTGGACCATGCCGACCCCAACAGCGGCAACCTGCGCACGCACGCCCAGCGCCGCTTCGGCGCCGAGCACGACTTTCCCACCGACGACGCCACGCCCGTGTGGTGCTTCACCACGCGCGCCGTGTACGTCGATGCCGAGGGCGCCTGGCCGCTCACGGCCGAAGGGCAGGCCGCGGGCTTTCGCACGCTCACCGACTGGAACGCGAAACAGGTGCGCGCGCTGGTCGACTCGGCGAGCGACTACCTGGCCGAGCAGGTCAAGCCCACGGGCGAGTTCCATTACGGCTGGTTCCCGTGCTTCGACCGCGCGATTCCCACCTACAACACGCTGCGCCACGCCAGCTCCACCTACGCAATGCTCGAAGGCTGGGAGCTCACGCGCAGCGACACGCAGAAGTCCGCCATCGACCGTGCGCTGGCCTTCCTGAGCCAGCGGCTGATCCGCCGCGCCACGCTGGCTGACGGCACGCAGGCCGCGTTCCTGGTGGACATGGGCAACGAGATCAAGCTCGGCGGCAACGCCGTGTGCCTGCTGGCCTTCGTGAAGTACACCGAACTGACCGGCGATGCGCAGTACCAGCCGCTCATGGAGCAGCTCGCGCTGGGCATCCGCTCCATGCAGGACGCGCAGACCGGCCGCTTCGTGCACGTGCTCAACCACCCGGGGCTCGACGTGAAGGAGCCGTACCGCATCATTTATTACGACGGTGAAGCGGCCTTCGGCTTGATGCGGCTGTACGGCCTCACGCGCGATGCGCGCTGGCTCGCGGTGGTCGAAAAAGCCTTCGAGCACTTCATCGCGGCGGGCCATTGGCGCGCGCATGACCACTGGCTGAGCTACTGCGTCAACGAACTCACGCGCGTCAAGCCCGAAACGCGCTACTACCAGTTCGGCCTGCAGAACATGGCCGGCCACCTGGACTTCGTGCTGGAGCGCATCACCACCTTCCCCACGCTGCTCGAGCTGATGATGGCCGCGCGCGAGATGGTGCTGCGGCTCGAAGCCGACCCGGCGCTGCGCCCGCTGCTCGCGGGGCTCGATCGCCACAAGTTCGACCGCGCGCTGGAGCACCGCGCGCGCTACCTCGCCAACGGCCATTTCTGGCCCGAGCTGGCGATGTTCTTTCGCCACCCCGACCGCATCGCGGGCTCGTTCTTCATCAAGCACCACAGCTTCCGCGTGCGCATCGACGACGTGGAGCACTACCTGTCGGGCTACGTGGCCTACCACCGGCTGCTCGAAGCGCGCGAGGCGCAGCAAAAGAGCGCGCAGCTCTCGCAGGCCGCCACCGAACCGGCCGCGCCGCGCGGCCTCGAGGGCACCGTGTTGTGGGGCGGCGACGTCAACCTGGGCCGCCGCCAGCACTACCGCATGCACGAGTTGGGCGGCCCGGCCCGGATGCTCGGCGACATCCCCGCGCTGCGCGAGGTGGACCTGCGCATCGTGAATCTCGAATGCGTGGTTGCCACCACGGGCGAGCAGGGCGTCGAGAAGGACGAGGGTGGCCCTTACTACTACCGCGCGCGGCCCGAGATGCTGTCGGTGCTGACCGAAGCCGGCATCGACATGGTCGCCACGGCCAACAACCACAGCGGCGACTACGGCCCCGAGGCGTTGCTGGAGCAGCACGGGCTGCTGAACGCCGCCGCCATCGCGTTCGCCGGCACCGGGCCCGACCTCGATTCGGCGCTGCGCCCCGCCTTCCGTCAGGCCGGTGGGCTGCGCGTGGCGCTGTTCTCGCTCGACGCCACGCAGCCGCGCTTTGCGGCCACCGCGCAGCGCCCCGGCGCGGCCTGGCTGTCGCTCGACGACCCCGCCGCCTGGCGCGCCACGCTCGCGCCGCGCATCGCTGCCGCGCGCCATGAGGCCGACGTGGTGCTGGTGGCCGTGCACTGGGGCGAGAACCTGGAGACCGCGCCTTCGCGCGCCGAGATCGCCGTCGGCCATGCCATCGTCGAGGCCGGTGCCGATGCGGTGCTCGGCACCTCGGCCCACGTGCTGCAGGGCATCGAGGTCTACCAGGGCCGGCCGATCCTGCACGACGCGGGCGACCTGCTGTTCGACGCGATCCGCAACGACCTCGCGGACTCCGGTGTGTTCTCGCTGCGCCTCGGGCCGCATGGCGTCGAGGAGGTGGTGTTCACGCCGGTGGGCGTGGGCTTCGGTTTCTCGCAGCAGCTCGCGGGCGAGGCGGCGCAGGCCGCGAGCGCGCGCTTTGCCGAACTGTGCCGCGCGCTCGGCACCGAGACGACGGCGCGGCCTGATGGACGCTGCGCGCTGCAGCTGTCGCCACCCGAACGCACCGCGCCGGCCGGCCGCCCACCGCTGGCGCCGCTGTCGGCGTCGCGCCCGCCCGCGCTCGTCGGCCCCGTGCTCGCGCCCCGGCCCGAATGGTCGGTCGATGCGGTGCCGGCCGATGCGCAGATGCGCCCGATCGAGATCGGCCCGCTGCGCCTCGTGGGCATCCGCTGCGCGCCGACGCAGATCGTCGGGCGTCGGCTGCTGTGGGTCGAATCGTTCTGGACCGTCGATGCGCCCGTGGACGCCGACCTGCGCGTGCAGTTCCGCGCGCTGCCGATGCGCAGCACCACCATGCCGCCGTGGGGCGAGGCCATGGACCACGACCCCTGCGACTGGATGTGGCCCACCAGCCGCTGGACGCCGGGGCGCATCTACCGCGACCGCTACGGCCTGCGCGCACCGCGCCCGGGCCTGCTCGAGAACGACGTGCTGCAGATCGAGGTGCGCGTGCGAGGCACGTTGCCCGACCTGCCGGGCGCGCGCCGCCTGCCCGTGTGGTGCGGCCTGCGCGTGCCGAAGTTTCCGACGCCGCTGTCCGAGCGCCCCGCGCCCGTGCTCGCGGCGCTGCGCCCCGGTGCGCCGCCGCAGGCGCCGCCCGTGTGGACCGCCGATGAGCTGCAGCGCGTCACCGGCGGACAGTGGCTGGTGCCGCCGCCGCCGGACTGGTTCGTGAACGCGGTGGTGCGCGGACCGGCGCACATGGCGCAGCTGCCGGCGCCGGCGCTGTTCATCGCGTCGGACTACCGCACGCTCGCCAGGCACGAAAACTACAGCAAGCCGCGCGCCGACAACCCCGACCGCCACGACGACCTGCCCGCGCTGCAGCGCGGGCTGGCGGGCGCCGTGGTGGCGCACCCGGTGGCGGGGCTCGCCCCGTCCTTCCCGCTGCTGCAGGTAGACGACCCGATCCGCGCCATGATCGACCTGGGCGTGGCCGCGCGTGCGCGCTTCCAGGGCCGCGTGGTGGGCGTCACCGGCACGGTCGGCAAGTCGTCCACCATCGCCATGGTGCGCGACCTGCTGCCCGAGGCCGCGCGCGTGCACACCACCATCGACAACTACAACTCGCGCGTCGGCGTGCCGGCCATGCTGGCCAACCTCGCGGCCGACGCCGACGTGTGCGTGCTCGAGATGGCGCAGAGTTCGCTGTGGATGGACCGCGGCCCGATCTCGCTCGTGGCGCGCCCGCACGTGGCCATCCTCACCGAGATCGGCCTGTCGCAGACCCGCCAGGCCGCCACGCTCGAACAGACGGCCGAGTTCAAGTCGCGCATCTTCCTGGGGCTGGAGCCTGGCGGCGTGGCCATCGTGCCCGACCACATTCCCTGCCTGGCGCAGGTGGTGCGGGCCGCGGCGCGCACGGCGGGCGCCATCTGGGTCGTGGGCAGCGGGCCCGACGCCAACGTCCGCATCGTCGACACCCGGCCCGAACCCGACGGTGGCTGCCGCGTGCGCATTGCGTTGCCGGGGCGCACGGTCGAGTACCTGTTCCCGATCGCGAGCGCCGGGCTGGTGCGCAATTCGTCGCTGGCCTTTGCCGCGCTGCTGGCCATGGGCTTCGACGCCGAGGCCGCGTGCGCGCGCATGCCTTTCGTTCGCCTGCCGTCTTCGGTGATGCAGGTGCGCGCGCTGCGCACGCAGGGCGGCGTGCAGGCCACGCTGATCGACGACAGCTGGAACGCCGAGGTCATGTCGATGCGCAACGCGATGGAGTTCGTGCGCACCTACCAGCGTGCCACGCACGGGCCGGTGACGCGCAAGATCGGCGTGCTCGGCCGCATCATCAACCTCGACAAGGAAGCCGAGGCGATGCACCGCAGCCTCGCTGCACCGGTGCTCGCGTCGGGCATCCAGCACCTCGTGACGCACGGCGCCGAGATGCGCTGGCTGCGCGAGGAGGTGCCGGCCGAGCTGCTCGGCCCGCACTTCGAAGACGCCGCGCAACTCACCGGCTACCTCGGCGAGTTCCTGCGCGACGGCGACCTGGTGCTGGTGAAGGGCGACCGCCAGCAGTCGGACTTCGGTCTCGTTTCCGAGCTGCTGCAGAAGCTATGAGCCCGCGCGCGCGCCTGGCCTGTGTGCTCCTCGCGCTCATGCAGACGGCCTGCGCGCAGCGTGCCGATCCGCCGAAGGCCGCATCGCCGCGCGAGCCGGCCGCTTCCGCCTCAGCCGAGGGCGCACTGCTGCACTGGAACCAGCCCGCCGTGCGCGCCAACTGCCCCGACCGCCCCGGCTTCCTCTGGGTGCAGGCGGTCGAGGGGCCGTCGTGCATCCGCTACTTCGCGAGCCGCGACATCGACGACGCGCGCATCGCCATCGTGCAGTTCTCGGGCGACCGCGACAGCGTGATGAACCAGTCGCCCACGCGCATCCCCGGCAACACCGAACCGTTGCGCACGCTCGACGCGCAGGCCGCGAGCGACCGCGCCGGCATGCCGTGGATCTTCATGGCGCGGCCCGGCACCTACGGCTCGTCGGGCGACCACCGCCGGCGGCGCGAGGCGGTGGAGTTCCATGCGCTCGATGCGGCGCTCGAGGCGCTGATGCAGCGCCACCGGCTGCAGCGCGTGGTGATCGTCGGCCACAGCGGCGGCGCCACGGCCGGCGCCGCGCTGCTCACGCTCGGGCGCACGCGCGTGGCCTGCGCGGTGCTCACCTCAGGCGCGTTCGACCTGCTGGAGCGCGCGCGCCTGCTCGGCCGCTCGAAGGACGGCCGCACCGACACCACGGGCAGCGCGCAGGTCTACGACCCGCTGGACCATGTGGCGGGCATTCCGCGCGACCCGCAGCGGCGCATCGTGCTGATCGGCAACCCTGACGACCGCAACACGCCGTTCGCGCTGCAGCAGCGCTTTGCCGATGCGGTGCGCAAGGCGGGCCACCGCGTCGAGGTGATGACGTACGCGGCCGAGCCACCGACCTTCCACGACCTCAAAGACCGCATCGGCCTGCGCACCGCCTCGCAGTGCGCGCGCGAGGCACTGCAGTCGCAAGCCCGATGAGCACCTCTCTCACTTCACGCCCCTTCGGCCTCATGCCCGACGGCCGCCCTGTCACCGAATACACGCTCGACAACGGCCACGGTCTGCGCCTGAGCGCCATCAACCTCGGCGGGATCGTCACCGCGCTGCACGTGCCCGACCGGCAGGGGCGCAGCGCGAACGTGGTGCTGGGTTTGCCGTCGCTCGATGACTACCTGAAGCCGCATCCGCACTTCGGCACCATCGTCGGGCGGTATGCCAACCGCATCGCGGCGGGCCGCTTCACGCTCGACGGCACTGCTCATCAGCTGGGCCTGAACGATGGCCCGAACACGCTGCACGGCGGCGCCACGGGGTTCGGCAAACGCTACTGGGAGATCGCGCCGGTGCCGGATGAGCTCGCCCTCGAACTGCGCTACACCAGTGCCGACGGCGAAGAGGGCTACCCCGGCGAGGTGCAGCTGACGGTGCGCTACACGCTGAGTGCCACGGCCAACACCTGGCGCATCGACTACCGCGCCACCACCGACCGGCCCACGGTGCTCAACCTGAGCCACCACGACTACTTCAACCTCGCGGGATCGGGGGCGGTGATGGACCATGTGCTGACGCTTCCCGCGAGCCGCTACTGCCCGGTGGATGCCACGCTGATTCCGCTCGGGCTGGGCGAGGTGGCGGGCACGCCTTTCGATTTCCGCACGCCGACGCGCATCGGCGAGCGCATCCGCGAAGGGCACGCGCAGCTGCTGCGTGCGCACGGCTACGACCACAACTGGGTGCTCGATCGCAGCGGTAACGGGCTTGCACTGGCCGCCCGCCTCGCCCACGAAGCCTCGGGCCGCGTGATGGACGTGCACACCACCGAGCCCGGCGTGCAGTTCTATTCGGGCAACTTCCTCGACGGCAGCCTGCTCGGCAGCGCGGGTGCGAGCCTGCGCCAGGGCGACGGCCTGTGCCTGGAGACGCAGCACTTTCCCGATGCGCCGAACCAGCCGGCGTTTCCGTCGACCGTGCTGCGTCCCGGCGAGGTGTTCGCCAGCACGACCGAGCACCGCTTCAGCGTTTGCTGAAGCGCGCGCCGGCTCAGCCTGCGAACAATGCTGCCGGCACGCCCGGGCTGTCGATGCGCACCGAGAAGAGCCCACCGGCCAGCGGCTCGCGCTTCAGTTGTTCTTCGGTGCGGCTGTTGCGCGCCGTCGTGATGTAGAGCGTCTGCATGTCGGCGCCGCCAAAGGCGCAGTCGGTCACGTTGCTCGCGGGCAGCGCGATGCGGGCTAGCTCGGCGGCGCTCACCGGGTCGTGGCAGGTGATGCAGGCGCCGTCCCAGTGCGCGATCCACAACCGGCCGGCCGCGTCGGTGGTCATGCCGTCGGGCAGGCCGTCGCCCTTCGGGAAACGGTGCCACACGCGCTTGTTCGACACCGCACCGGCCGCCATGTCGAAGTCGTAGGCGTACAGCATGTTGATCGCCGTGTTGTTGAAGTACATGGTGCGGCCGTCGCCCGACCACGTCGGCCCGTTGGTCACCTCGAAGCCGTCGTCGTGCCGCGTGCATTGGCCGTCGGCGTCGAAGCGGTAGAGCGCGCCGGTGGGCGCCTTGCAGTCGAAGTCCATGCTGCCGGCCCAGAAGCGGCCCCGGCTGTCGCACTTGCCGTCGTTGAAGCGGTTGCCGGTGCGCTCGGGTTCGGGCTGGTGCAGGTAGCGCGGCGTCGCGGTGTCGCCGGGCGCGGTGGTGTCGAACAGCGCGAAGCCGCGGCGCAGCGTGAGGAACAGGCCCGGCGCCGACGCGCGCTCGGCAATCGCGGTGATCTCTTCGTCGAAATGCCAGGTGCGCTGCGCGCCCGTGGCCGGGTCGTAGCGGAAGAGGCGCGGTTTCAGGATGTCGATCCAGTACAGCACCTGCTCGCGCACCGACCACAGCGTGCCCTCGCCGAGGTCGGCGGCGGCGGGCCAGAGGCATTCGGGCGTGCCGAGCACGCGAGGGGCCGCGAGCGGCGAAGAAGGGGCGCTTGTCTCTTGCATGTTCATTTGTTCTTTCTGAATGTCATGTCGCCTTGACGCGGCGGATCGTATCAAGGCATATTGATAATAGAAATTGAAAATAACTGCATCAATTGATATGCGTTTTGCAATGTCATGAAATGCGCCGTGGAGACCTTTTCCTTGAATTCCCCTCAGCTTTCCATCCATCCCAGTCTGAAGGGCCGCACCGTGTTCGTCACCGGCGGCGGCAGCGGCATCGGCGCGGCCATCGTCGCTGCTTTCGCAGCGCAGGGCGCGCGTGTGGCCTTCGTCGACATTGCAGAAGGTGCCAGCGCGGCGCTCGCCGCGCAGATCGCCGAGGCCGGCCACGCGGCGCCATGGTGGCGCGCCTGCGACGTGCGCGACATCGGCGCGCTGCAGCAGGCCGTGGTCGACGCGGCCGCCGAACTCGGCGACTTCGCGGTGCTGGTCAACAACGTGGCCAGCGACGACCGCCACACGCTCGAGTCGGTCACGCCCGACTACTACGACAACCGCATGGCCATCAACGAGCGGCCCGCGCTGTTCGCGATCCAGTCGGTGGTGCCGGGCATGAAGCGCCTGGGCTTCGGCTCGGTGGTCAACCTCGGCTCCACGGGCTGGCAGACCAAGGGCTCGGGCTACCCCTGCTACGCGATCGCCAAGTCGTCGGTGAACGGCCTCACGCGCGGGCTCGCGGTGGAGCTGGGCCGCGATCGCATCCGCATCAACACCGTGTCGCCCGGTTGGGTGATGACCGAGCGGCAGGTCAAGCTCTGGCTCGACGACGAGGGCGAGAAGGCGCTGCACCGCAACCAGTGCCTGCCCGACAAGCTGATGCCCGAAGACATCGCGCGCATGGTGCTGTTCCTGGCGTCCGACGACGCGAAGATGTGCACCGCGCAGGAGTTCACGGTCGACGCCGGCTGGACCTGATCAGTCCATCTCCAGCTTGCGTCCGTAGACGCTCATGCTCGCCGTCTTCAGCGCTTTCATCATCACCTTCGCGGCCGGCGACAGCAGCCGGTCGGTGCGCGTGATGATGCCGAAGGCGTCCATGTGACAGGGCATGTCCAGCGGCAGCAGCGACACGATGCCGTGCGCCGCGTAGTAGCGCGCGACGTCGGTCGCCAGCACCGCGACCATGTCGCTCTGCTGCAGCATGCGTGTGATGAACAGCAGCGCCGAGCTTTCGATGGTGTTGCTCGGCGGCGCCAGGCCTTCTTCCTGGAACATCAGCTCGAAGCGGTGCCGCAGCACGCTGCCCGCGGGCGGCACGATCCAGCCGGCGCCCACCACGTCGCGCAGCGTGAGCCCGCTCACGCCCAGCAGCGGATGGCCCGGGCGCACCAGCGCGCACACGGGTTCTTCGGTCAGCGCCTCGTAGCGCAGCTGCGACTTGTCGTGTTCGGCGAACAGCCGCGCCACGAGGATGTCGAGCTTGCCCTGTTCGAGCCGCTCGAGCAGGACCGGGCTCGTCTCGATCTCCAGTGACACGCGCAGGTCGGGCTGCTCGCGCTTGACCATCGCCACGGCCGGTGGCATCAGCGTGAGGCCCGGCGCGGTGATGGCGCCCACGTTCACCTGGCCGAGGCGCCCGGCCTTCAGTGCGGTGAGCTCGTCGTGCGCCTGGTTCAGGCTGGCCAGCGCCACGCGGGCGTGGCGGATCATGGTCTCGCCGTACCAGGTGGGCCGCATGCCGCGCGGCAGCCGGTCGAACAGCGGCACCTCGAGCACGTCTTCCAGGTCCTTCAACAACTTGGAGGCCGCGGGCTGCGTCATGTTGAGCACCTGCGCCGCGCGGTGGATGTTGCCTTCCTCGGCCAGCGCCACCAGCAACAGCAACTGGCGGGTCTTGAGGCGGGCGCGAATGAACCAGTGGTTGTAGGTGTTCATGAAGAGGGTGCGAACGAAGGTCTGACGGGGTTTTCCAGAATCCACCGATTGATATGCATTTTGTCTAAAAAACGATTGGATCGATATCGAAATCATTTTTAGACTTCCGCCCCAGACCCCATAACAACAGAGACAAGGCAACGCCACGGTGATCCACGGCGAGCTTCGGCAGAGCGTGCGCCAGTACATCAACGGCCGCTGGGAAACCAGCGCGACCACGGGTGTCAGCGTCAATCCTTCCGACACCAGCGAGGTGGTGGCCGAGTACGCACGTGCCGACCGGCGCCAGGTCGAGTTGGCGATCCGCGCGGCCAGCGAGGCCTTCGTGCACTGGAGCCACAGCACGCCGCAGCGGCGCGCCGATGTGCTCGACCGCATCGGCACCGAGCTGCTCGCACGCAAGGACGACCTGGGTCTGCTGCTGGCGCGCGAGGTGGGCAAGACGCTGCCCGAGGCCGTGGCCGAGGTGGCGCGCGCGGGCCAGATCTTCAAGTTCTTCGCGGGCGAAGCCCTGCGCGGCGGCGGTGGCGAGAACGTGGCCTCGGTGCGCGCCGGCGTGCAGGTCGACGTGACGCGCGAGCCGGTCGGCGTGGTGGGCCTCATCACGCCGTGGAACACGCCCTTCGCGGTGCCGGCCTCGAAGATCGCTGCGGCACTGGCGCATGGCAACAGCGTGGTCTTCAAGCCGGCCGAGCTGGTGCCGGCCTGCGGCTGGGCGCTGACCGACATCATCAGCCGCGCCACGCTGCCGGCCGGCGTGTTCAACCTCGTGATGGGCAGCGGGCGCGAAGCGGGGCAGGCGCTGGTCGACAGCGCACTGGTCGATGCGCTGAGCTTCACCGGCTCGGCCGTCAATGGCGAACGCGTGCTGCAGGCCGCCGCCACACGGCGCGCCAAGGTGCAGCTGGAGATGGGCGGCAAGAACGCGCTCGTGGTGCTGGCCGATGCCGACCTCGAACGCGCCGTCGACTGCGCGGTGCAGGGCGCCTACTTTTCCAACGGCCAGCGTTGCACGGCGTCGAGCCGGCTCATCGTCGAAGCCTCTGTGCACGACGCCTTCGTGGCGCAGCTGCGCCAGCGCCTGAAGACACTGAAGATCGGCCACGCGCTGGAGCGCGGCATCGACATCGGCCCCGTCGCCGACGAAGAGCGGCTGGCGCAGAACCTCGCATGGATCGACATCGCGCGCGAAGAGGGCGCAGAGCACGTGTGGGGCGGCGAAGCACTGCAGCGCGCCACCGCCGGCCACTACATCAGTCCCGCGCTCTTCCTGGCCAAACCCGAGCACCGCATCGCACGCGAAGAGATCTTCGGGCCGCTGGCCTGCGTGCTGCGCGCCGGCGATTACGACGAAGCGCTCGCGTTGTGCAACGACACGCCCTTCGGCCTGTGCGCGGGCATCTGCACCAACTCGCTCAAGCACGCGATGCACTTCAGGCGCCATGCCGTGGTCGGCATGACGATGGTCAATCTGCCGACCGCGGGGGTGGACTTTCATGTGCCCTTCGGCGGTCGCAAGGGGTCGGGCTACGGGCCGCGCGAACAAGGGCGCCACGCCGCGGAGTTCTACACGACGGTCAAGACCGGCTACATGCTGGCCTGAGCTGAAAGCCAACGGTTCTCGAACGGTTTCTTAAAAGCAAGTCAACAGAAGGAGACATCCCATGACCATGAATCGCCGCACCCTCAACACCGCCCTGGCCGCTGCCGCGCTCGGCGGGCTGCTGCCCGTGTCCGTCTTCGCGCAGAAGAAGCTCGTGCTCGGCTTCGCGCAGGTGGGCGCCGAAAGCGAATGGCGCACGGCCAACACCGAGTCGATCAAGTCGTCGGCCAAGGAGGCGGGCATCGAGCTGAAGTTCTCCGACGCGCAGCAGAAGCAGGAAAACCAGATCAAGGCGATCCGCTCGTACATCGCGCAGAAGGTCGACGTGATCGCGTTCTCGCCCGTGGTCGAGTCGGGTTGGGAAACCGTGCTGCGCGAGGCCAAGGCCGCCAAGATTCCGGTCGTGCTGACCGACCGCTCCGTGAGCACCAAGGACGACTCGCTCTACGTGACCTTCATGGGCTCCGACTTCACCGAAGAAGGCCGCAAGGCCGGCCGCTGGCTGGTCGAGAAGATGAAGGACCAGAAGGGCGAGGTGAACATCGTCGAGCTGCAGGGCACCGTGGGCTCGGCCCCGGCCATCGACCGCAAGAAGGGCTTCGAGGAAATCATCAAGGCCGACCCGAAGTTCAAGATCACCCGCTCGCAGACTGGCGACTTCACGCGCGCCAAGGGCAAGGAGGTGATGGAAGCCTTCCTGAAGGCCGAGGGCAAGAAGATCAACGTGCTCTACGCGCACAACGACGACATGGCGATCGGCGCGATCCAGGCGATCGAAGAGGCGGGCCTGAAGCCCGCGAAGGACATCACCATCATCTCGATCGACGGGGTGAAGGGCGCCTTCGAAGCCATGATCGCCGGCAAGCTCAACGTGTCGGTGGAATGCAGCCCGCTGCTCGGGCCGCAGCTCATGAGCGCGGTGAAAGACATCAAGGCCGGCAAGACGCTGCCCAAGCGCATCGTCACGGAAGAAGGCATCTTCCCGATGGAAGTCGCCGCCAAAGAATTCCCCAACCGCAAATATTGAGTACTCCCCCAGGCTACGCGCACTTCGTGTCGCTTCGCCAACCCCCTCGCCGGGGGCAACACCAGCGGCCCGGCAAAGCCGGTTCCGCGGTGTTCCTTGAAAAAGACAGTACCCACTTGGAGCTCATCGCACCATGAAACGAAAATTCCTCAAAGCCTCGCTCGCAGGCCTCGCCTTTGCCGTCGTCGGCTTCACGCCGATGGCCCATGCGCAGGACAAGGGTCTCATCGCCATCTCGATGCCCACCAAGTCGTCGGCCCGCTGGATCGCCGACGGCGCCAACATGGTCAAGTACTTCAAGGACAAGGGCTACAAGACCGACCTGCAGTACGCCGACGACGACATTCCGAACCAGCTCGCGCAGATCGAGAACATGGTGACCAAGGGCTCGAAGGTGCTGGTCATTGCGGCCATCGACGGCACCACGCTCTCCGACGTGCTGCAGAAGGCCGCTGACAAGGGCGTGAAGGTCATCGCCTACGACCGGCTCATCAAGGGCTCGAAGAACGTCGACTACTACGCCACCTTCGACAACTTCCAGGTCGGCGTGCTGCAGGCGCAATCGATCGAAGCGGCGTTGGGCCTGAAGAGCGGCAAGGGCCCGTTCAACATCGAGCTGTTCGGCGGTTCGCCCGACGACAACAACGCTTTCTTCTTCTACAACGGCGCGATGTCGGTGCTCAAGCCCTACATCGACAGCGGCAAGCTGGTGGTGCGCAGCAAGCAGATGGGCATGGACAAGGTCGGCACGCTGCGCTGGGACGGCGCGGTGGCGCAGGCGCGCATGGACAACCTGCTGTCGGCCTATTACACGAAGAACCGCGTGGATGCGGTGCTGTCGCCGTACGACGGGCTGTCGATCGGCATCCTCTCGTCGCTCAAGGGCGTGGGCTACGGCTCGGGCTCGCAGCCGATGCCGGTGGTGTCGGGGCAGGACGCCGAGATTCCGTCGGTCAAGTCGATCCTGCGCAAGGAGCAAAGCTCCACCGTGTTCAAGGACACGCGCGAACTCGCCAAGGTGACGGTGGCGATGGCCGACGCCATGCTCTCGGGCAAGACGCCCGAGGTGAACGACACCAAGACCTACAACAACGGCATCAAGGTCGTGCCCTCGTACCTGCTCAAGCCGGTGAGCGTGGACGCATCGAACTGGAAGACGGTGCTGGTCGACAGCGGCTACTACAAGGAAAGCCAGGTCAAGTGAGCCAGGACGGCGAACGCACGATCCTCGAGATGCGCGGGATCACCAAGACGTTTCCCGGGGTCAAGGCCCTGAGCAACGTCAACCTCGCCGTGCGCGCGGGCGAGATCCATGCGGTGGTCGGCGAGAACGGCGCGGGCAAGTCGACGCTCATGAAGGTGCTGAGCGGCGTCTACCCGTGCGACTCGTACACCGGAGAGATCCATTTCGAGGGCGAGCTGCGCCGCTTCAAGACGATCGCCGACAGCGAGAAGCTCGGCATCATCATCATTCACCAGGAGCTGGCGCTGGTACCGCTGCTCTCGATTGCCGAGAACCTGTTTCTCGGCAACGAGATCGCGACCGGCGGCGTGATCGACTGGTTCGCCGCCTATGCGAAGACGCGCGAGCTGCTCGCCAAGGTGGGCCTGAAGGAGTTGCCCACCACGCTCGTGACCGACCTGGGCGTGGGCAAGCAGCAGCTGGTGGAAATTGCGAAAGCGCTGGCCAAGGAGGTGAAGCTCCTGATCCTCGACGAGCCCACCGCTAGCCTCAATGAGAACGACAGCGATGCGCTCTTGATGCTGCTGCTCGAACTGAAGCGGCAGGGCATCGCGTCGATCCTCATCTCGCACAAGCTCAACGAGATCGCCAAGGTGGCCGACGCGATCACCGTGCTGCGCGACGGCGCGACGGTGGAAACGATGGACTGCGCCAAGCAGGCGATCAGCGAAGACCGCATCATCCGCGGCATGGTGGGCCGCGACATGGAACACCGCTACCCGCAGCGCTCGCCGAAGATCGGCGAGACGGTGCTCGAAGTGCGCGACTGGCGCGTGCACCACGCGCTGCACGCCGACCGCGAGCAGATCAAGGGCGTGAACCTCCATGTGCGCCAGGGTGAAATCGTCGGCATCGCCGGCCTCATGGGCGCGGGCCGCACCGAACTGGCGATGAGCGTGTTCGGCAAGTCGTACGGCCAACGCATCAGCGGCTCGGTGCTCATGCACGGCAAGCCGGTGGACGTGAGCACCGTGCGCAAGGCCATCGACCACGGCATTGCCTACGTCACCGAAGACCGCAAGGGCCTCGGGCTGGTGCTGGAGGAAGGCATCCGCAAGAACATCAGCCTCGCGAACCTCGATGCGATTGCCGAACGCGCGGTGATCGACGACGGCCGTGAGTTCAAGGTGGCCAACGACTACAAGAAGTCGCTGAACATCCGCTGTTCGGGCGTCGAGCAGCTCGTGGTCAACCTGTCGGGCGGCAACCAGCAGAAGGTGGTGCTGAGCAAGTGGCTCTTCACCAAGCCCGAACTGCTGATACTGGACGAACCCACGCGCGGCATCGACGTGGGCGCCAAGTACGAGATCTACACCATCATCGACCAGCTCGCGAGCGAGGGCAAAGGCATTCTCATGATCTCTTCCGAACTGCCGGAGTTGCTCGGCATGTGCGACCGCATCTACGTGATGAACGAGGGCCGCTTCGTGGCCGAGTTCACGGCGGCCGAGGCGTCGCAGGAGCGCATCATGCATGCGATCGTCAGCGCAGGGAGTTCTGTCCATGTCGCCGCCTGAAGCCAACGCAGTGCAGGGCGCCGCCCCCGTGGCAGCGAAGCTCCACGTGGGCTTCCTGAAGAACAACCTGCGCGAGTACGGCATGCTGATCTCGCTGGTCGCGATCATGGTGCTGTTCCAGGTGCTGACCGACGGCACGCTCTTGCGGCCGCTGAACCTCACCAACCTGCTGCTGCAGAACAGCTACGTCGTCATCATGGCGCTGGGCATGCTGCTGGTGATCGTGGCGGGGCACATCGACCTGTCGGTGGGCTCGGTCTGCGGCTTCATCGGCGCGCTCGCGGCGGTGCTGATGGTGGAGTACGAATGGCACTTCGTGCCGACGGCCCTCATCAGCATCGCGGCGGGTGCCGTCATCGGTGCGGCGCAGGGCTGGTTCGTGGCCTTCCGCAAGATCCCGTCGTTCATCGTCACGCTCGCGGGCATGCTGGTGTTCAAGGGGCTCACGCTGGCGCTGCTCGCGGGGCAGTCGGTGGGGCCGTTTCCGGTGGAGTTCCAGCGCCTGAGTTCGGGCTTCATTCCCGATCCGCTGGGCGGCGACACGGTGCGCACCACCTCGCTGGTCGTGGGCGCCCTCGCGGCCGCGGCGCTGGTGTTCTTCAAGCTGCGCGGGCGCGCCAAGCTCAAGGCGCATGGCATGGAGCAGGAGCCTTACGCCTTCTTCCTCGTGAAGAACCTGTTCTTCGCGGCGATCATCCTGTTCTTCAGCTACCTGCTCTCGACCTACAAGGGCCTGCCCAATGTGCTGATCGTGATGGCGGTGCTGATCGTGGTGTACGACTTCGTCACCAACCGCACGACCATCGGCCGTCGCATCTATGCGCTCGGCGGCAACGAGAAGGCGGCGCGGCTGTCGGGCGTGAAGACGCAGCGGCTCGCGTTCCTCACCTTCGTGAACATGGGCGCGCTGGCGGCGCTCGCGGGCCTCGTGTTCGCGGCGCGCCTGAACACCGCCACGCCCAAGGCGGGCCTGGGCTTCGAGCTCGATGTGATTGCTGCCTGCTTCATCGGCGGCGCCTCGGCCTCGGGTGGCGTGGGCCGGGTGATGGGCGCGGTGATCGGCGCCTTCATCATGGGCGTGATGAACAACGGCATGTCGATCCTGGGGATCGGCATCGACTACCAGCAGGTCATCAAGGGTCTGGTGCTGCTGGCGGCGGTGTTCATCGACGTCTACAACAAGAACAAGTAGACGCATGACCGAGCGCGCCGCCACCCCCGTGCTGGAACTGCGGGGCATCCACAAGCGCTTCAGCGGCATCGCCGTGCTGAACGACGTCCAGCTCAAGCTCTACCCGGGCGAGATCCACGCGCTGATGGGGCAGAACGGTGCGGGCAAGTCGACGCTCATCAAGGTGCTCACGGGCGTGCTGCCGTCGAGCGGCGGCGAGATGTTCTTCGACGGCCAGGCCATCCGGCCCGGCTCGCCGCTGGAGGCGCAGAAGCTGGGCATCAGCACGGTCTACCAGGAAGTGAACCTGTGCCCGAACCTCTCGGTGGCGGAGAACGTGTTCGCGGGGCGCTATCCGCGCTGCGGCGCGCTGCAAGGCTTTCGCATCGACTGGGCTTCTGTGAACCGCCGGGCAGAAGAGCTGCTCGCGCGCATCGGGCTGGACATCGACGTGACGCGCTTGCTGTCGAGCTATTCGGTCGCGGTGCAGCAGATGGTGGCGATCGCGCGTGCGCTCGGTGTGTCGTCGAAGGTGCTGATCCTCGATGAGCCGACTTCTAGCCTCGACGACGACGAGGTCGAGAAGCTGTTCGAGGTGCTGCGGCGGCTGCGCGGCGAGGGGCTCGCGATCGTCTTCGTGACGCACTTTCTCAACCAGATGTATGCGGTGTCGGACCGGATCACGGTGCTGCGCAATGGCAATTGGGTGGGCGAGTGGCGCGCGGCGGATCTCGGACCGCAGGCGCTGATCGCGGCGATGTTGGGGCGCGAGTTGGCGGCGCAATCGGCGCGGCCTGCGGCACTGCCGGCGTTCGATGAAGCGGCTGCCGCTTTGTTGCAGGCCGAAGGGTTGGGGCAGGCGGGGCAGTTGCAGGCGACCGATCTGCGCGTGCGTGCCGGTGAGGTGGTCGGCATCGCGGGGCTGCTGGGTGCGGGGCGCACCGAACTCGCGCGGCTGCTGTTCGGGCTCGAATCGCCGGACCGTGGCGTGCTGAAGATTGACGGCCGTTCGGTCAGCTTCTCGAATCCGGCCGATGCGATCCGAGAGGGTCTCGCGCTGTGCCCTGAAGAACGCAAGACCGATGGCATCGTGGCCGAGTTGTCGGTGCGCGAGAACATCGCGCTCGCATTGCAGGCCCGGTTGGGCACGCGGAAGTTTCTTTCGCACGCCGAGCAGACTGCGATGGCCGAGCGCTTCGTCGCTTCGCTGGGCATCAAGACGGCGAGCGTCGAAACGCCGATCGGCCTGCTGTCGGGCGGCAACCAGCAGAAGGCCATGATCGCGCGCTGGCTTGCGACCGAGCCGCGCCTGTTGATCCTCGATGAGCCCACGCGCGGCATCGACGTCGCTGCCAAGCAGGAAATCATGGAAGAGATCCTGCGGCTCGCGCATGCGGGCATGGCGGTGATTTTTATCTCGTCGGAAATGAGCGAGGTGGTGCGCGTGGCGCATCGCATCGTGGTGCTGCGCGATCGGCAGAAGGTGGGCGAACTGCCGGGCGGTTCGACCGAGGACGAGGTGTACGAAATGATTGCTGCCGCATGACGCACGTGCTGTCTCCGTGTTGTCCCCTCTCCCGCGTGCGGGAGAGGGCTAGGGTGAGGGCGGAGGCCTTCAACAAGCAGCAGGCCTTTGCGCAGGCCGCACCCTCACCCCAACCCTCTCCCGCAAGCGGGAGAGGGGGCAAGACCGAGGCGTTGCGCCGTGTTCGAGGCCGCGTGCCCCCATCCCAACCTTCCCCCGGAAGGGGAAGGGGCAAGGCAGAAGACATGAACCGCCGCGAGGTGTTGTCTTTCTCCCTCCCCTCCCGGGGAAGGGCCGGGGTGGGGGCTCGCGGCCTTCACCGCCGCGCAGCATCAGAGGCCGCGTGCCCCCATCCCAGCCTTCCCCCGGAAGGGGAAGGAGCAAGGCAGAACCCATGACGCGCCTTTCATCCTTCATGCAGCATCGCCTCGCCTGGCCGCTCATCACACTGCTGCTTCTGCTCGCCATCAACACCGCATTCAACGCGAGCTTCCTGCACCTTGAGTGGCGCGACGGCCATCTGTACGGCAGCCTGATCGACATCGTGAACCGCGCGGCGCCGCTCGTGCTCGTCTCGCTCGGTATGACGCTCGTGATCGCCACGCGCGGCATCGACATCTCGGTGGGCGCGGTGGTCGCCATCGCGGCGGCGGTCGCGGCCTGGATGATCGGCGGCTCGGTGTCCAGCGACGTGAGCCGCTTCCCCATGCCGCTCGCGATCCTTGCGGCGCTGGGTGTCGCGCTGCTGTGCGGCCTGTGGAACGGCCTGCTGGTCGCCAAGGTCGGCATGCAGCCGATCATCGCGACGCTGATCCTCATGGTGGCGGGGCGCGGCATCGCGCAGCTCATTGCGGACGGGCAGATCATCACGATCTACTACAAGCCCTTCTTCTTCCTCGGCAGCGGCTACCTGCTGGGGCTGCCGTTCTCGCTGTTCATCGTGGCGGCGGTGTTCGTGCTGCTGTACCTGGCGATCACGCGCACGGCGCTCGGCCTGTTCATCCAGGCGGTCGGCATCAACCCGACCGCAGCGCGCGTGGCGGGCATCCAGTCGCGGCGGCTCGTCGTGGGTGCGTATGCGTTCTGCGGTGCGTGCGCGGGTGTGGCGGGCCTGTTGATCAGCTCGAACGTGAAGAGCGCGGACGGCAACAACGCGGGCCAACTGCTGGAGCTCGACGCGATCCTCGCGGTCACGCTCGGCGGCACGGCGCTCACGGGCGGGCGCTTCAGCCTCGTGGGCAGCGTGATCGGCGCGCTCATCATCCAGACGCTGACCTACGCGATCTATTCGCTGGGCGTGCCGCCGGAGATCAACCTCGTGGTGAAGGCGGTGGTCGTGTTCGTGGTGATGCTGATGCAGTCGCCGGAGTTCAGGGCGGAGGTTCGGTCGCTGGTGCAGCGGCCGGCGCATGACGGGGGCAGGGCATGAGCGCGGTGATCGAGGCAGCACCCTCACCCCAACCCTCTCCCGCAAGCGGGAGAGGGGGCAAGGCGGGGCTCAATCCGAAGTACCTGCCGCTGACTGCGACCATCTCGCTGTTCATGCTGATGGCGACGCTGGGCTCGGTGTTCTACGACGGCTTTTTCTCGGCGCAGGTGTTCCTCAACCTGCTGATCGACAACGCCTTCCTGATCGTCGTCGCGGTCGGCATGACTTTCGTGATCCTCTCGGGCGGCATCGACCTGTCGGTGGGCTCGGTGATCGCGCTCACGACGATGGTGTCGGCCTCGCTGGTCGAGAAGCACGGGTGGAGCCCGGCGGTCGTGATTCCGCTGGTGCTGGCGATGGGCACGGCCTTCGGCGCGTTCATGGGCCTGCTCATCGAGCGCTTCCGGCTGCAGCCTTTCATCGTCACGCTCGCGGGCATGTTCCTCGCGCGGGGGCTGTGCTATCTCATCAGCATCGATTCGATCAGCATCACCAACGCGTTCTACTCCGAGGTCTCGCAGGTCCGCATTCCGATCTGGGGCGAGGCCTCGGTGTCGATCAGCGCGGTGATCGCCATCACGGTGTTGCTGGCCGCGGTGTTCATCGCGCACTGCACGCCCTTCGGCCGCGCGGTGTACGCCATCGGCGGCAGCGAGCATTCGGCGATGCTCATGGGCCTGCCGGTGCGCCGCACGCTCGTGGGCGTGTACACGCTCTCGGGCTTCTGCTCGGCGCTGGCCGGTGTGATCTTCACCTTCTACATGCTCTCGGGCTACGGCCTGCACGCGGTCGGGCTGGAGCTCGACGCCATCGCGGCCGTGGTGATCGGCGGCACGCTGCTCACCGGCGGCGTGGGCTATGTGGCGGGCACGCTCTTCGGCGTGCTGATGCTCGGGATCATCCAGACGCTGATTTCCTTCGACGGCACGCTGAGCTCGTGGTGGACGCGCATCGTGGTCGGTGCGCTGCTCTTCGTGTTCTGCCTGCTCCAACGCTTCTTCACCTCGCGCGCCCCGCGCCGCTGACCACTTCCCCATGACAAAGAAACTGCGCTCGACCGAATGGTTCGGCTCCGCCGACAAGAACGGCTTCATGTACCGCAGCTGGATGAAGAACCAGGGCATCCCCGACCACGAGTTCGACGGCCGGCCCATCGTCGGCATCTGCAACACCTGGTCGGAACTCACGCCGTGCAACGCGCACTTCCGCAAGATCGCCGAGCACGTGAAGCGCGGCATCTCGGAGGCGGGCGGCTTCCCGGTGGAGTTCCCGGTGTTCTCGAACGGCGAGTCGAACCTGCGGCCGACCGCGATGCTCACGCGCAACCTCGCGAGCATGGACGTCGAAGAAGCGATCCGCGGCAACCCGGTCGATGCGGTGGTGCTGCTCACGGGCTGCGACAAGACCACGCCCGCGCTGCTGATGGGCGCAGCCAGCTGCGACATCCCGGCCATCGTGGTCACGGGCGGGCCGATGCTCAACGGCAAGCTCGACGGCAAGGACATCGGCTCGGGCACCGCCGTGTGGCAGCTGCACGAATCGCTGAAGGCGGGCGAGATCAACCTGCACCAGTTCCTCTCGGCCGAAGGCGGCATGTCGCGCTCGGCGGGCACCTGCAACACGATGGGCACGGCCTCGACGATGGCCTGCATGGCCGAGGCGCTGGGCACCTCGCTGCCGCACAACGCGGCGATTCCGGCGGTCGATGCGCGGCGCTATGTGCTCGCGCAGATGTCGGGCATGCGCGCGGTGCAGATGGCGAAAGAAGGGCTCACGCTCTCGAAGATCCTCACGCGCGAGGCCTTCGAGAATGCGATCCGCGTGAATGCGGCCATCGGCGGATCGACCAACGCGGTGATCCACCTGAAGGCGATTGCGGGCCGCATCGGCGTCGAGCTGGAGCTGGAAGACTGGACGCGCATCGGCAGTCACACGCCGACCATCGTCGACTTGATGCCCTCGGGGCGTTTCCTCATGGAAGAGTTCTATTACGCGGGCGGCCTGCCTGCTGTGCTGCGCCGCCTCGGCGAGAACGGCCTGCTGCCGCACCCCGATGCGCTCACCGTCAACGGCCGTTCGATCTGGGACAACGTGCGCGACGCACCGAGCCTCGACGACGAGGTGATCCGCCCGCTCGACAAGCCGCTGATCGCCGATGGCGGCATCCGCATCCTGCGTGGCAACCTCTCGCCGCGCGGTGCGGTGCTCAAGCCCTCCGCGGCAACGCCCGAACTGCTCAAGCACCGCGGCCGCGCCGTGGTGTTCGAGAACCTGGAGCACTACAAGGAACGCATCGTCGATGAAGACCTCGACATCGACGCGAGCTGCGTGATGGTGCTGAAGAACTGCGGCCCCAAGGGCTACCCCGGCATGGCCGAGGTCGGCAACATGGGCTTGCCGCCGAAGCTGCTGCGCCAGGGCGTGAAGGACATGGTGCGCATCTCGGACGCGCGCATGAGCGGCACGGCGTATGGCACGGTGGTGCTGCACGTCGCGCCTGAAGCTGCGGATGGCGGGCCGCTCGCGGCGGTGCGCGACGGCGACTGGATCGAGCTCGATTGCGATGCGGGGCGATTGCACCTCGACATCAGCGACGAAGAGCTGGCGTCGCGCCTGGCGTCGTTGTCTGCCTCCGATGCGCAGCCGATGAGCACGCGCGGCGGCGGCTACCAGAAGCTCTACGTGAACCATGTGCTGCAGGCCGACGAAGGCTGCGACTTCGATTTCCTGGTCGGCTGCAGAGGCTCGGCCGTTCCCCGCCACTCCCACTGATCACACGCCATGACCCCCCGATACCGCGGCATCTTCCCGGTGGTGCCCACCACCTTCACCGAACAGGGCGCGCTCGACCTTGAGAGCCAGAAGCGCTGCGTCGATTTCATGATCGACGCGGGCTCCGACGGCCTGTGCATCCTCGCGAATTTCTCCGAGCAGTTCGTGCTGTCCGACGAGGAGCGCGAAGTGCTCACGCGCACCATCCTCGACCACGTGAAGGGCCGCGTGCCGGTGATCGTGACGACGACGCACTACAGCACCCAGGTCTGCGCCGAGCGCAGCCGTCGCGCGCAGGCCATGGGCGCGGCGATGCTGATGGTGATGCCGCCGTACCACGGTGCGACCTTCCGCGTGCCGGAGCCTCAGATTTATGAGTTCTACGCGCGGCTGTCTGATGCGGTGACGATTCCGATCATGGTCCAGGACGCGCCCGCGAGCGGCACGGTGTTGTCGGCGCCGTTCCTCGCGCGCATGGCGCAAGAGATCGAACAGGTCGCGTACTTCAAGATCGAAACCGCCGGTGCCGCGTCGAAGCTGCGCGAGCTGATCCGCTTGGGCGGTGACGCCATCGAAGGCCCGTGGGACGGCGAAGAAGCCATCACGCTGATGTCCGACCTCGACGCTGGTGCGACCGGTTCGATGACCGGCGGCGGCTACCCCGATGGCATTCGCCCGATCATCGAAGCGCACCGTGCGGGCGACCGCGACACCGCCTTCGCGCTCTACCAGCAGTGGTTGCCGCTCATCAACTACGAGAACCGCCAGGCGGGCCTGCTGGCCTGCAAGTCGCTCATGAAGGAGGGCGGCGTGATCGCTTGCGAGGCGCCGCGGCATCCGCTGCCGGCGATGCACCCCGCGACGCGCGCCGGGCTGATCGAGACGGCGAAGCGGCTCGATCCGCTGGTGCTGCGCTGGGGGCGGTAGGGGCAATAGCCAGCTCGCTGTCCTCGACGAAGTAGGGCGCGAGGATCTCGCTCAGCCAGTTCATCACCGCGAGCACGCGCGGCGCGAGCTGGCGCCGGTTGACGTACACCAGTGACACCGGCATCGGGCGCGCGCTGAACGCCGGCATCACCTGCACGAGCGAGCCGGCCGCAAAGCCGCGCAGCAGGCCGCTGATCGGCGCCTGGATCACGCCGAGGCCCGCAACCGCCGCGGCGTTGTAGGCGTCGGTGCCGTTCACCGTGACCGTGGCGCGCACGGGGTGCATGCGGTAGCGGCCCTGGGCCGCGTCGAAGTACTCCCAGCCTGCGTCGTTCGGCGAAAGGGTCTGCGCGAAATGCACGATGCGGTGCTGCGCGAGGTCGGCGAGCGTCTGCGGCGTGCCGTGCGCCTGCAGGTAGGCGGGGCTGGCGGCATTGGCCATGCGCATGAAGCCGAGCGGCCGTGCAACGAGTTCGGAATCGCCCAGCACGCCCACGCGCAGCACGCAGTCGAAGCCCTCGTTCACGAGATCGACGCGGCGGTCGGTGGTGCTGATGCCGATCTCCAGCGCGGGATGCCGCGCAAGGAATTCGGGCAGACGCGGAATGACGAGGTCGCGCGCCACGGTGGCCGGCAGGTCGATGCGCAGCCGCCCCGTGAGGCCGCCGGTGTGCGCGCGGAACATGGTGGCCAGTTGCTCGCCTTCGGCCAGGTAATCCTTGCAGCGCTCGAGAAAGCGCGTGCCGTCTTCCGTGAGGCGCACGCTGCGCGTGGTGCGCTGCAGGAGGCGCGTGCCCAGGCGCTCTTCCAGTTGCTGCACGGCCACCGAGACGCGCGCGCGGGTCAGGCCCAACTGGTCGGCGGCGCGGCTGAAGCTCGCGAGCTCGGCGACCCTCGCGAAGATGCGCAGTTCGTCGGTGCTCATGGCGGATGATTGTTTCGTTTCTGGATAACAGTGTGCGTCGTCTGGCGGAATTTATCTTTCTGCCGGTAATTTTTAAAGTCCTCCCATCGATTCACCGATCAACCACCGAGGACTTTGAAATGACTGCTTCCACCACTTCCAACCCGTCGCGCATCGCACTCATCACCGGCGGCAGCCGGGGCCTGGGCCGCAGCGCCGCGCTGGCACTCGCCGCCGACGGCGTCGATCTGATCCTGACCTACGTGTCGAACGAAGCCAGCGCACAGGCGGTGGTGTCGGAGATCGAGGCGAAGGGGCGCCGCGCCGTCGCGCTGCAGCTCGACGTGGGCGACAGCAAGGCCTTTGCCGCGTTCTCGGAATCAGTGAAGGCAGCACTGGCCGCCACCTGGCAGCGCGAGCGCTTCGACTTCCTGGTGAACAACGCGGGTGTGGGCCTGCATGTGAACTTCGAGGACATGACCGAAGCGCAGTTCGACACGCTCTACAACATCCACTTCAAGGGCACGTACTTCCTCACGCAGAAGCTGCTGCCGCTCATCAACGACGGTGGGCGCATCGTCAACGTGTCGTCGGGGCTCACGCGCTTTGCGATGGAAGGCGCTTCGGCCTATGCCGCGATGAAGGGTGCCGTGGAAGTGCTGACGCGCTACCTCGCCAAGGAACTCGGCAAGCGCGGCATCGCGGCGAACACCATTGCACCGGGTGCGATCGAGACCGACTTCGGCGGCGGCAGGGTGCGCGACAACGCACAGGTGAACGCAATGGTCGCGAGCTTCACCGCGCTCGGACGTGCGGGGCAGCCCGACGACATCGGCGGTGCGATCGCGGGCTTGCTGGGGGAGGGGAGCCGCTGGGTGAATGCCCAGCGCATCGAGGTGTCGGGCGGGATGTTCGCCTGAGCACCGCGTGCCCGGGGAGGGTCAGCTCTTCTCGAGCTCGGTGACTTGCAGGGACAGATCGAACAGCTTGGACTTGCTGGCGTAGTAGCGGTCCAGGCGCCACTCCTTCAGGATGTCCATCGCGAGTTCGAAGCTCTTGTAGTCGAGGCTGTAGAGCGTGATCAACTCGAAGCTGCGTTCGGCTTCGAGCGCCAGCACGAGTTGGGCAAGGATCTTGGCCGATTCGTTGGCCGGGTCCGTTTCGATGAATCGGCGAGCGACCTTGATGGCATTCATGGGAAAGTGTTCCTCGGTTGGCAGGGACCGGGAACTATAGCTAGCACATGCCTGTATTTTGTGACGATTTGATGACAAACGAGGGCATCGCCCGTGAACGGCGCGTCGGTGTTATCACCAACGCGCGGTCCGGGGCGAAGCGCTCATCGGGGCGTCATGCTGTCATTGCACTGGCAGGGGCCGCGGCATCGGCATGGGCATCGGTGCCATCGGCACCGGCTCGGGCATCGGCGGAGGCAGCGTCGCGGCGGGCATCGTCACCACGCGGGTGGAGACCGACTCGCGGATCACGCCGCCGCCCATCACGCTGCCATCGACATTGCTGCGGATGTTGCCTGCGCTGCCCAGCACGCGGGCCTCGCAGTCGGCGCGCTCGACCGGCGGTTGCAGGCCGCAGCGGGCCACGGCGTTGGCGCGGTAGTCGGGCGCCGAGGTGAGGCCGCCGCGGGCCGCGGCCTGGCGTGCGGCGCCGGCTTCACGGATGCAGGCGGCACGGTCCTGCTGGTTGTGGCCGCAGACGGACACTTCCTGCTGGTAGGTGCTGCCGCCGTCGCCACGGGCGGCCGTGGCGATGGTGGTGGTGGCCAGCCCGCTGAGTGCGAGCAGGGCGAAGATCATCGAACGCGCATTGTTTGGCATGGTGTGCTCCTTGTCTGGCGTATCGGGGGAGAAGGCCGGCCTCGCTGTTCGCTCAGCGCGCCGGCTGCACGGGCTGTGGCGGCAGCGGGGTGACGGTTTCGCGGATCACGCCGCCGCCCATCACGCTGCCTTCGGTGGTGGTGCGCGCACCGCCGCGCATGCGCGCTTCGCAGTCCGCGCGGTCGGCGGACGGTTGTTCGCTGCAGCGCGCCAGCGCGTTGGCGTCTTCGCGCGCGGCGCCGGGGGCGGTCAGGCCGTTGCGCCCGGCTTCCTGGCGCGCGGCGCCCGCTTCGCGCAGGCAGGCCGCGCGGTCCTGTTGCACGCCGTCGCAGGTGGCGCGCTCCTTCTGCATCCGGGCGTCGCTGCCGGGCGCCTGGGCCGAGGCCAGCGGCGCGCCGGCCATGAAGAAGCCGCCGACGGCCACGAGGGCAGCCGTCGAGAGCGTGGAACGGAAGGTGTGGATCGTCATCGGGGCTCCTGAAGCGGCGCGCCGTGCGAACAGAGAACAGAAAACAGAAAACAAAAGAACGCAGGGCGCGACCGGTGCCCCAGTGTGGGCCGGCCCGTGGCGCCTGGCTGTGGGACAAGCCGTGCGCCGTGGAGCGGGCCGGACGCGCCCCTGCGTGTGGGACACGTCCGTCAGCGCGGGGAGGGCGTGCCCTCCCGCGCTGTGCCGGCAGGATCAGCCCTGCGCGATGCGCTGCGCGAGGTGGGCCAGCGCCTCTTCGACCTGGTCGACCAGGATGAGCGACAGGTCGCCCGGCTGCAGCCGCGCCAGCGCGGTGTCGATGGCGACGAATTCGCCGCGGATCTCGTCGATCTGGCGCGTGCGCGACGCACCTTGCAGGCCCTGGCGCAGCAGTGCCATGACCTCGCCGTCGGCACGCCCGCGCTGCGCTGCGTCCTGGTACAGGATCACGTCGTCGAAGGCCTGGCCGAGGATCGCGGTCTGGTCGCGGATGTCGGAATCGCGCCGGTCGCCCGCGCCGCTGATGACCACCGAGCGCTTGTTGGCGGGCATGGTGTCCACTGCCGACACCAGCGCCTTCATGGCGTCGGTGTTGTGGCCGTAGTCGGCGATCACGGTAGCGCCGCGGTAGTCCATGACGTTGAATCGTCCGGGCACGCCGGCCGCGTCGTTCATGAAGCTCGACAGGCCGCTGCGGATGGTGTCCCAGTCGAGGCCCACGGCCCAGGCTGCGGCCACCGAGGCCATCACGTTGTCGACCTGGAAGCCGATGGTGCCGCCGCGCGTGATCGGCACGTCGCGCAGCGCGATGCGTTCGCGCCACGAGCCTTCGGCGGCCACCAGCGTGTCCTGGTCGACGTACACGGTGCGCTTGCCTTGCGCGCGGTGCGTGGCCATCACCGGGTGCATGCGGTCGGCGGTGAAGAAGATCACGTTGCCGGGGCAGCCGGCCGCCATGGCGGCGACGTTCACGTCGGCCGCATTGAGCACCGCGTAGCCGTCGGCGGCCACGTTGCGCACGATCACGCGCTTGAGCACCGCCAGGTCTTCCACCGTGGTGATGTAGTTCAGGCCCAGGTGGTCGCCGCTGCCGATGTTGGTGACCACGGCCACCTCGCAGCGGTCGAAGCCCAGGCCCTCGCGCAGCACGCCGCCGCGGGCCACTTCGAACACGGCCGCATCGACGTCGGGGTGCATCAGCACGTTGCGCGCGCTCTTGGGGCCGCTGCAGTCGCCGCTGTCGGTCTGGCGGCCGTTGACGTACACGCCGTCGGTGTTCGTCATGCCGGTGCGCAGGCCGCTGGAGGCAATGATGTGGTTGATCAGGCGCGCGGTGGTGGTCTTGCCGTTGGTGCCGGTGACGGCCACCACGGGAATGCGGCCGTCGTCGCCGGGCGCGAAGAGCGTGTCCATCACGGCTTCGCCGACCGCGCGGCCGCGGCCGAACGAGGGCGAGATGTGCATGCGCAGGCCGGGCGCGGCGTTCACTTCGACCACGCCGCCGTGTTGTTCTTCGAGCGGGCGCAGCACGTTCTCGCAGACCATGTCGACGCCGCAGATGTGCAGGCCGACCATCTGCGCCGCATCGACGGCGCGCGCGGCCACTTCGGGGTGCACGGTGTCGGTGACGTCGGTGGCGGTGCCGCCGGTCGAGAGGTTGGCGTTGTTGCGCAGCACCACGCGCTGGCCCAGCTCGGGCACGCTCTCGGGCGTGAGGCCCTGCGACTCGAGCCGGCCGATGGCGATGTCATCGAGGCGGATCTTGGTGAGCGAGGTGGCGTGGCCTTCGCCGCGGCGCGGGTCGAGGTTCACGGTGTCGACCAGCTGGCGCACGGTGGAGCTGCCGTCGCCGATGACCTGCGGCGGGTCGCGGCGCGCGGCGGCCACGAGGCGGTCGCCCACCACGAGCAGGCGGAAGTCGAAGCCGGGCAAGAATTTCTCGACCATCACTTCGCCGTACACGGCGGCCGAGTCGTAGGCCGAGGTGAGTTGTTCGCGCGTGGTGATGTTCACCGTCACGCCCTTGCCCTGGTTGCCGTCTTGCGGCTTCACCACGACCGGCAGGCCGATTTCTTCGGCGGCGGCCCAGCCGTCGTCGGCGCTGCTCACGGGGCGGCCCAGCGGCACCGGCACGCCGGCGGCGTTGAGCAGCTGCTTGGTGAGTTCCTTGTCCTGCGCAATCGATTCGGCCACGCCGCTGGTGCTGTCGATCTCGGCGGCCTGGATGCGGCGCTGCTTGGAGCCCCAGCCGAACTGCACCAGGCTGCCGCTGGTGAGGCGGCGGTACGGAATGCCGCGCGCCACGGCGGCGTCGACGATGGAGCCGGTGCTCGGGCCCAGGCGCTCCGACTCGTCGAGGTCGCGCAGCGCGGTGATGGCGGCGTCGGCGTCGAAGGGGGTGTCGGCCAGCGCGGCCTGGATCAGCTCCTCGGCCAGGGCCAGCGCGCGGCGGCCGACGTCTTCCTCGGAGTACTGCACGGTGACCTGGTACACGCCTTCTTCGGTCGTCGGCGCGGTGTTGCCGAAGTTGACGGCGCAGCCGGCCTGGGCCTGCAGCGCCACGGCGGCGTTCTCGAGCACGTGGGCCAGCGCCAGCGGCTGGCCGAGCACCATGGGGTGCAGCTCGCCGATGGTCGGGAAGCGGGCGCGCAGGCGGGCTTCGAACCCGTCGAGCTTGCCGACGGCGTTCTCGTCGCCTTCGCAGGCCACGACGGCCTCGATGGTGGTGTGGCGGCTCCAGAGATTGGGGCCACGCAGGGCGCGGATGCGGGTGACTTTCATGGGGCTACGGCACGGGGCGCGCGGTTGCAGTGATCTTGCGGTGTGACCTGGTGGGCGCCGGCCCCGCGGGTGGCGGGGCGGCGCATCGGGTCATGCCAGTTGTTGTTGGGGGGAAAGCGGCGAGGCCTGCGACAGCTGCAGCGAGGCCAGGGCCGCCTGCAGGTCGGCTTCGAAGGCCTCGACGCCGGCGCCGATCAGGTTGAGCGGAATGCCCAGGGCCCAGCCCGCGGCCACGGCGGCCAGCAGGCTTTCGAGGCTCACGCCCACGTGGGTCGCACGCCAGATGGTCAGGCGGCCCAGGCCGGGCAGGAACGATTCGCTCGTGCCGTTGGCCAGCACCACGCGGTCCTGGCGCACCAGCACGGCCTTGCCGCCGGCAGCCTGGTGCGCGGACAGCGCGGCGGCCTGCGGGTCGGCCGCATAGAGGATGACGTCGCCGTCGCACAGCGGCGCCAGCGCGGCGATGCGCGGCTCGTCGGCGTTCAGCACGGCGGTGCCTTCGGCCAGCACCACGTCGACCTGCGTGCGCAGCACCTTGACCATCTGGTCGCTCTCGGTGATGTCGTAGTCGGCCAGAGCTTCGGAGCCTTCGAGGTCGGTCACGATGCCGACTTCGCAGCGGTCGTAGGCCAGGCCGTCGCGCAGGATGGTTTCGGCGCCGTTCTCGATCACCACGGCCTCGACGGCGCGGTTCACGAGCAGGCGGTGGCCGGCGTCCCAGTTGGCGCTGGGGCGTGCGTCGACGCGGCGGCGTTCGAGGAACAGGCCGTCGCGGCAGGCCAGGCCGGTGTGGCGCCCGCCGAGGTTGATGAGCCAGGCCACCAGCCGTGCGAGCACGGCGGTGTCGCGCGAGCCGGCCACGCCCACCACGGGGATGCGGCCGGGTGCGTCGTTCGGGAACAGGTGGTCGCAGATGGCGCGGCCCACGGGGCGCGGCGAGCCGATGGCCGGCTTCAGGTGCATCAGCAGGCCGGGGCCGGCGTTCACTTCGACGATCGCGCCGCCCTGCGGGCCCAGCGGCCTGGAGATGTCTTGCGCGACCATGTCGATGCCCGCGATGTCCAGGCCGACCACGCGGGCGGCGAGCACGGCGGCGTGCGCCACCTCGGGGTGCACGAGGTCGGTGCAGTCGTAGGCCATGTTGCCGTTGCGCTGGATCGTGACCACGCGGCCGGCGGCCGGCACCGAGCTGCCGTCGAGCTCCTGGCGCTTGAGTTCCAGTTGCAGCTTGGCGTCGGTGGCCAGCACGATCACGTCGAGCGGAAACTCTTCTTCGGCGCCGCGGCGCGGGTCGCTGTTGAGCTGCTTGTCGATCAGCCCGGCCACGGTGTTCGTGCCGTCGCCGGTCACGGTGATGATCTCGCCGCGTGCGGCCGCCACCACCTCGCCGCCCACCACCAGCAGGCGGTGTTCGTGGCCGCGGATGAAGCGCTCGACCATCACGTCGCTGCCTTCGGGCTCGGCGACCGCGAAGGCGGCCATGACTTCCTCGCGCGTGGTCAGCTCGAGCGACACGCCGCGGCCGTGGTTGGCGTCCGACGGTTTCACGACCACGGGCAGGCCGATGTCCTCGGCGGCTTCCCAGGCTTCTTCGGGCGACTCGACCACCTGGCCGTGCGGCACGGGCACGCCGCAGCTCGCGAGCAGCGACTTGGTCAGCTCTTTGTCGCTGGCAATCGATTCGCCGATGGCGCTGGTGTAGTCGGTTTCCGCGGTCCAGATGCGCTGCTGGTTGGCGCCGTAGCCCAGCTGCACCAGGTTGCCGCTGTTCAGGCGCATGTGCGGAATGCCGCGGTCGGTGGCGGCGGACACGATGGCCGCGGTGCTCGGGCCGAGGTAGCAGTCTTCGACCTTGGCCTTGACCGCCTCGACGGCCGTTTGCACGTCGGCCGCGGTGAACGGGTCGTTGTTGATGGCCGCCATCAGCAGGCGGTGGCCTTCGGCCAGCGCCACGCGGGCGACCTGTTCGTCACGGGCACGGAACACCATGCGGTACACGCCGTGCTCCGAGGTGCTGCGGGTCTGCCCGAAGCCGGTCGGCATGCCGGCCAGGTTCAGCAGCTCGATCACGACGTGTTCGAGCACGTGGCCCGACCAGGTGCCTTCGGTGAGGCGCTGGATGAAGCCACCGCGCTCGCCCACGCCGCAGTGGTGCTCGATGAGCGCCGGCAGCAGGGTGGTCAGCCGGTCGGTGAAACCGTCGATCTTGTTGGAGGGGAAGTCCTCGAGCTTGCCCAGGTCGAGCCAGACTTCGAGCACCGGACGGTAGGTCCAGAGGTTGGGACCGCGCAAATAGTTGATGCGCAGCAATTGGATGTCGTCGAAACGGGTCATGCAAACGTTCGATGTGCTTTGGCCGAGCACCACGGCGCCTTCAAGCGCTCCCATGGCGATCGGTCAGAATCGGCGCCCGACCAGGGGCGCCATGACGCGGTCCCTGCGGCCCGCGACGGGCAAGAGTCAAATAAACACAATGCAACATCACGATCCAGTCGGCGCCCAGGTGGGCGAAACGGAGGCGGTCTCAGGCGCGCTGAAAAGCCGACTCGCTGGCGCTGAAAACGTTCTGGTAACACTTGCGGTTGACCTCGACGACCAACTTCGCTTCGCCACGGGCCTCGTCGCCCTGACCGACCAGCGGCTCATCGCCCTGGAACCCGGCGGCGAATGGCGTGAGTGGCCACTCACCGATCAGGCCTTGGAAATGCGTCTTTCCGACCACGCAGGCGTCGGAACCCTCGACCTCATCGGCCCTTCCGGACAGCTCACCCGCTGGCGCTACACCCTGGCCGGCCAGCCGGCGGCGCTCAAGCTGCTCAAGTTGTTCGGCCAGCGCGCCGCGCCGGCTGTCACGAAGGCGACAGAAGAGGTGCCCGAACTTCTCGATGCCGAGGGCACCGACACCGAGCTTCAGACCCCGCCTTCGACCTGGGTGCTGCTGCGCCTGGGCCGCTTCGCCGGGCCGTACCGCAAGCAGCTGATCCTCGGGTTTGTTCTGACCCTGATCTCCACCGCCGCCACGCTGGTGCCGCCGTACCTGACCATCCCGCTGATGGACGACATCCTGATCCCGTTCCAGAACGGGCAGAAGATCGACTCCGGCCGGGTCGGCCTGTACCTGGGCGGCCTGCTGATCGCGGCGCTGGTCGGCTGGGGGCTCGGCTGGGCGCGCACCTACCTGCTGGCGCTGGTGTCCGAGCGCATCGGCGCCGACCTGCGCACCACCACCTACGAGCACCTGCTGACCCTGCCGCTGGACTACTTCGGCGGCAAACGCACCGGCGACCTCATGGCGCGCATCGGCTCGGAAACCGACCGCATCAACGTCTTTCTGTCGCTGCATGCGCTCGATTTCGCGAACGACGTGCTGATGATCGTCATGACGGCGGTCATCCTGTTCTCGATCAACCCGCTGCTGGCCGTGGTCACGCTGGTGCCGCTGCCCTTCATCGCCTGGATGATCCACGTCGTGCGCGACCGCCTGCGCACCGGCTTCGAGAAGATCGACCGCGTCTGGTCCGAAGTGACCAACGTGCTGGCCGACACCATCCCCGGCATCCGCGTGGTCAAGGCCTTCGCGCAGGAGCGCCGCGAAGCCGAGCGCTTCCGCGTGGCCAATGCCTACAACCTGCAGGTCAACGACAAGCTCAACCGCACCTGGTCGCTGTTCACGCCGACCGTGTCGCTGCTCACCGAAATCGGCCTGCTCGTGGTCTGGGCCTTCGGCATCTGGCAGGTGGCGCGCGGCCACATCACGGTGGGTGTGCTCACCGCGTTCATCGCCTACATCGGCCGCTTCTACACGCGCCTCGATTCGATGAGCCGCATCGTCTCGGTCACGCAGAAGGCCGCCGCCGGCGCCAAGCGCATCTTCGACATCCTGGACCACGTGAGCAACGTGCCCGAGCCCGCCAACCCGGTGAAGGTGGAGCGCGTGCAGGGCCGCATCGAGATGAGCGGGCTGGGCTTTCGCTACGGCTCGCGCGCCGTCATTCACGACCTCGACCTGACCATCGAGCCCGGCGAGATGATCGGCCTCGTGGGCCACAGCGGCTCGGGCAAGAGCACGCTGGTCAACCTGATCTGCCGCTTCTACGACGTGACCGACGGCGCCATCAAGGTCGACGGCACCGACATCCGCCGCTTCGCCGTGGCCGACTACCGCCGCCACGTCGGGCTGGTGCTGCAGGAGCCGTTTTTGTTCTTCGGCACCATCGCGCAGAACATCGCCTACGGCAAGCCCGACGCCACGCGCGAAGAGGTCGTGGCCGCAGCCCGCGCGGCCCACGCGCACGACTTCATCCTGCGCCTGCCGCACGGCTATGACTCGCTGGTCGGCGAGCGCGGCCAGGGCCTGTCGGGTGGCGAGCGCCAGCGCATCAGCATTGCGCGCGCACTGCTCATCGACCCGCGCATCCTGATCCTCGACGAGGCCACCTCGGCCGTCGACACCGAGACCGAAAAGGAAATCCAGAAGGCGCTCGACAACCTCGTGCAGGGCCGCACCACCATCGCCATCGCGCACCGTTTGTCCACGCTGCGCAAGGCCGACCGCCTCGTGGTCATGGACCGCGGCGAGGTGGTCGAGGTCGGGCCGCACGACGCGCTCATGGCGAAGCAGGGCGCCTATTGGCGCCTGTACCAGGCGCAGCTGCGCCAGGGCGACGAAGACGATGTGAGCGAAGGTGCTGCCGACGAGCGCGCCAACGCCCAGGCGCCGCTGGCCGTGAGCCACGCCGCCCATCCGGCAGGGGACGTGTGATGAGCAGCAACAACAACTTTGAACTGGCCCGCGACACCTTCGGCCGCCTCGTGCTGACCGACGCACAGGGCGAGCGCCACGTGGGCGTGACGCCCGTGCGCGCATTTCCACTCAGCGCGCCCAATGAGGGCGTGTCGCTCGTCGGCAGCGAAGGCCGCGAACTCGTGTGGGTCGATCGCGTCGACCAGCTGCCCGCACCCACGCAGGCGCTGCTGACCGAAGAACTCGCCGTGCGCGACTTCGCGCCGACGCTGCTGAAGCTGCACGGCGTGTCGAGCTTCGGCGTGCCCAGCACCTGGACCGTGAGCACCGACCGGGGCGACACCAGCTTCGTGCTCAAGGCCGAGGAAGACATCCGCCGCCTCGACGGCGGCGCGCTGCTCATCGCGAGCGCGCACGGCGTGCAGTTCCGCATTCCCGATGCGAAGACGCTCGACCGCGCCTCGCGCAAGCTGCTGGAGCGCTTCCTTTAAGAAGTCCTAATCCAGCAGGTCCGAGTAGTCGCCGCGCGCATAGCTCTCGACCTGCTGCCACGGCAGCACCTTCGGTGCGGCGACGGCCGAGGCGGTCATCACGTTGAGCGAAGTGCCGTGCGCGTCGCGCTGCTCGATCTTGCGCGCATAGCGGCCCGCCACGTCCCAGTCGACGCGCAGCGTGCGTTCGCCTTGCGGCAGCTCGTAGCGCTGCACGCCGCCACGCGCCGTGCCGAGCGCCTTCATGCGCGGCAGGCTGGCCGGGTCGATCAGCCAGTAGGCGTTGGCCCACGAGCCGCTGTAGCCGACGTTGCCGTAGTTGGCCGCGTCCACCTCGATCACCTTGCGCTGCTGGCGCAACACCATGTTCACCTGCACCGTGCCGGCCGCATCGCGGCGCAGCCACAGCGGCGCGGCCGTGTTGTCGGCGTGCGCGTGGCCGATGTGCACCTTGCCTTCGCTCGCTTCGTGGTCGTGGTCGGCGCGCAGCGCGGGCGGCAGCTCGCGCTCGATCCACACCGTGCCGGCGCGGCGCACCATGCGGTCGGCGTAGCGGCTTTCGCGCTGCACGCCGTCCTTGCCGATCGACATCACGTGGTGCGTGATGCGCAGAGTCTGGTCGGGCGCGGCGGCATCGCCTGCCGCGCCGGCCACCAGCGGCAGGGCCGCGAGGGCTGCTGCCGCCAGCAGCGTCTTGAGCGTTGCGGGCACGTTCACAGGCCCGCCGCTTCCTTGACCTTGTTGAACACCTTGATGTTCTCCACGGTGCCCTTGAAGAGCTTCGCGCCCGCACCGCCGGCGAACAGCATCACGTCGCCGCCGCCGTGCGTTTCCGAACCCGGCGTGCCCAGGTTGATGCCGACTTCCTGCAGGAAGTTGTCGTCCGTGGTGTCCATCGCGGTCTGGTCGTCGCGCGAGGCGCCGCGCGCCGGCGCGATCCACGGCTTGTTGCCGTCTTCCGGGTTGACCTGGCTGGAGGCCGTCGCGTTGGGCCGGCCGCCGTTGCCGAACACCAGCGTGGTGTAGGGCTTGCCGTCCGCCGCCTTCGACGGCTTGCCGTCGGCGTAGCCGTTGACCTTGCCCAGGATCGGGTTGCCGATCTTCGGATAGCCGTTGAAGGCGATCGCGTGGTCGTGGTCGGCCGTGACCACCACCAGCGTGTTCTTCAGGCCCGGGTCCTTCTTGTTCATGTAGTCCAGCGCGGTCTGGATGGCCGTGTCGAAGGCCAGCGTGTCTTCCAGCGCGCGCTTGGCGTTGGTGCCGTGCAGCGCGTGGTCAATGCGCCCGCCTTCCACCATGAGGAAGAAGCCCTTGTCGTTCTTGCTGAGCACGCCCAACGCCTTCTCGGTCATTTCCGACAGGCTCGGCTGGTCGAGGCTCTGCTTCACGCGGTCGAGCTCGTAGGCCATTTCGCTCGGCGTGAACAGGCCCAGCAGCTTGCCCGTGGCGCCCGCGTCGACGGCGCGCAGCTTGGTGCCGGTGTCGACGTAGGTGTAGCCCTTGGCCTGCATCGCAGTCACCAGGTTCACGCCGTCGGTGCGCTTGCTGCCTGCCAGCACCGTGGTCGGCAGGTAGTTGCGCTGGCCGCCACCCAGCAGCACGTCCACGCCGTCGAGCAGCTTGGGGTTGTAGTTGGCGTGGCCCGGCACGCTCTGCTCGGCGATGGTGTTGTAGCCGTTGCGGTTGCAGATGTGCGCGTAGGTGGTGGCCGGCGTGGCATGGCCGACGCGCGTGGTCGACACGGCGCCGACCGCGCGGCCCTTGGCCTTGGCGAGTTCGAGCAGCGTGTCGGCGGCCTGGCCGTTGGTCGGCGGGCAGGTGGTGTTCTCGCCGTTGATGTACTGCTTGCCGGCGCTGTCGACGGCGACCGTGTCGCTGGACATCGAGATCACCTCGTTGCGCATCTTCACGCCGGTCATGTAGGCGGCCATCGAGGGCGCGCTGTCGGTGGTCTGGCCGTCGAGCGAGAAGGTCTTCACACGCGCCGCATACGGCAGCGACTGCATCGTGAGGTTCGCGCGCTCGGGGCTCACCAGCGAGCCGGGCTTGGCGGCCAGCTGCTTCTCGCCCTTGTAGATGCGCGCGGCGGTCACGGTGACGGGGCCCATGCCGTCGCCGAGGAAGAAGATCACGTTCTTGGCTTCGCCGGCGGCGTGGGCGCCGGTGGCGAGCGTGCCGGCGGCGGCGCAGACGAGCGCGGCGGCCAGGCGGGTGGTGCGGAGGGTGCGGTTCATGGTCGTGTGCATGGTTGTGTTCGTCGATGCGTGGTTGCCGCCCCTCACAGGCCGACCGCCTTCCGGATCAGGCCGAACACGTCGGTGTTGGTGATCACGCCCGAGAAGTTGTCGGCGCCCAGGCCTTGCGCGCCCAGGAACACGTCGGCGCCGCCGTGGGTTTCGGAATCGCTCGCGGGGTCCATCGGCACCACGGCTTCCTGGCGGTAGTCGGCCAGCTCCAGGTCGGCCTCGCTGATCGCGATGTCGCGCGCCGTGCGGTTCGGGCCGTTGCCGAAACCGATGATGGTGTAGGGCATGCCGTTCACGTCCTTGCTGGTCTTGCTGGTGTCGACGTAGTCCTTCACCAGGCCGAGCACGCCGGGCTTACCCGATTCGGTCTTGCCCGTGCGCGCGGCATAGCCGTTGAGCTGCAGCGTGTGGTCGTGGTCGGCCGTGACCACCACCAGCGTGTTCTTCAGGCCCGGGTCGATGGTCTGCATCTTCTGCAGCGCCAGCTTGATGGCGTCGTCGAAGGCGCCGGTGTCCTGCAGCGCGCGGCGCGCGTTGGTGGCGTGCAGGGCGTGGTCGATGCGTCCGCCTTCCACCATCAGGAAGAAGCCCTTCTTGCGCGCGGCCAGCGCGTCGATGGCCTTGCCGGTCATCTCGGCCAGGCTGGGTTCCTTGGTCGGGTTGCGGTCCAGGTCGTAGGCCATGTGGCTCTTGGTGAAGAGGCCGGCGATCTTGGTGGCGCCGTCGGCCGGCAGCTTGTCGAACTCGGCCCGGCTGGCGGCGAAGCTGTACTTCGCGGTCTTCAGCTCGGCGATCAGGTCGCGCTTGTCGTTGCGCTTGCCGCCGGCTTCCTTGGCCGTGAAGTAGTCGGTGCCGCCACCGAAGAACACGTCGACGCCGTCGCCCAGCTTGCCGTTGTAGCCGGCGCCGCCCGGCACCAGCGCGGCGGCGATGGTGTTCTCGGCGTCACGGTGGCACACGTGCGAATACGTGGCGGCGGGCGTGGCGTGCGTGATGCGCGTGGTCGTGACCACGCCGGTGGCGTAGCCCTTGGCCTTGCTCTGCTCCAGCAGCGTGTCGACGGCCTGGCCGTTGCCCGAGGGGCAAGTGCTGTCGAAGTTGACGTGGTAGGCCTTGCCCGCGGCGTCGGTGGCCTTGGTTTCGGCGCTCATCGAGATGACCTCGTTGTTCATCTTCACACCGGTCATGTAGGCCGACATCGAGGGCGCGCTGTCGGTCACCTGTGCGTCGTTCGAGTAGGTGTGGACGAAGGCGGTCTCGGGCAGCGTGTCGATCGTCAGGTCGCCGTCCTCGCCGACCTTGTAGATGCGCGCGGCGGTCAGCGTGGTGATGCCCATGCCGTCGCCCAGGAAGAACAGGATGTTCTTCTGTGCCTGCGCGGCCGGCGGCGGCGTGGTGGGCGGCGGAAGAAACGGCAGCGACGGGCTGTTGTTGTTGCTGCCGCCGCAGGCGGACAGCATCAGTGAAGCGCCCAGCAGCGCCGGGGCGATCAAACGGTGGTTCATGCAGCTAACTCCCTCGGAGGTCGTGACGTTCGGCGCGCGTGCTGCGTACCGACTCAGGGAGCGCAATCTAAAGACGTCAGGTGACTCGGGCGTGACGATGCACGCCGGCCGCGAAAGTTCAGTCTTTGTTTGTGGGCGACTGTCTTTGGCGTGTCATGTGCCAGCGCCACGCCAGTGCACCCGCACCGGTTGCCACGCCACTGACCAGCGTGCCCCAGGCCATGTCGATGAACGACAGCGCCAGCGGCCAGCCGCGGACCACGGCCAGGTTCGTCAGGTCGTAGGTGCCGTAGCAGAAGAGGCCGAACAGGCCGCCCAGCAGCGCCGCGCGCACCACGCCTTGCGCCCGCAGGCCCGGCACGATGGCGAAGACCAGCAGGCCGATCGGGTAGAGCAGGTAGAACGCCGTGGCCACGCCCAGCCGCGGGTCGGGCGACATCAGCGTGCCCATCTCGCGCTGGTAGAGGCCGTCGGCGACGAAGCCGAGCCAGAGCGTGTCGAGCGCCAGCAGCACCACCAGGGTGGCGGCCCATGCGAGAAGGTGTCTGGCGGTCATGCGGGGCATCGTAGCGGCGCCAGGCCGAACGGCTGCGAAAATCGCGTGTTTGGACTACAACGGCCCCGCCGTTGACGGACATGCCCCTGCACACCACCGCCCTCGTTCTGTTTTCCGGCGGCCAGGACTCGGCCACCTGCCTGGCCGAAGCCCTGTCCAAGTACCAGCGTGTCGAAACCCTGGGCTTCGACTACGGCCAGCGTCACCGCGTCGAGCTCGACGTGCGCGGCACCGTGCTCGCCCAGATGCGCGAGCGTTTTCCCGAATGGGCGCCGCGCCTGGGCGAAGACCACGTGCTCACGCTGGCCGCGCTGGCCCAGCTCGGCGGCTCGTCGCTCACCGAAGAAGTCGCCTTCGCCATGCAGGCCGACGGCCTGCCCAACACCTTCGTGCCCGGGCGCAACCTGCTGTTCCTCACGCTCGCGGGCGCGCTGGCCTACCGGCGCGGGCTGCAGGTGATCGTCACCGGTGTCTGCGAGACCGACTTCTCGGGCTACCCCGACTGTCGCGACGACACCATGAAGGCGATGCAGCTCGCACTGTCGCTGGGCCTGGAGCGCCGCCTCGTCATCGAGACGCCGCTCATGTGGATCGACAAGGCCGAGACCTGGGCGCTGGCCCACCGCCTGGGCGGCCAGCCGCTGGTCGACCTGATCGTCGAAGAAACCCACACCTGCTACCTCGGCGATCGCGAGCATCGCCAGGCCTGGGGCTACGGCTGCGGCGAATGCCCGGCCTGCGACCTGCGCAAGAAGGGCTGGGAGCGCTACGTCGCTGCGGGCTGAGCCGTAGCCGCAGTGGTATCGAGCCGGTAGCGCGCGCCGCCGCCTGCGCTTTCTTCCTGCGGCACCAGCATCCATCGCTGGCCATGGAAATCGCCCACGGCCGGTCGGTGCGCGATCGACACCATCGCCCCGCCGCCTGCCCGCACCGTGTCGGCAAGCCGCTGGTAGAGCACGGCTTCGGCCGGCGCATCGAGTGCGCTGGTCACTTCGTCGGCGAAGAGCCAGGCCGGTTTTTTCAGCAACACCCGCGCGATGGCCAGCCGCTGCTGTTCGCCGCCCGAGAGCTTCTGGCTCCAGGCATCGCTGTCGTCGAGCCGGTTCACGAGGTCGGGCAGAAGCGCATCGACCAGCGCCTGGCGCAGTTGTTCATCGCTGAAGCCGGCGGCCGGGTGCGGGTAGGTCAGCGCCTCGCGCAGCTTGCCGTCGGGCAGGTAGGGGCGCTGCGGCATGAAGACCGCATCGGCCGGCGCCTGCACCTTGCCACTCGCAAACGGCCAGATGCCCGCGAAGGTGCGGAACAGCGTCGACTTGCCGCTGCCCGACGGGCCTTGCAGCAGCACGCTGTCGCCGGGGCGCACCGCCAGTGCGGCGCCGGCCAGCAGCTGCGTGCCATTGGGCAGCGCGACCGTGAGGCCAGTGGTGCTCAGTGCCGGCGCGTCGTTCTCGCGCTGCAGGGCGTCTTCGCTCGTGCGCGCGGCATGGGCGCGCATCGCGTCGTCGAAGCTGATCAGGCGGTCGGTGGTGGCGCGCCAGACGGCCACGCGGTCGTAGTTGGCGACGAACCAGCTCAGCGATTCCTGCACCTTGTCGAAGGCCGATGAAATCTGGATCAGTCCGCCCAGCTGGATGGCACCGCTGAAGAAGCGCGGCGCCGACACGATGAACGGAAAGATCACCGAGGCCTGCCCGAAGAACGAGGTGAAGGTCACCAGGTTCTTCTGCTGCTTGATCAGCTGCAGGTAGTTGCGCAGCACCGCGCCGAAGCGCGTGTCGAGCTGGCCGCGCTCCACGGTCTCGCCGCGGTCGAGTGCGATGGCTTCGCTGTACTCGCGCACGCGCACCAGATGGTGGCGAAAGTCGGCCTCGAAACGCTGCTGGCGGAAGTTCAGGCCGATCAGCGGCCGGCCGATGAAGTGCGTGATGACCGTGCCGACCACGCAGTAGACCAGCGCCAGCCACACCATCGAGCCGGCGATCTGGTAGGTGCTCCCACCCAGCGACAGGTCGAAGGTGCCCGACAGGCCCCACAGGATGCCGATGAAGCTCAGCAGCGTGACCACCGCGTTCAGGATTTCCATCGACAGCGTCATCGTGGCATTGGTGAACATCTGCATGTCCTCCTGGATGCGCTGGTCGGGGTTGTCGGGCGTGGTGCCGTCGGCGTGCGCGTAGCGGGCCAACTCCAGGTGATAGAAGGTCCGGTCGGCCATCCAGCGGCCGAGGTAGTTCCGGGTCATCCAGGAGCGCCAGCGCAGCTGCAGCAGCTGCGTCAGGTAGAACTTCGCCACCTGGATCGCGATGTTGAAGAAGGCCAGCCAGGCGAACACGCGGATCTCGCGCCAGAAAACCACCGCGTCCTTGTTCTGCAGCCCGTCATAGAAGCGCCCGTACCACTGGTTGAAGAGCACCAGCGCATACACGTACGCCAGGTTCAACGCCACGATGCCCGCGAACATGAGGCGCGCCCGCCATTTCTCTTCGTCCGAGCTGAAATAGGGCGCCGCGAGCCGGAGCACGCGGCGCACGACCTGGACGAACGTGTGGGCACGCGCCGCGACGGTGGGGGATGGAGCAGATGACATGCGGATTTCCTCGCAGGCGCTGATGCGCCGGACCTCGTGAGGGGCCCATCGTAGACAACTGCGTCTTAAGCGGGGCTGAAGGCGGCTCCCGCCACCCCGTCAACCCTCAGCGCAGCATCACGCGCGCCGCCGTCGCCAGGAAATGCGCCAGCGGGGGCGTTCGCAGCCCCTCGGCCTTGGCCTCTTCGTCCCACAGCCGCAGCCGCACCGCGTCGCCCGACCACGGCAGGCCGGCAAAGCGCTGCGCCGCCTCGTCGTCCATCACGCCGCCCTGCAGCGCCAGGCTGCGCACCGAATCGGGCGAGAGCTTCGAGGCGTAGCCCGGGCGCGTCGCGCACAGGTAGCGCTTGGCGTCCACGTGCAGGCGGATCGGTTCGCGCACCGCCACGTCGAAGGCGCCGCGCAGCAGCGGCAGCGCGATGTACTGGTGGCGGTCGTCAATGCCCAGTTCGGTGGGCGCGTGCGACAGCGTCTGGTGCTCGGCGATCAGCAGGTGCCCCAGGTCGTGCAGCAATGCAGCCGTCACGAGCGTGTCGCCGGCGCTGGCCTGTTCGGCCAGCCAGGCGCATTGCAACGCGTGTTCGAGCTGCGACACCGGTTCGCCCGCGTACGCCAGCCCACCGCGTTCGGCGAACAGGCGGGCGATCTCGGCGAGGTCGAGTGTCATGGGATTGCAAAAGAACGGGTGCGACAGCCTGTACAGGCTCGCGCCGCTCGATGACAGCCGTGTGACGAAAGTGCAAACGCCGCAGCGCGGGTACTGCCATGTGACAAACCTTTGTCACAAACCGCTGCGAGCATCGCTGCGTTCACGGCCTCGGCCGTGTTTTCTTTTTGCGTACACCGCCTGTTCTTACCTCGAGGGAATCTCCCATGCTGCATCGTCGTCTGATGTGGGCCGCCGTGCCCGCCGCCTTGTTCTCGCTGGCTTTCGCCGCCTCGGCCCAGGGCCGCACCGAGTTGCTGGTCTACACCGCGCTCGAAGCCGACCAGGTGCAGGCCTACAAGGCCGCCTTCGAAAAGGAGAACCCCAACATCGAACTGAAGTTCGTGCGCGACTCCACCGGCATCGTCACCGCCAAGCTGCTGGCCGAAAAGGCCAACCCGCAAGCCGATGTGGTGTGGGGCCTGGCCGCCACCTCGCTCATGCTGCTCGACAAGGAAGGCATGCTCCAGCCCTACGCGCCCAAGGGCCTGGACGCCATCAAGCCCACCATGCGCGACACCGCCAACCCGCCCAAGTGGGTCGGCATGGACGTGTGGTCGTCGGCCATCTGCTTCAACACCGTGGAAGCCACGAAGAAGAGCCTGCCCAAGCCCACCAGCTGGGCCGACCTGACCAACCCGGTCTACAAGGGCCAGATCACCATGCCCAACCCCGCTGCCTCGGGCACCGGCTACCTCATGGTGTCGGGCTGGATCCAGATGATGGGCGAAGACAAGGCCTGGAAGTACATGGACGCGCTGCACCAGAACATCGGCGTGTACAGCCTGTCGGGCAGCAAGCCCTGCCGCCAGGCCGGCGCCGGCGAGTTCGCGCTCGGCATGTCGTTCGAATACCGCGCCAACAAGACCAAGCGCGACGGCGCGCCCATCGACATCGTGCTGCCCAAGGAAGGCCTGGGCTGGGACATGGAAGCCACCGGCATCATGAAGACCAGCAAGAAGCAGGACGCCGCCAAGGCCCTGGCCGACTGGGCCGTGACGAAGCAGGCCAACGAGCTGTACGCGAAGAACTTCGCCGTGCTCGCGCTGCCGGGCATCCAGGAAAAGCTCGAGTTCGTGCCGGGCGACGTCGAGAAGCTGCTGGCCAAGAACGACTTCAACTGGGCTGCATCGAACCGCGACCGCATCCTGACGGAATGGTCGAAGCGCTACGACGCCAAGGCCGAAAAAAAGCCGATGTGATCGGGATTCCGGGTAGCCGCACATGACCAGCTTTCTCTCCCTTCGCGGCATCGGCAAGTCCTTTGGCGCCACGCGCGTGCTCGACGGCATCGACCTGGACATCGAGCCTGGCGAGTTCGTCTGCCTGCTCGGTCCCTCGGGCTGCGGCAAGACCACGCTGCTGCGCATCGTGTGCGGCATCGAGCGCGCCGACAGCGGGCAGATTCTGCTCGGCGGCCAGGACATCGCGGGCCTGCCGCCCGCGGCGCGCGGCTTCGGCGTGGTGTTCCAGTCGTATGCGCTGTTCCCCAACCTCACGGCGGCACAGAACATCGCCTACGGCCTGCACCCCACGGGCGCCTTGGCGCGCGAAATGGCCAAGCGCTCGCGCGAAATGCTCGACCTCGTCGGACTCGCCGCGCATGCCGACAAGTACCCCGTGCAGCTCTCGGGCGGCCAGCAGCAGCGCATCGCCCTGGCACGTGCCCTGGCGCCCAACCCGCGCCTGCTCCTGCTCGACGAGCCGCTCTCCGCGCTCGACGCGCAGGTGCGTGCCACGCTGCGCAGCGAAATCCGCGCGCTGCAAAGGCGCCTGGGCATCGTCACCATCATGGTCACGCACGACCAGGAAGAAGCCCTCTCGATGGCCGACCGCGTGGTGCTGATGCACAACGGCCGCATCGAGCAGGCCGGCACGCCCGACGAGCTGTACCGCCAGCCGCGCACCCGCTTCGCGGCGGGCTTCGTGGGCCGCATGAACATGCTGCCCGCCACCGTGCTGGCCGGCGGCAAGGTGCGCGTGCGCGACAGCGAACTCTTCTGCGCACCGGGCAACCTGAGCGTCGGTTCGCAAGCCACCGTGGGCATCCGCCCCGAGCATGTGGTGGTGAAGCGCTTCGGTTCCGAACTCGGCACCAACAGTTTTGCCGCACGCCTGCTCGACACCGAGTTCTTCGGCAACCGCACCTCGGCGCGCCTGGCCTGCGAGCCGCTGGGCATCGAGATCGAGGCCGAGCTGCCCGCCGATGCGCGCAGCGGCGGCGAAGAGCCGCTGGTGCCCAGCAGCATGGTGCACATCCAGTTGCCTTTGAACGCGCTGTCGGTTCTGGCGCAATGAAATGACATCGGGCTTGTCGGCGCCTTGTCGTTGGGAGCGCAGTCCTTCAGGGCGCGCTCCCGCCGACGGGGCACCTTGCTCCGCGAATGTCCCCCGGCCTGCGGCCTCCTCCTTGATTTCGCTGCGCAAGGCACCCCATCAGCGTGAGCGTTGTTCGCAACGGTCGTTGATCGGCCGCAAACCGACAGCGTGCCCTCGTGCACAGGGCACTGGGTGCTACCCGCAGCGAAATCAAGGAGGAGGGCGAAGCCCGGGGGACATTCGCGGAGGGGAGTACCCGGTGTCCTGTGCACACGCCCCGAACAACGACACCAAAAAAAGAACAACATGAGCACCCCTTCCGAAGCCCTCGCCCCGATCGCGATCCCTCGCACGGTCCACTTCGACCGCGAACGCTGGCTCACCGGCGCCGCCGCGCTGCTGGTCGTGCTGCTCCTGGTCGTGATCGTCGCGCTCCCCGTCGGCGCACTGGTCGGCCAGAGCTTCTACGACCGCGCCGGCGCGTTCGTCGGCTTGACGAATTTTGCGCGCTACCTCGAGAGCCCCGCGCTCGTTCAGTCGGCCTTCAATAGCGTCGGCCTTGCAGTGATCAGCGCCGTGCTTTGCACCTCTATCGCCTACGTGTACGCCTACGGCCTCACGCTCTCGTGCATGCCCGCCAAGGGGCTGCTGCGCGCCGTGGCGCTCATGCCGCTGCTTGCGCCCTCGCTGCTGCCGGCCATCAGCCTGATCTACCTGTTCGGCAACCAGGGCCTGTTCAAGGGGCTGCTGGGCGATCTGTCGATCTACGGCCCGCTGGGCATCGTGCTCGGTTCGGTGTTCTGGACGCTGCCGCATGCGCTGCTGATCCTCACCACGGCCATGGCCACGTCCGACGGGCGCTTGTACGAAGCCGCGCAGACGCTGGGTGCCTCGCGCTGGCGCATTTTTCGCACCGTCACGCTGCCGGCGTCGCGCTACGGCCTCATCGTGGCTGCGATGGTCGTGTTCGTGCTCGTCATCACCGACTTCGGCGTGCCCAAGGTGGTGGGCGGCCAGACCGGCGTGCTCGCGACCGACATCTACAAGCAGGTGGTCGGGCAGCAGAACTTCCAGATGGGCGCGGTGGTCGGCCTCGTGCTGCTGATTCCGGCGGTGCTGTCGTTCCTGGTCGAGCGGCGCGTGCGCCGCAAGCAGGCCGCGGCGCTGTCGGCGCGCGCCACGCCCTACCAGCCCGAACCCGTGAAGTCGCGCGACCGCGCGCTGCTCGTGTTCTGCACGCTCACCGCCATCGCCATCGTCGTGATGATCGGCATGGCCGTGTTCGCCTCGCTCGCTACCTATTGGCCCTACAAGCTCACGCCGTCGCTGAAGAACTACGACTTCAGCAACATGGACGGCGGCGGCTGGGGCAGCTACAGCAACTCGCTGCGCCTGGCGCTGTACGCGGCCGTGGCGGGCGCGTTCGCCACCTTCGTGTCGGCCTACTTCGTGGAGAAGCCGCGCCACTTCGGCCTGCTGCGCGAACTGCTGAACCTGCTGGCCAACCTGCCGCTCGCGGTGCCGGGGCTCGTGCTCGGCGTGGGCTACATCTTCTTCTTCAACTCGGCGGCGAACCCGCTGCACGGCCTGTACGGCGGCATGGCGATTTTGGTGATCTGCACCGTGGCGCACTTCTTTTCGGTGGCGCACCTCACCTCGCTCACCGCGCTGCGCCAGCTCGACCGCGAGTACGAGCTGGTGTCCGAATCGATGGGCGTGCCGTTCTGGCGCACGCTGTGGCGCGTGCACCTGCCGGTGGCGCTGCCCACTGTGCTGAACGTGGCCGGCTATTTCTTCGTCAATGCGATGACCACCGTGTCGGCCGTCGTTTTCCTCTATTCGCCACAGACCACGCTGGCCGCCATCGCCGTGCTCAACATGGACGACGCTGGCGACGTGGCGCCCGCCGCGGCCATGGCCTCGCTCATCATGCTCACGGCCGCCGTCGGCCGCGGCCTGTTCGCGCTGGCCGGGCACTGGGCACTGAAGCGCACGCAAGCCTGGAGGCAACGTTGATGAGCCCGAGCATGTCCGTCGAGAGCTTCGATGTGATCGTGGTCGGTGCCGGCATCGTCGGCTTGGCCCATGCGTACACCGCCGCACAGCGCGGCCTCAAGGTGTGCGTGGTCGAGCGCGATGCAGCCTGCCTGGGCGCATCGATCCGCAACTTCGGCTTCATCACCGTCACCGGCCAGGCGCCGGGCGACATGTGGCGCCGCGCCATGCATTCACGCGACGTGTGGCAGGCCATCGCGCCGCAGGCCGGCATCGACATCGTGCACCGCCACCTCTGGCTCGCGGCCTACCGGCCCGAGGCGCATGCCGTGCTCGAAGCTTTCTTGCGCACGCCGATGGCCGAGGCCTGCGCGCTCATCGACGCCGCCGATGCGCAGGCGCGCGCGCCCGGGCTCAACCTGGCGCAGGCGCGCTCGGTGCTGTTCAGCCCGCACGAGCTGCGAGTCGAATCGCGCACCGCCGTCGGCCTGCTCGCACGCTGGCTGGCCGAGGCGCACGGCGTCGTGTTTCGCTTCGGCGAAACCGTGCACGAAGTCGAAACCCCGCGCGTGCGCACCTCGCGCGGCACCCTGCGCGGCGAGCGCGTGGTGGTCTGCACCAACACCGAGCTGCACGGCCTGTTCGCCGGGCGCATCGCCACGCACGACCTCACGCTGTGCCGCCTGCAGATGCTGCGCGTGCAGCCCGAGGCGGGCTTTCGTTTGCCGGGTGCCGTGATGACCGACCTGAGCCTCGTGCGCTACGAGGGCTACAGCAGCCTGCCCGAAGCGGCGGCGCTGCGCGAGCGGCTGATGCAGGAAGAGCGCGCCTCGCTCGACCACGGCATCCACCTCATCGTCGTGCAGAGCGCTGACGGCTCGCTGGTGGTCGGCGATTCGCACCACTACGGCGACGCGCCCGAACCCTTTGCCATCGAAGCGGTCGACCAGCTCATCCTGCGCCACCTGCGCAGCACGCTCAACCTCGAGACCGCGCAGGTCACCGAACGCTGGACCGGCGTGTACCCGTCGTCCAAAACCACGCCCTGCGTGATCGACGCACCCGACGACGCCACGCGCGTGGTGCTGGTCACCAGCGGCAGCGGCGCGAGCACCGGTTTCGGCATTGCCGCCGACGTGTTCGACGCGTGGTGATCGCCGTCACCTTCCTGACCTTTCCTCCTGTGTCGCCATGAACGCCCATCACCATTCCAAGCTGCAGGCCGTCGTCTTCGACTGGGCCGGCACCATCCTCGACTTCGGTTCCTGCGCGCCCATGGGCGCCTTCGTGAAGCTGTTCGAACAGTTCGGCATCGACATCACCATCGACGAGGCGCGCGCCCCGATGGGCATGGCCAAGTGGGACCACATCAAGGCGCTGGGCATGCAGCCGCGCATCGCCGCGCAGTGGGAGACGAAGCACGGCCATGCCTTCAGCGACGCCGACGTCGACCGCCTGTACGAGGTGTTCACGCCCATGAACGCGGCCAGCGTGCGCGACCACACCGACTTCATTCCGGGCGCCCTCGAGGCCGTCCACGCGGCGCGCGAGCGCGGCCTGAAGATCGGTTCGACCACCGGCTACAACCGCCCGATCATGGACGTCGTCACGCCGCTGGCCACGGCCGGTGGCTACACGCCCGACAACCTCGTGTGCGCGGGCGACCTCGCGGCGGGACGCCCGTCGCCGCTCATGATGTACCGCTGCTTCGCCGACCTCGGCGTGTGGCCGCCGCACACCGTCGTCAAGGTCGACGACACCGGCGTGGGCCTGCAGGAAGGCCTCAACGCCGGCACCTGGGCCGTCGGCGTGTCGGTCAGCGGCAACGTCAACGGCCTGACGCTGGCCGAGTGGCAGGCCCTCGACCTCGACGGCCAGCAGGCCCGCCGCGCCCGCGCCACCGCCGAGTTGGAAGCCGCCGGCGCGCACTACGTGATCGACAGCGTGGCCGACCTGCCGAACGTTCTGGAAGACATCGAACGCCGCCTGCAGGCCGGCGAGCGCCCGGAAGTCCTCTTGCGCTGAAGCAGAAAAAAGTGCGCTTCGCCGACGGTGGCTGGCGCTGCCGTCCGACTTGACGCACCCCATCGCGGGCTTAGCATGCGCCGCATGCGAAGCACAGCCTTTGTTCTTCTGCTCTGTCTCGGCCTGCTGACAGCGGCCTGCGACGGCAAGCGCAAGCCCGGCACTCCGATGCCGAAGGCCTTCTTGTCGTCGAGCGTCGTGGTGGTGATGGCGCCTGCGCCGTTCGTGGGCTGAGGCTGCCGGGGCGTTTCAGCGCACCGGCCGCGGCGAACGTCTCAGGACGGGACGTACGCCAGCACTTCATCGCCCGCTGCATCGAATTCGCCCGTGGGCTTCCAGCCCAGGTGCCGGTAGAACCCGTGTGAGCGCACCTGCGGATCGGGCGAACAGCCCAGGAAGAGCTGCTGGAAGCCGAGCCCTTTGAACTCTTCGACCATCAGTGCGAGCAGCGCCTTGCCGATGCCCTGGCCTTCGTACGCAGGCAGCAGCGCCAGCACGCCGATCTCGCCGGTGTCCCGCTCGCCGAAGCAGTAGCCGGCCAGCGCGCCATCGACGAAGGCAACGTAGCCGGGCAGGGAGCCGTCGGCGATGCCGGCTTGCCAGCTTTCCAACGTGATGCCGAGCGCCTTCAGGTCTTCGACCGAGAAGGCGTTCTCTCGCGTGCGGCCTCGCAGGTCGAGGCACGCGGGCGTGTCTTCAGGCACGGCCTGTCTGTAGGTGATTTGCATGCGTTGGGTTCTCGAGGGCACGCGCAGCAAGCGACGCAGCCTTCCGCGAGAATGCCACACGACGTGCACGGCCCGATGCATGCGTGGAGACAAAGAGAATGAAGACGACCCCAGCGACAACCATCGTCCACCAGCCCGACTCGCGCTACGCCATGGTGCGCCTGGCGCTCACGCTGCTGGTCATGACGGTCGGCAGCAGCGGCATGTACGTGGTGTCGGTCATGCTGCCCGCCGTGCAGGCCGAGTTCGGCGTGGCGCGCGCCGATGCCTCCATGCCCTACACGCTGCTGATGCTGGGCTTCGGCTTCGGTGGCGTGCTCATGGGCAAGCTGGCCGACCGCATCGGCGTGATGAAGCCGATGCTGATGGGCTCGGTCTTCCTGGCCGCCGGCTACATCGCCACGGGCATGTCGGAAGGCATCGTGTCCTTCACCGTCGCGCAGGCGCTGCTGGTCGGCCTGCTCGGCAGCTCGGTGGCCTTTGCGCCGCTGGTGGCCGACACCTCGCTGTGGTTCGTCAAGCGGCGCGGCATTGCGGTGGCGGTGTGCGCCAGCGGCAACTACCTGGCAGGCGCGGTGTGGCCGCCCATCGCGCAGCACTTCGTCGAGCAGGTGGGCTGGCGCCAGACCTACATCGGCATGGGCATCTTCTGCGGCCTGACGATGGCGCTGCTCGCGCTGTTCTTCCGCGCACGGCCACCGGCACTGGCCGAGGTGGCGCCGGTGTCGCAGGTGGCGGGCAGCACCCTGGTGCGCGACATGACGCGGCCCTTCGGCCTGAGCCTGGGCACGGCGCAGGGCCTGCTGTGCGTGGCGGGCGTGGCCTGCTGCGTGGCGATGGCGATGCCGCAGGTGCACATCGTGGCCTACTGCGGCGACCTAGGCTACGGTCCGGCGCAGGGCGCGATGATGCTGTCGCTGATGCTGGGTTTCGGCATCGTGAGCCGGCTGGTGTCGGGCGCCATCTGCGACCGCATCGGCGGGCTGCGCACGCTGATGCTGGGCGGTGTGCTGCAGTGCGTGGCGCTGCTGCTGTTCCTGCCCTTCGACGGGCTGGTGCCGCTGTATGTGATCTCGGCGCTGTTCGGCCTGTTCCAGGGCGGCATCGTGCCCTCGTACGCAATCATCGTGCGCGAGCACTTTCCGCCCAAGGAAGCCGGCGCGCGCGTGGGCACGGTGCTGATGTTCACGCTGTTCGGCATGGCGTTGGGCGGCTGGATGTCAGGCAAGGTCTTCGACCTGACGGGCAGCTATCACGCGGCCTTCCTGAACGGCATTGGATGGAACCTGGTGAACGTGAGCATCGCGGCGTTCCTGTTGTTCAGGGTGAGCCGGATGCGGCGGGGTGGGATGGCGGTGGCGGCTTGAGGCCGCAGGCTGCCTCTTCCGCCTCTTGACGCGGCAGGTATTCGATCAAGGCTTTTCTATGCCAACGCCAGGAAAACGCCGGTAGCGACAAGCAGAGTCCCTAGCAGACCCATGCCTGCCCAATAGATGCACGCATCGCGCCTCGCGCACTTCTTGCATGCCCGGGCCAAAGTGGCGGGTCCCGGACCACCAGCAACGCGGATGTGAACGGACTGCATGGGCCCCAGTTCCACACCGCATCGAAAGCAGTTCCACGACGAGCTTGTTCGCCGCGCCTTGCGATGGTTGTACCTGTCCCAAGCGAACACACCCAAGGCCAGTGCGATCAGGAACGCGAGGAGGATTCGAGTTGCATCCATGTGAGCGGCGGCGCTGATTGATTGCGGTAGTCGATCAACTTCACCGAGAGTCCGGGTTGAAAAGCGCAGCGAAGAAGCGTCGAATCAATCGGTGAATCTCGAAGTACAGGAAGATCGCGAGCGCGGCAACACAGAGTGCCGTGCCACCTTCGGTGGGTCCGAGCATCAGTACGAACAGGCCGATGACGAAGAGGCCGATGCATGCAAAGCGAACGCCTGTGCGAGTCGCTCGTTCACTCTCTGCTTTCTTGCGAGCCTCTTCTTTGGCGCGTTCCACTTGCGCTCCCACGTCGGCCGCTGTCGCTCGGATTTCGTCTCGAATCCCACTTGGGTTGCGTCCGCTCAAAACGATGCGAAGCGCATTGCCAGCCTCCTCCGAGAGGCTGTCGCCACGGGTGACGAGGAGATACGAGAGTTCCTCGTCGGTCATCCTGGAGTAGCGATCCAGAAAGTACGCTGTTTGTGCTTCTTCCAATTTCAAGTCTCCCTGCTTGAGTCGGCCTCGTGGCGGAATTCGATCGTTCGATTTCAACGTGGGCGGAGGGCTACGGAAGAACTCGCTCTGCCCGCCAGGTCTTTCCGCCATCCACTGAAACCATGAACCTGCCATTCAGACCGACATAGCCTATTTTTTCTGTACCACCCAATGCGACGAGGGCGCCGCCGATGGTCTTTGGCGAACCAGCCAGGGACCATGTATGACCGGCGTCATTGGTTCTCCACACGGACTGTTCAATCAGCTCCGGATCAAAAGCCGCCCTGGAGTCGAGACGAATGACATAGCCGACTTTCTCCGAGACAAACAGCAAGCTGCCATTGGCCCAGTTGAGATCACCACGTCTTTCCCAGCTCTTGCCATTGTCCTGGGAGGTCATGAAGTACATGCCCGTCATCGGAATGCCAGCAAAGCGGCCGACGCTTCCATCGTTCAGGGAGGCCCAGTTGGAAGGAACGTTCTCGTCGCCCGAGGAAACATCCCTCCAGATCGGATCTGTGCCGCTGTATTTGAGAACCTCCGTCTTGCTCTGAAACGCTCCCATGGCAAAAAGCACCTGGCTGCTTGCCTCGAGAACATATCCGCGCACGTCGTTCATTGGGTTCGAAAAGAGTGCACGGGGCTTCGAGAACTGCTCCTTCAAGGGACGGTTTGGCGCAGCGTCGACAGAAAGCCCAAGGAATCGATCGCTCGTTTGAAGCACAACGAGTACATCGGCGCTGCCTGGCAATGGACCGACGTGGATGACGGACGAATCATCGGCCGGCAACGCAATCGACTCCCAGCTGCCTGTGGCTGTGCGACGCACCATCAAGAGGCCATTGTCAGAGCCCGCATACAACTCGCCGCCACGACCCACATGCAAGGACCGAATCGGCTGTGAGGTCGGTGTCTGCAGAAATGACCAAGTCCCTTGTGCACTTCGCACGGCAATTTGACCGAACGATTCACCGAACAGAGCGCTGCCATCGGGCTGCAGCACCGGAGAGGCAGCCCGCATGGTCAACCCCAGGAACTGGTCATGGGTCTTGCGCCGCGCGCGAAGCCGGTCACCATCGCTCCATCCTAAGACCGGCCGCACACTCAATTGATCACGCAGCACTGGATTGAGGCGCCGAAGAATGGCTTGTCTGTCAAAGGACGCCTCTGGAGCGATGCCCCACTGGAACTCCCGCGAGTCGACGGGATAGTGTTTGCGCATGAATGCGATCGTGCCGAGATCGGTCAGCTGGCCGGCCGCAACTGCGAACCCAGGAAGCACATCGGAGGCATCGGCGAAGTTGGTAAGGGTGGCCATGCCTGAGGCTGAACTCTCAACGCTATGGATCTCATATGTTCCGGCAAGCAGCGCACCTACAAACAAGCTGTGGTTTTCGATGGAGTCGGAACGATTCGAGAGCGACGTGAGGCCCGAAGTCTCCAGGTTCTTGACCCAGAGTTTGGACCATTGACTGAAGTACGTGGAGACCCGTGCGCGATTGGACGTTATCTTCAGAGAGACCACCCCCTGCGCGGAGGTCAACTGCAGTGAGCCCGGTGCATTCTTCGCGCGCTCTTCAGGCGATATCGGCGCTATGGCACACCCGCTCAACAGAAGAGAAACTGTCAACCACGGCGCGATCATGAGGCGAAACAACGAGCTCCTCGGATTCTTGACTGTCGCTTGTCGAGTGAAGTTAAACATCGTTCTTCTTGATCGGGCCGCAGCCCTTGCTCGTTCTAAATATAGGCCTGCCAGATACGGAACTTACCGGCGCGGCTGGACGATAGCAGGCTGAAAAAGGCATTTGCCCAGGGCCTACCCAATCGTCCCTAACTCGTCGTCTGCTGCTGCGACGTGATGAAAAACCGGATCGGCACCTCCTGCCACACCACCGTGCCGTCATCCGGCGTCGGCTTGAATCGCTACGTGCGAACGGTCTCGACAGCCGAGCGGTCCAGCTTGGTGTGGCCGCTCGACTGCTTCACCTCGACGGTCGCCGGCAGGCCGTCCGGCGTGGTGCCTTCATCGGTGTTCCGCAATCCTTCGGGAGGAGACCCCGGGGCATTGTGACCCGCCCGCGTTCCCCACCTTCCCCCCCGGTACGTAGTTCCCCTCGCGGCTTCGTCAGATTCCGATCAGCTTGCGAAAAGAGCATCGATCCGTCCGGAACTTTCTTCCGGACGGAGACACGCCCGCACCGGTTCTGCCGGTCGCGGGCGCATTCGAATCACATCACACCGTGAGCGTATGAATGAAAAATAGAAACCTTGTCAGAGGTCTGTTCCTCATGGCGATCGCGCTGGGCTTCGGCCTGACCGCGCTGAGCTATCCCATCGGCGACTTCAGCCGGGCGGGGCCGGGCCTGTTCCCCGTGATGGTGAGCGGCCTGCTGCTGCTGATCGGCGTGGCCACCGTGGTCCGGTCGTTCGTGGTGGCGCCGGTGACGTTGAACCTGAACTTCAAGAACATCGGGCTCATCCTGTCGAGCCTGTGCGGATTCGCACTGATCTCGATGTACGTGAACATGATCGCGGGCATCGTCTTCATGGTGTTCTGTTCGGCCTTCGCGGGCAGCTCCAACTCGTGGGTGCGCAACGTGAAGATATCGGCGGGCCTGATCGCCATGGCGCTGGCGCTGCAGAAGCTGCTCGGCCTGAACTTGCCGCTTTTCTGAGGTCACGACCATGATGGATGTTCTGAACAACCTGGCGTTCGGTTTCTCGCACGCCCTGACGCTCCACAACCTGATGTACTGCGCCATCGGCTGCACGGTGGGCACGCTGGTCGGCCTGCTGCCGGGCCTGGGCCCGCTGGCCACCATCAGCCTGCTGCTGCCGCTGACGTATTCGATTCCCACCACTGGCGCGCTCATCATGCTGGCCGGCATCTACTACGGTGCGCAGTACGGCGACAGCGTGAGCGCGATCACGATGAAGATCCCGCATGCCAGCAGCATCGTGGCCTGCATCGACGGCTACGCGATGACGCTGAAAGGCCAGACGGGCCTGGCGCTTTTCACGGCCGGTTTCTCCAGCTTCATCGGCGGCACGGTCGCGATTTTGGTGCTGTCGTTCCTGGCGCCGACGCTGGGCGAGGTGGCCTTCCTGTTCGGCCCGGCGGACTACGTCGCGATGATGCTGGTGGGCTTCGTGTGCGTGAGTTTCGTGACCACGGGCAGCCTGCTGAACGGGCTGGCGATGTGCATGATCGGCGTGCTGCTGGGCACCATCGGCACCGACGTGAACAGCGGCATGGCGCGCTTCACGATGGACATGCCGTTCCTGACCGACGGCGTGGGCATCGTGAGCATTGCACTGGGCTGCTTCGGCATCGCCGAGATCACGAAGAACCTCGACTCGCGTGAAGAACGCTCGCCCTTCAACGGCAAGATCAACCTGATCCCGACCTGGGCGGAGTTCAAGCGGATCATTCCCAGCGCGCTGCGCGGCAGCGTGGTCGGCTCCATTCTGGGCATCCTGCCCGGCGGCGGCCCGACGATTGCGCAGTTCGCGGCGTATGCGCTCGACAAGAAGGTCAGCAAGTACAAGCACGAGATCGGCACGGGGTGCATCGAAGGCGTGGCCGGCCAGGCCGCAGCCGACGAGGCGGCTGCGCGCACCAGCTTCATTCCGCTGATGAGCATCGGCATTCCCGAGAACGCAGTCATGGCGCTGATGCTGGCGGCCTTCATCATCAAGGGCATCCAGCCGGGCCCGAACATGATCGCCAGCCACCCCGAGCTGTTCTGGGGCCTGGTGGCCAGCATGTGGATCGGCAACGTGTTCCTGCTGGTGCTGAACGTGCCGCTGGTGCGCTACTGGCTCTCGGTGTTCAAGATCCCGTACAGCGTGCTGTTCCCGTCGATTTTGTTCTTCTGCTGCATCGGCACCTACAGCGTGAACAACAACCTGCAGGACGTGTTCATCACCGCCGCGTTCGGCTTCATGGGCTACATGTTCATGCGGCTGGAGCTCGATGCCGCACCGCTCATGCTGGGCTTCATCCTCGGGCCGATGTTGGAGGAGAACTTCCGCCGCGCAATGCTGCTGAGCCGCGGCAGCTTCGGCACCTTCGTGTCGCGGCCCATCAGCGGCACGCTGCTGGGGCTGGTCGGCATCTTCGTGGTGTGGCAGTTCGTGGCGTTCGTGCTGCAGGCGCGCAAGAAGAACGGGGCGCCGGCGCCTGTCGCGCTGGAACCGCAAGAGTAGGTCACGCGACAGGCCCGAACAACGCCCGCCCCTTCGGCGGGCGTTGTCGTTTCAGCTCGCTTCGGCCACCAGCCGCCCCAGCGTCTGCAAGGCCTGCTCGCTGTGCGTGTCCCACGCGTGGCCGTAGTTGAGCCGCAGGCAGTTCGCGAACGCACGCGTGGCCGAGAAGATCGGGCCGGGCGCGACGCTGATGCCGCGCTCCAGCGCCAGGCGATGGATCTCCAACGCATTCACCTGCGGCGGCAGCTCGACCCACAGGAAGTACCCGCCCAACGGCCGCGTGGCGCGCGTGCCCGCCGGAAAGTAATGCCCCACGGCCTGCGCGAAAGTGGCTTGCTGCATCGCCAGCGTCTGGCGCAGTTTGCGCAGATGCTTGTCGAAGCCGCCCTTCTCGAGGTAGTCGGCCAGCGCCAGCTGCGCGGGCACCGAGGTGCTGAGCGTGGTCGTGAGCTTTTGCCGCGCCACCTTGCGCGCGAAGCGCCCGGCCGAGGCCCAGCCGATGCGGTAGCCGGGGGCGAGGCTCTTCGAAAACGACGAGCAGTGCAGCACCAGCCCCTGCGTGTCGAAGGCCTTGGCGGGCGGCGGGCGGCGTTCGCCGAAGTAGAGCTCGGCGTACACGTCGTCCTCGATGAGCGGCAGCTCGTGCCGGGCGAGCAGTTCGACCAGCGCCTTCTTCTTCGCGTCGGGCATCAGGCTGCCGAGCGGGTTCTGGAAGGTGGTCATGAGCCAGCAGGCGGTCGGCTGGTGCGCGGCGATGGCCTGCGCCAGCGCGTCGAGGTCGATGCCTTCGCCCGGGTGCGTCGGCACCTCGATGGCGCGCAGGCCCATGCGTTCGAGCGCCTGCAGCGCGGCATAGAAGGTGGGCGACTCGACGATCACCGCGTCGCCCGGCCGCGTGACGGCCGAGAGGCAGAGGTTGAGCGCTTCGAGCGCGCCGTTGGTGACGACGATTTCCTCGGCCGGCACGGGCAGGCCGTCGGCCAGGTAGCGCAGCGCGATCTGCCGGCGCAACGCCGCGCTGCCGGGCGTGAGGTCGTCCACGGTGCGCCACGGGTCGAGCGACTTGGCGCTGGCCGCCATGAACTGGCCCAGCCGCGCCAGCGGAAACAGCAGCGGGCTCGGAAAGGCCGAGCCGAAGGGCACGACCTGGCGCGACATGCTGGCTTCGAGGATGTCGAACACCTGGTCGCTCACGTCGAGCGCGCGCGGGCCTTCGGCGGGGCGCGAGGTGAGGGTGGTTTCGGGCGGCGCGTCGCGCAGGCCGCCGCCGGCCACGTAGTAGCCCGAGCGGTCGCGCGCGCGCACGAGGCCGCGCGCTTCCAGCAGGTAGTAGGCTTGGAACACGGTGGAGGCGCTCACGCCGCGGCTGCTGCCCGTGTGGCGCACGGAGGGCAGGCGGTCGCCGGTCTTGAGGGTGCCGTTGCGGATCGAGGCCTCGATGTCCGAGGCCAGGGCTTCATAACGCTTCATCGGGGCTTCGTCAGTGGGCCGTTGTCATTCGCGGGGACTCTAATCTGATATGGTGAATCGAGCTGGATCTGCATCTGTTTTTTTTGACCCGTTTGCGCGACAGTGGAGCCATGTTCAATCTGATGCGCGCGGTGCGCGCCGTACTCTGGAGCTTCATCGGGCTGGGCGGCCGCCGGGCCGACGCCGACAAGCGGACCGCCCAACTGGGCATCCTGCCGCTGATCGGCGTGGGCCTGTGCATGGCCCTGCTGCTGATCGCGGGCCTGCTGGCCCTGGCGCATTTCGCGGCAGGCACGTGATGAAGGCCGTGCTCCATCGCGCAGCGCTGGCCCTGGCGCTGCTGTTGCCGCTCGCGCCCGCCATGACGCGCGCAGCCACCACCACCGTGCCCGACACCATCGAGCAGCGCGTGGCCGCCTGCATCGCCTGCCACGGGCGCGAGGGCGCCACCACCAATGCCGGCTTCTTTCCGCGCCTGGCGGGCAAGCCGGCGGGCTATCTGTTCAACCAGCTCGTGAGTTTTCGCGACGGGCGCCGCTTCAACAGCGACATGACCTACATGGTCCAGCACCTGTCGGACGACTACCTGCGCGAGATGGCCGACTACTTCGCGAACCTGTCGCTGCCGTACGCGGCGATTTCGCCGCAGAGCGACGCCTCGCCCGAGCAACTGCGGCGTGGCCGCCAACTGGCGCTCGAAGGCGATGCAGCGCGCCAGATCCCGGCCTGCGTGCAGTGCCACGGCGCCGCGCTCACGGGCGTGCAGCCGGCCATTCCGGGCCTGCTGGGCCTGCCGCGCTTGTACGTGTCGTCGCAGCTCGGCGCCTGGCTCACCAAGGAGCGCCACGCACCCGCGCCCGACTGCATGGCGCAGATCGGCCAGCGCATGACCACCGCCGACATCAACGCCGTGGCCAGCTGGCTGGCCGTGCAGCCGATGCCGGCCGACACCCGCCCGGCCGCCTCGCTGCCCGCACCGTTGCCCGTCACCTGCGGCGGCATGCCCACCGCAGCGAAACCCTGAGAACCCGATGACCGCGCGATTGAGACATTTCGGCTGGGCCCTGCTGGGCCTGGTCACCCTGGCGGCCGTGTTGGCCGGCGTCGTGGGGGCGCTGAACCTGCGCGGCGAAGACCCGCTGCCCGAACGCGCCGAAGCCTTCGACGCCACGCCGCAACTGGTCGAGCGCGGGCGCTACCTCGCGCTGGCGGGCAACTGCGCCGGCTGCCACACCACGCGCGGCGGCCAGCCCTACGCGGGCGGCGTGCCGCTCGAAACGCCGTTCGGCACCATCTACGCGACCAACCTCACGCCCGATGCGACGCACGGCATCGGCGGCTGGAGCAGCGCGCACTTCTGGCGCGCCATGCACAACGGCCGCAGCAAGGACGGGCGCCTGCTGTACCCGGCCTTCCCGTACCCGAACTTCACGCAGGTCACGCGCGAAGACTCCGATGCCCTCTACGCCTACCTGCGCAGCGTGGCGCCGGCCGCCACGGAAAACCAGGCGCACCGCCTGCGCTTTCCGTACGACACGCAGGCCGCGCTCGCGGTGTGGCGCGCGCTCTCGTTCAAGCCGCAACCCTTCGTGGCGAACGCGAACAAGCCGGCCGAATGGAATCGCGGCGCCTACCTGGTGGGCGGGCTGGGCCACTGCATCGCCTGCCACGGCAGTCGCAATTCGCTGGGCGCGACCGAAACCAAGCTCGGGCTCTCGGGCGGCCTGATCGCGGTGGAGAACTGGTATGCGCCGTCGCTGGCCGATCCGCACGAAGCGGGCGTGGCCGACTGGCCTGCGGCCGATGTCGTGGCGCTGCTCAAGTCCGGCACCGCCCCGCGCGGCTCGGTGATGGGCCCGATGGCCGACGTCGTGTTCCGCAGTACGCAGTACCTGAGCGACGCCGACCTGGGCGCGATGGCGATCTACCTGAAGGACCTGCCCGAGGCGGTGAAGCAGGACGCGCCAGAAGCAACGAAGGCGCCCGCCGCCCCGCTGCGGCGCGACGCCGGCGCGATGGTGCGCGGCGCCAAAATCTACGACCAGCGCTGCGCCTACTGCCACGGCGACCAGGGCCAGGGCGCGGCCGGCGCCTACCCGCCGCTCGCGGGCAACCGCGCGGTGACGATGGCGCGGCCCACCAACCTGATCCAGGTGGTCGCGCACGGCGGCTTCCTGCCCGCGACGGCCGGCAACCCGCGCCCCTACGGCATGCCGCCGTTCGGGCACGCGCTCGACGCCACCGAGGTGGCCGAGGTGCTCACCTACATCCGCGGCGCGTGGGGCAACAACGCCGCGCCGGTCACGCAGCTGGACACGATGCGGCGCTGAGCGGCGCTCGCGCCTTCTTCAGATGTTCGTGCTCGAAGGGATGCGGCTCGGCAGCAGGTGCTCGTAGGGCCGTGTGCGCGCGGTGTTGCGCTGGCGGATGGTGGCTTCGATGCCGACCAGCGCGGTGCGAAAGCGCTCCAGCGGCCCGCCTTGCCCGGCGATGGCCGGGTCGAGCAGCACCGGCAGGTGCGGGAACACGTTGTCCTTGTACTCGCCCAGCGGCCGGTAGTACACGCCGCCCAGGATGTGGAACAGCAGGATCTGCTCCTGCGCCGCCAGCCGTGACGGCAGCATCTGCGACCAGCTCGTCTCGCTCTGCCCCGCGATGCTCGTCGGCGCCGGCACGCCGCCCGCGCCTGCGCTGAAGGGCGCATAGGTCATCACCGAATACTGCGGGAAGTTCACGGCCGCATGCTGCGCGCTGGCGTTGAAGATGATCGCGGTCAGCACGTCGATCAGCTGCGTGCGCGTGGTGATCGGCCGGAAGCCGTGCACCTTGCCGCTGGTCGCGAGCTCGGTGGCCCAGGCCTTGAGCTCGTAGTCGCCGGTCACGTCGCCGTCGCTCAGGTAGTAGGCGGCCACGTAGTCGCCCACCCATTGCGCGATGGCGTGCCACACCAGCAGTGCGTCGTCGCGGTACGGGTAGTCGGGCAGGGCCGCCGTGTCGTCCACGCCGCGCGTGCGCAGGTCGTTGGGCAGCACCATGCGGTCGTAGAAGCCGTAGGCCAACCGGTCGCGGCCGCACTGCTGCTGCAGCGTCTCGATGGGCGCGGCAAGAATCACGTCGCCTGTCGTCAGCGGCGCCATGATGATCAGCGTCGCGAACTCGTTGATGAACATCGCGCCCTCTAGGTGCGGCGACAGCAGCCGGCTCAGCGGATGCGCGGTCGCGAACTGGCGCTGCGTGGCCATCGCGAAGGCTTCCGACATCAGGTGCGTGCGGCCCAGGTGCACGAACATCTCGTGGTAGTTGAAGTCGGCCACCTGCACGGCGGTCTTGGCCGATTGCCAGGCCCAGTAGGCCTGCGCGTTGGCCGTGTCGTCCACGCGCAGGAAGATCGGACTCAGCGTCGGGTCCTGTCCGCACTGGATCGCGACCGGCACCAGCGAGCGGCCGGTCTTCGGCCGCGCGAACAAGGCAATGGGCGCGTGGATGTAGGCCGTGCCCGTGAGCGGCTTGCTCACCGGGCCCGTGGGCGCCATGTCGCCCAGGCCCTCGTAGTCGAGCAGGTAGAGCCGGCCCGACGCGGCCGCCTCGGCAAGGCTGTCGCCGGCGCCCATCACCTGGCGGTACTGCGCATCGGCGAGCGGAAACTTCGTCGGCAGCGCCGTCGCGCGCTGGATCAGCATCGGGTTGGGCCCGGCCACGCGCATGGCCGCGAACAGGTCGTTGTCGTGCAGCAGCTGTGAGAGGGCGGGCTTCTCGATGGTGACGAACAGCGCGTCGTACTGTGCCACCGTCTTCGGTCCGTTCAGCGCGCCCAGCGGGCCTTGCGACAGCAGGTCGTGGTGGATCTGCTTGAGCTGCGTGGCGATGTCGCCCGCTGTGCCCGTGAGCGTGCCCAGCAGGTTCAGCACCGCGGCCGGCAGTGTGGCCAGCCCGCCGTTGGCGGCCAGCAGCTGCTCGAAACTGGCCTGCAGGCCGGCCAGGCGCGTGCGCAGGTTGTCGAGCGACTGCAGGCTGCCCGAGGCCAGCGCGCTGGTGGCGAACGAGGCCGCGAAATTGGTGACGGCCTCCAGGGCCTTGGCGATGGTCTTGAGCTGGTGCTCCAGCGCCGGCAGCTCGGTGGGAGGCAGCACCGCGCCCATCGGCACGCCGGCCAGGTTGATGTGCGATTCGGTCCAGAGGTAGGCCGTCTGCCGCCCCACCAGTTCGAGCCGCCGCAAGGTGGCGCTGATCGGGTCGATCTTCTGCGGCAGCGTGGGCTTGAGCACCGGCAGGGCCGCCGAGGCGGTGGAGGTCTTGCCGGCCAGCAGGCCCAGGCCGCCCGCCGAGGCGGACCATTTGAGGATGTCTCTGCGCTTCATCGGAAATTTCCCTGTCGTTATGCATCTTGGGAAGGCCGACGGGGTGTCCCGTCACCAAATAGAACGCTCGTTCTATTTGGTGGGCGGATTCTGCGGAGGGGCTCTGGCGTTGGCAATGAGGGTTGGTGCCTACCTCGAAGGTGCTCACCCGGCAGGGGCTCTCAGGCGGTGTGTGGATGCCGCGCCGATTCGTACAGCGTGCGCGCCAGCCCGCGGTGCGTCGCCAGCAGCGGCGCCAGCTCGAAGCCCGTGAAGCGCCCGTCGCGGATGCGGACCACGCCGTCGATCACGCTCAGCGCCGCCGCCACCGGCGTGCAGAACACCAGTGCGGCGACCGGGTCGTGCCACGCGCCCGCGTGGTCCACGCCGCGCATGTCGAAGGCCACGAGGTCGGCCGACATGCCCGGTGCGAGGGCACCGATGTCGTCGCGCCCGAGCACGCGGGCGCCGCCGAGCGTGGCGATCTCCAGCGCCTCGCGCGCGGTCATGGCGGCGGGGCCGTAGCCCACGCGCTGCAGCAGCATCGCCTGGCGCGCCTCGCCCAGCATGTGCGCGCCGTCGTTCGACGCGCTGCCGTCCACGCCCAGGCCCACGGGCACGCCCGCGCGCCGCATCGCCCCGATGGGCGCGATGCCCGAGGCCAGCCGCATGTTCGAGCACGGGCAGTGCGCCACGCCGGTGCCGGTGCGCCCGAAGAGCGCGATGCCGGCGTCGTCGAGCTTCACGCAGTGCGCGTGCCACACGTCGGGGCCGACCCAGCCCAGGTCTTCGGCGTACTCGGCCGGCGTCATGCCGAACTTCTCGCGCGAGTAGGCGACGTCGTTGTCGTTCTCGGCCAGGTGCGTGTGCAGCGACACGCCGCGTTCGCGCGCCAGCTCGGCCGACAGGCGCATCAGGTCGCGCGACACCGAGAACGGCGAGCAGGGCGCGAGCACGATGCGGCGCATCGAATGGCGCGCGGGGTTGTGCCAGCGGTCGATGAGCCGCTCGCTGTCGCGCAGGATCGCGGCCTCGGTCTCCACCACCTCGTCGGGCGGCAGGCCGCCGGCGCTGCGGCCCACGCTCATGCTGCCGCGCGCGGCATGGAAGCGCATGCCCATGGCGTCGGCCGCCTCGATCGAGTCGTCGAGCCGCGACCCGTTCGGGAACAGGTAGAGGTGGTCGCTGGTGGTGGTGCAGCCCGAGCGCATCAGCTCGGCCATGGCGGTCTGCGTCGACACGCGGATCATCTCGGGCGTGAGCCGCGCCCACAGCAGGTACAGGTGGGTGAGCCAGCCGAAAAGCTCCGCGTCCTGTGCCTCGGGCACGGCGCGCGTGAGGCTCTGGTACATGTGGTGGTGCGTGTTCACCAGCCCGGGTATCACGACGTGGCCGTGCATGTCGATGGCCTCGGCCTGGCCGCTGCGCAGCGCGTCGAGGTAGGGCGCCGGCAGCTCGGCCGTGGCGCCGACCCAGGCGACGGCGGGGCCGTTCATCACCACGGCGCCGTCGGCGATCTCGCGCCGGGCGGCGTCCATGGTGACGAGCACGTCGGCGTGCCGGACGATCAGCAGCGGCGGGCGCTGCGGTTGCGAAGAAGAGGGATGTTGAAAAGTCATTCGGTACCGTGCGAAGTGCGCGCCGCCATCGCGAAGGACCGTTCCTTCGACAGCACGCCGTTGTAGAAAAGATTGAGCAGCACCGCGGCCAGCGTGCCCAGCACGATGCCGCTGTGCGTCAGCGGATGGGTCCAGGCGGGAAAGTGCTGGAAGAAATTGGGCGACAGCGTGGGGATCAATCCGAGCCCGATGGAAATGGCGATCACATACAGCGCGTGGCGGTTCTGCGCGTAGTCGATTGCGCCCAGGATGCGCACACCCGTGGCCGCGACCATGCCGAACATCACGATGCCCGCACCGCCGAGCACGAACTGCGGCACCGAGGCCACGATGTGCGCGATCTTCGGTAACAGCGCCAGCGCAATCAGCATCAGGCCACCGCCCGCCGCCACGTAGCGCGAGCGCACGCCCGTCACCGTGACCAGCCCCACGTTCTGCGAGAACGAGGTGTAGGGGAAAGTGTTGAACACACCACCGATGACCGTGCCCAGCCCGTCGGCGCGCAGCCCGCGCGTGAGCGCGTCGGTCGTCACCTTGCGGCCGGTGATCTCGCCCAGTGCGAGGAACATGCCGGTCGATTCGACCAGCGTGATGAGCATCACGATGCACATCGAGGCGATGGCCGTGAGCTCGAAGCGCGGCAGGCCGAAGTGGAAAGGCGTGGTCACGGCCATCCAGCTCGCTTCTTCGAGCCCGTCGAAGTGCATGCGCCCCAGCGCCAGCGACACGCCCACGCCGAACACGATGCCCAGCAGCACCGCGATGTTGGCGATGAGGCCTTTGCCGAAGCGCGTGATCGCGATGATCACCGCCAGCACCGCTGCGGCAATCGCCAGGTTCACCGGCTCGCCGTAGGCCGGGTTGGCCACCGCGTGCGCCACGCCGTCGATCATGCGGGTCGCGGTGGGCTGGCCGCCTGCGGCCCAGTTGATGGCCACGCCCATGAGCGACACGCCGATCAGCGTGATGACCGTGCCCGTGACGAGCGGTGGAAACACGCCCAGCACCCGCCCCATGAGCGGCGCAACGAGCATGCCGAACACGCCCGCCACGATGGTCGCGCCGTAGATCGCGGGCAGGCCGAGCGAGGGGTCCATGCCGATGGCGATCATCGGCCCGACGGCCGCGAAGGTCACGCCCATCATCACCGGCATGCGGATGCCGAAGCGCCAGAAGCCGATGGCCTGCACCAGCGTGGCGATGCCGGCGGCGAACAGGTCGGCGTTGATGAGAAACGCGATGTCGGCCTTCGAGAGGCCGAGCGCACCGCCCACGATGAGCGGCACGGCCACCGTGCCCGCATACATCACGAGCACGTGCTGCAGGCTCAATGCGCCGCAACGGGCGAGCGGAAGCTTCTGGTCGACCCCTTCGCCGTCTCCTGCGGGGGTCTTTTTATCGTTCGAGAACATGGGAACCTTTCCTGCCGATGAACCGGCGCGGCAGTCTAGGAGCGATGTCTTTGCACATGCAAAGTCAATAAATGACGCGCCCTGTGCACAAAAAGTGGACGGTCATCGCAAGGGCTGCCAGAGCGGAAGGTTCGCGGAACCTGCGCGGCATCAGGGCGCCAGCAGGTCGTCCAGGCAGGCCACGACATGGTTCGCGAACAGCTCGGCCGCGGCGCTCGGCGCCTGCGCGGCGCGGGTCTCGAGCGTGAGCGTCTGCGCGCCCAGCGTGGTGTCGCGCAGCGGCACGAAGACCAGGGTGCCGTCGTTGCGTTCCTCGTCCACGTCCAGGCGGTTCAGCAGCGTGATGCCGCCGCCGTCGCGCACCAGCCGGCGCATCAGCGCGGTAGAAGTGGTTTCGACCACCGGCGACACGCGGATGGCCGAGCGCTCGAACGCGGCGTGGAGGATCGGGCGGATCGACAGCGAGGGCGCGGGCAGGATCAGCGGGTAGCCCACGCACTCCGCGAGCAGTGCGGTCGCATGCGCCGTGAGCGGATGGCCCGGCGGCACCACCGCGCCGATCGGCCATTCGCTGCTGAACAGCGTGCGAAAGCCGGCCGTGCCGGGCACGTCGTAGGCCAGTGCCAGGTCGGCATCGCCTTCGGCCACGCTGCGCAGCACGGCCGCGATGGGCAGGCCGAGCAGCTTCAGCTGGATGCCCGGGTGCGCGGCGCGAAAGCGCTGCACCACGGCGGGCAGGAAGGCGTCGGCCAGGCCGGCCGTGGTGGCCAGCGTGACCTCGCCCTGGCGCAGGCCGCGCACGTCCTCGATGCGCTGGCGCACGAGGTCGAACTCGCGCAGCGTGCCGCGCGCATGCGCCAGCACGATCTCGCCCACGGGCGTGAGCTTGAGCGTGTTGTGGATGCGCTCGAACAGCGGCGCGCCCAGCTCTTCCTCGAGGTTGAGGATCTGCCGGTTCACGGCCGTTGGCACCACGTGCAGCTGCTCGGCCGCCTTGCGGATCGAGCCCGCGCGAACCACCTCGACGAAGTACCGAATGACCTTGGCGTGCATGAATCCCCCCGCGCCACTGGCGGGCGCGGGGGGATCATGCCTACGTCTTCAGAGGTCGGGCAAGCCCATCGCCGGATCGCTCACCGTGTGCTTGCCGGTTTCCACGCGGCCGGCAAAGCGGCGGTAGAAGGCCGGGTCGCTGTCGCAGGTGACGGCAAAGTCGTACCACTGGCCGCTGGCGGCGAGCTCCCAGTGCTGCTCGGCTTGCGCGCCGCCGTTCACCGTCGCGTTCCACGGGCCGTCGTCGCGGTAGGCCTTGGCGCGCACCGTGAACTTGCACGCGGCCTTGCCGTCGTTGCGCATCTGCAGGTACACGTTGCCGTTGGCGATGTCGTAGCAGACACGCACCTCGGGCGCGGCCACGCCGCCGGCGCGCAGGCGGCTGAGGTCGCCCTTGAAATGGCGGTGGTAGCCGTTGGGGCCGAGCACCCAGAGGTCATATTGGCCGGCGTCGTCGGTCGCTGCTGCCCAACTGTCATCGAGCTGCTTGCCGGCTTCCACCATGTAGCGGCGCGGCAGACGGTCATCCAGGTGAAGCTTGTCGTAGACATGGAACACCGCTGCGGCCTTGCCGGTGTTGGAAAACAGCAGCTTCACCTTGCCGGTGAGGGCGTCGGCCTTGGCGCTCGTGTGCAGCTCGTAGGGCAGTGCGCGCGACGGGCGCGTGCCGGTGGGCTGGCGCGGCAGCTGCGGGTTTTGCGGAACCGGGACAGGGTCCAACTTTTCCTGCTCGATGCGCAGCGTGTCGGCTTCTCCTCGGGACTTGTGGCCGGCGAGCGCTGGGACTGCCTCGCTGTTGGGTGTGGCGAAGTTGAACGCGCTCGTGAGGTCGCCGCACACTGCACGCCGGAAAGGCGAGATGTGCGGCTCCTTCACGCCGAAACGCGCTTCAAGGAATTGCAGCACCGAGGTGTGGTCGAAGGCCTGCGAATTGACCCAACCGCCTCGGCTCCACGGAGAAATCACGTACATCGGCACGCGAGGGCCCGGACCGAACACGCGGTTGTCGGGGGCGGGCTGCTTGGCGCTGCCGTCCGGCGCTGGCTGCGTGAAGTACTCGGCCTTCAGGTCGGCATCGGCGAGTGTGGTCTTGCCGGCCGGCGTCTTGTCGGGGTTGAGCGAGGGCGCCGACGGCGAGGGCACGTGGTCGAAGTAGCCGTCGTTTTCGTCGAAGTTGACGAGCAGCACGGTCTTGCTCCAGACCTCGGGCACGGCGGTGAGCGCGTCCAGTATTTCCTGGATGAACCACGCACCCTGCACCGGACTGGAGGGGTCCGGATGCTCGCAATAGACAGAAGGTGCATTGACCCAGCTCACCTGCGGCAGGCGGCCGGCCTTGATGTCGCGGCGGAACGCGTCCAGATATTGGTCCGGCTCCTTGCCCGGCAGCGTGTTGGCGATGCCCTTGTAGAGCGGGTTGCCCGGGTTGTCGCTGGCCGCGTCGTAGGCGTGGAAGGGCAGCTTCTGGCCCGTGTCGGAAAAAGGCTCCTCGAAGTAACCGCTGGTCACCGGATAGGTGGACGCCCGGTTGGCACGCCTGAACTGGCGGAACGCGCCCAGCATGTTGTCGCCCCATTCGTCGGGCATGTTCTGGTACGAGATCCAGCTGATGCCGGCGTCTTCCAGCCGTTCGGCATAGGTCTTCCACGTGTAGCCGGTGTCGACCTTGCTGGGGGTGGCGTCCAGCCAGTCCCATTCGTTGATGACGAAGGCCACGTTCTGCGCGGTCGGGCCGTTGGTGCCGGTGATGTGGAAGGATCGGTTCGCGTCAGTGCCTGTGTGCATGGCGCAGTGGTAGCCGTCGCACAGGGTGAACGCGTTGGCGAGCGCGTACTGGAACGGGATCTCGGCTTCCTGGAGGTAGCCCATCGATGCGTCGTGCTTGTAGCGCGCCCACTGCGAGAGGCGACCGCCGTCCCAGGCGTTCTGCGAGTCGCTCCAGTTGTGCGGCAGGCTTTCCGGCCGCTGTGCATTGCCCTTGCTGCCGTCGAGGTGGTAGGGCGGGATCAGCTGGCCGCTGGCATTGCGCTGTTGCCAGACGTTCAGGCCTCTGGGCAGTGGAACCGTGAAGCGATCGCCGAAGCCACGCACGCCCGGCAGCATGCCGAAGTAGTGATCGAACGAACGGTTCTCCTGCATCAGGATCACGACGTGTTCGACGTCGTTGATCGTGCCGGTCTTGTTGTTGGCGGGAATGGCCAGGGCGCGTCGGATGCTCGGCGGAAAGGCCGAGAGTGCGAGCGCAGCGGCACCGGTGGTGGCAGTGCCGGTGAGGAAGTTGCGGCGGGAGGTCATGGTCTCACCCCTGGCCTCAGGCGCGGGCCGTGCCCATGGCCGGGTCGCTCACCGAATGCCGGCCGGTTTCCACGCGACCCGCGAAGCGCCGGTAGTAGCTGGTGTCGGCATCGCAGATCACTTCGAAGTCGTACCAGGCGCCGCTGGCGGCCAGCTCCCAGTGTTGTTCCGTCGAGGTGCCGCCGGCCACGGTCGCGGTCCACGGACCGTCGGTGCGGTAGGCCTTGGGGCGGATGGTGAACTTGCAGGCGTTGCGGCCGCCGTTGAGCATCTGCAGGTAGACGTTGCCGTTGGCGATGTCGTAGCACACGCGCACTTCGGGGTTGGGTGCGTCGCCCGCGCGCAGGCTGTTCAGGTCGCCGCGGAAGTGGCGATGGAAGCCGTTCGGGCCGAGCACCCACAGGTCGTAGAAGCCCGTGTTGTCGACCATCGCGTTCCAGGTGTCGTCCAGCGTCTTGCCGGCCTCGACCATGTAGCGGCGCGGCAGGCGTTCCAGGTTGAGCTTGTCGTACACGTGGAACACGGCCGCGGCCTTGCCCGTGTTGGCGAACACGAGCCGGACCTTGCCGCTGATCGCGTCGTTGCGCGCGCTCACATGCAACTCGTAGGGCAGGGCGCGCGAGGGGCGCGTGCCGGTGGCTTGAACCGGCAGTTGGGGATCGACCGGCAAGGGGACTGCCGCTCGCAGGGTCTTTCCATCCGCCTCGAACTCTTGCGATTTGTTCTGCGCAACGGCTTCGTCCAGGCTCTTGCGTCCCGCCAGTTGTGGCCGCGGCTCGTTGTTCGGGTTGGCGAAATTGAAAGCGCTGGTCAGGTCGCCGCATACCGCGCGGCGGAACGGGCTGATGTTGGGTTCCGCCACACCGAATCGCGCCTCGATGAAGCGCAGCACCGACGTGTGATCGAAGGCTTGCGAATTCACCCAGCCACCACGGCTCCATGGCGAGACCACGTACATGGGAACACGCTTGCCCGGTCCGAAGACCTTGCCATCCGGTGGGTACTTGTTCTGGCCGGTGGTGCCGGGCGGTGCAGGGTAGTTGTGGTACTCGAAGGCCAGATCGGCTTCGCTCAGCGTGGTCTTGCCGGCGGCGGTGCCGTCCGGATTGATGGAAGGTGCAGCCGGCGACGGGTAGTGGTCGAAGATGCCGTCGTTCTCATCGAAATTGATGAACAGCACGGTCTTGCTCCACACCTCGGGCACGGCGGTGAGCGCATCCAGCACTTCCTGGATGTACCAGGCGCCCAGCACCGGGCTGGAGGGCCCCGGATGTTCGGAGTAAGCATCGGGTGCCACGACCCAGGACACCGCCGGCAGCTTGCCGTTCTTCACGTCATTGCGGAAGGTGTTCAGGTACTCGTCCACCTTGGTGCCAGGCATGGTGTTGGCGATGCCCTTGTACAACGGGTTGCCGACGTCGTCGCTGGCTGGATCGTAGATCGGCACCGGATTCTGGTTGGTGATCTGCTTTGCCTTCGCTGCCTCGTTGGCCAGGCGGTACTGCTTGAAGCCGGTGAGCGGGTTGTCGCCGTAGTTGTCGGGTATGTTTTCATACACGATCCAGCTGACCTTGGGCGTTGCCGCTTCCAGGCGTTCGGGGTAGGTCTTCCACTCATAGCCGCTGGTCGAAGCGGGAGGGCGCCGGTCGTCCCATTCGTTGGTGACCGTGGCCACGCCGGCGCCGGTGGGGCCGTTGGTGCCGGTCCAGAGAAACATGCGGTTCGAGTTGGTGCCCGCGTGCATGCTGCAGTGGTAGCCGTCGCACAGGGTGAAGGCGTTGGCCAGCGCCGTTTGATAAGGCAACTCCGCTTCCTTGTAGTAGCCCATGGAAAGCGGGTGCTTGTAGCGCGGCCACTGATAGTTGCGACCGCCGTCCCAGGCGTCCTGGCCATCGGACCAGTCGTGCGGCGTCTGACCCGCGCGCAGCGCGTTGCCCTTGGTCTGGTCCAGGTGGTAGGGCAGTACAGGCGTGCCCGTCTCGTCGGCTTGCTGCCAGACGTTGCGCCCCTTGGGCAGCGGAATGGTGAAGCGATCGCCAAAACCACGCACGCCCATCAGCGTGCCGAAGTAGTGGTCGAACGAACGGTTCTCCTGCATCAGGATGACGATGTGCTCGACGTCCTTGATGGTGCCGGTCTTGTTGTTGGCGGGAATGGCCAGTGCGCGGCGGATGCTCGGCGGGAAAGCCGAGAGTGCGAGGGCGGCAGCGCCGGTGGTGGCAGTGCCCGTGAGGAATTTGCGGCGTGAATTCATGGTCTTGTCGTGGCTGTTCATGAAGTCGCGCGTCACGGGGCGCAGCGCATTTCGGGCTTCACGCCGGTTTCGGGTTGGGGCTGCGGGGGCGGCGTGATGATGGGCGGGAAGCCACCGCCGTTGTTGTCACTGCCGCCGCAGGCGGACAGCGTGCAAGCCAGGAGGAAGGCGGCCAGCAGCCGCGTGGGGAGGGAAGCTTGAAGCAGCATGGGGTGATCCGTTCTTTGTGATGTCGTGGAGATCGGGGTGATCGGAGCAATCAAGGGGCGAGTGCCGACAACGGCTGGCCCGACGTGTAGATGGCCGCGAGCTCTTCGGCGGTGAGCGCGCGGTTCCAGATCGCGAAGTCGTTGAAGTCCATCGCGCCGCGCGGCGAGTCGGCGGATGCGCGCTGGTAGTACAAGCCGGTGGCGTCTTCATTAAGGGCGATGCCCTTGCCCAGGCCGCCGAGCGCGGCGACCAGTGCATTCGAGAGCGCGACGCTGCCGGTCTGCGTGCCCTTCACGGGGTCGAACACATAGCCGTTCATGTTCTTGCCGGCCTTGTCGATGACCATCGCGATGTAGGCCCAGCGGCCCGCGCTCAGGAAGTGCCTGCCCCTGATCTCGCCGCGTCCGCTGCCGGTGCCGGTGTTGAAGCGCAGCTCGCAATTTCCGAACAGGCCGATCGCCAGGCCTGCGTTGTTGCCGGTGTCGTAGTTCTTGTTGGCGATGACCGACCCGCCGTTGTTGACGCCCTGGCTGCAGGTGGCGTCGGTGCGCAGCCAGAAGCCGAGGGTGAAGGCGGTCACTTTCGGTGCAGTGGTCACGTCGCGGCTCTGCTGCAGCAGATAGCCGGCCTTGCCGACGGCGTTCTTGATGCGGCTGTCCACGCGCAGCGCTTGCGCGCGGTAGGGCGGCTGGAAGTTGTCGTCGGCCACGAGCGAGCCGCCGTCGGCATCCGCGGTGATGGGCGCGAGCGTCGCCGTCGCATTGACGTCGAGGGCCGGCAGCGCGTCGAGCGGGAAGAGATTGATCAGGCCGACCTTCACATAGGCGATCTGCGCGGCGAGCGAGACGCTGGCGCCGCCCGCGGCGACCGTGTACTGGAACGCGTAGAGGCCATCGGCCGCGGCCTTGACGGGGTCGGTGTAGCGCGTGGCGCCAGCCGGCAGCGTGGCGATCGGCTTGCCGTCGCGCAGCACCTGCACGGGGCCGCCGAGGTCGCCTGCGAGCGTCCACGAGAGCTCGATGCTGCTGCGGTCGGCGCTGGTGCGGGCTGCAAGCTGCTGCACGGCGGTGGTGGCTTGCAGGGCCTGGCCGTTGAAGTTGTACGCCGCGGTCGCGGGCAGTGCGCCGAGGTGGCGCAGCACCGTGGGCGCGATGTCGGTCGCGGCCGCCGACTGGCGCAGTGCGTTGTCGTCGGCCGGCGAGGCGGCGCCGACGGCGGGCAGCGCGGGCAAGGTCTTGTTGCTGGCGATGAAGACGGTCTTGTTGTCGATGTCTTTCAGAGACGTGACACCGCCGAAGGCATCGAGGCCGTGGCCGGTCGTGAGGATCACGAGCCAGTCTTCCTTCGCATCGTTGGCCGTGCGTTGCGCGATGCGCGCGAGCAGCTGGCCGACAGCGGCAGCGGTGTCGGAGACGGCGCGCTGGTAGCTGTCGCTGCGCAGGCCGTTGGAGGCTGCGGCAGCAGGTGCGCTGTACTGCGCGACCAGCAGGTCGTAGCCCGCGCCGATGAGCCGTGTGGTGTTGGCGGTCACGCAGGCATCGGCACCGGCGCAATCGACGGCGGTGTCGAGCGTGCCGGTTTCCGCGAGCAGCAGATTCGGATACAGCGTGTTGGCGGTGACCGATGCGGTCAGGTAGCCCGCGTCTTTCTTCTGCTTCGCGAAGGCGAAGACGGAGGGCGCGAGCTTGGCGTCGATGCGTTGGTCCACGGTGTCGGCGCGCACCGCGTGGCGCGGCACCCAGGTGCCGGTCAGCAGCGTGGCCCAGCCGGGGCCGTCGGTGACGGGCTGCTCGCTGAGCGCGCCATCGGTGCCGCCGGTCCATGCGGGCGCGAGCTGCAGCGATTGCAGCGCAGCCGGCACTTTCTTCTGCGCGATGGCTTCGCGCAATGCGGCATGCGTGAGCCCGTCGATTTCGACGATCAGCGCCTTCGGGCCGCTCTTGCCTTCGTTGGGCGTGGTGGCGGGGGGGGCGTCGGTGTGCCGCCACTGATCGGCGGAAAGGCAACGCCACCGCCGCCTCCACCGCCGCAGGCCGCGAGCGCGGCGGAAATCGCAAGGGGCAACAGCCAGCGCGTGAGAGGCGCGGCGTGCGTGGAAGGAGTCGGACGCATCGGAAAAGCCGTTCGGTTCTTGTTGTCTGTCGAAGGAGGTGAAACGCCGGCGCGAAAAAAAAGTGCCACGAAGGCACTGCGCACCGGACAGGCGACAAGACTAGGGAGAACCCGTTACTCGGCAGTGAACGAGCGATGACAGTGGGACGAAACGCGTGTGACAACGCGCTGGTCTCTGAGGTTGCGAGAGAAGGACGGTGGCGTGTGCACAGGACACCGGGTATTCCCCTCCGCGAATGTCCCCCGGGGCTTCGCCCCTCCTCCTTGATTTCGCTGCGGGGAGCACCCAGTGCCCTGCGCACCTGGGCACGCTCTGCGCTTGCGGCCGATCAACGACGGCACTGCCTATCGATCACGTCGATGGGGTGCCTTGCGCAGCGAAATTAAGGGGGCGGCCGCAGGCCGGAGGACATTCGCGGAGCAAGGTGCCCCGTCGGCGTGATCGCGCCCTGAACAACGCACTAGAAAGCGCTCAGGACTCGTTGCTGATACCGCTAGACACATGCCCTGCAGGCACATGCCGCGAGGCCGCGTCGACGTGACCCGTTTGGTCGTCGAAGAAGAAGTCGGGCTCGAACTCGCGCAGGAACTCGCCCTTGGGCAGGCCGCCGAGGAACATCGCTTCATCGACGCGGATGTTCCACTTCATGAGCGTGCGGATCGCGCGCTCGTGCGCCGGTGCGCTGCGCGCCGTGACCAGTGCGGTGCGGATGCGCATCTGCGCATTGCCGGCCATCTGCAGCCGATGCAATGCCATCAGCAGCGGCTTGAACGGGCCTTCGGGCAGGGGCAGGTCGGCCTTGCTGAGTTCGTGCGCCTGGAAGGCGTCGAGGCCCTCGGCCTGGAACACGCGCTCGGCTTCGTCGCTGAAGAGCACGGCGTCGCCGTCGAAGGCGATGCGCACTTCGTTGGGCCATGCATCGCTGGCCTTCACCGATTCGACCAGCACGCGCGCGGCCGGAAAGCCCGCGGCGAGTGCCTCGCGCACGTCCTGCGCGTTGACCGACAGGAACAGGTGTGCGCGCAGCGGGCGCAAATAGCCGAAGGGCGGGCGGCCCTGCGTGAACACGCCGCGCTGCAGCTTGATGTCAGCTGCGGCGCTCGACTTGAAGATGCGCATGCCCGACACCGGGTCGTTGCGCGAAAGAATGACCACCTCGACGCGCTGCACGCCGTCTTCGTTGAAGCGCAGCAGCTTGCGGATCAGCGACGACGCGATGCCGGGGGCGGCCGGTTCGTCGATGCGGTCGAGCTGCAGCTTCATGTAGCCCTCGTTGTCGCCGGCCTCGAAGATCTTGTTTTCTTCTTCGAGGTTGAACAGGGCGCGCGAGGAGATCGCGACCACGAGTTTGTCTTCGAGCGTTACGGGCATGTGAGGGGCTCCCCGTTCGTCGTCACTTGACGAACTGGTTCAGCTGAATGATGGGAAGCATCACGGCCAGCACGATGAGCATGACCACGCCGCCCATGGCGACGATAAGCAGCGGCTCGAGGATGGTGGCCAGGTGCATCGCGCGGCGCTGCACTTCGGCGCCGAGCTGGTTGGCAGCGCGTTGCAGCATCACGGGCAGCGTGCCGGTCTGTTCGCCCAGTCGCGCGAACATCGACACCAGCCCCGGGAAGCGTTTTTTCTGCGCCAGCGCGGAGGCCAGCGGCGCACCTTCGCGCACCAGCACCAGCGCGTCGAGCGCGTCGGCGCGCATGGCGCGGTTGCCCAGCGTTTCGGAGGCCGCCTGCAGCGCGCGCAGGATGGGCACACCGGCTGTGGCGAGCATGGCGAGCGTGCTCGCGAAACGCGCCGCGTTGTAGCCGCGCGCGAGCTTTCCGACCAGCGGCAGCTTGAGCCAGGCGGCATCGAACTTGAGGCGGAAGGCTTCCTGCGCCAGCGCGACGCGCACGCCGACCGCCGCGATCACGATGGCGCCCAGCATCCACCAGCCGTAGTTGCGCACGGCCGCGCTCAGCGACAGCATCACGGTGGTGAGAAAAGGCAGCGAGCGCTTGGTGCCGGCGAACACCTGGGCCACCTGCGGCACCACGTAGCTCACGAGGAAGATCACGATCACGATCGCCACCAGCGTGACGATGGCCGGGTACAGCGCGGCGCCGATCAGCTTCTGCTGCAGCACCTGGCGCTCTTCGAGGTCGTCGGCGAGGCGTTCGAGCACGAGCCCGAGGTTGCCGCTTTGCTCGCCGGCGCCGATCACGGCGGTGTAGATGGGCGAGAACTCGCGCGGGTGCGCCGACAGCGCGCGCGCGAAGGGCGAGCCCGCGTTGACTTCGGCGCGCAGCGAGGCGACGAGGTTGCGTTGCGGTTCCGATTCGGCTTCGTCGGTGAGCGCCGTGAGCGCGCGTTCCAGCGGCAGGCCGGCCGAGATGAGGCCGGCGAGCTGGCGCGTCCACACGGCGAGGTTGGTCGAGTTGAAGACCCGCTTGCCACCGCCGAGCCAGCGCGTGAGCGCGTTGCTGCCGGCGCCGCCGCCAGCCGCATCGCCGCTGCCGACCGGTTTGACCGACAGCGGAATGAGCGCCTGCGCCCGCAGCAGGCCGCGTGCGGCGCGCGCGGTGTCGGCCTCGAGCACGCCTTCGCGCGACTGGCCGCTGGCATCGATGGCTTCGAAGGAATAGGCGGGCATCGCGGGTCGTTACTCGCGGGTGACGCGCACGAGTTCGGCGCGCGAGGTGATGCCGGCCTGCACCAGCCGTTCGCCGTCTTCGCGCATGGAGCGCAGACCACCGCGTGCGCCGGCTTCGAACAGCGCGCTCTCGGCGGCCTTGCCGTGGATGAGCGCCTGCACTTCGTCGTCGGCCACCAGCAGTTCGAAGATGCCGGTGCGGCCCTGGTAGCCAGTCTGGCCGCAGACCTCGCAGCCCGGGCCGCCGCAGGCCGTGCAGACCTTGCGCACGAGGCGCTGGGCCAGCACGCCGAGCAGCGACGAGCTCAGGAGGAAGGGCTCCACGCCCATGTCGGTCAGGCGCGTGACGGCGCTCACCGAATCGTTGGTGTGCAGCGTGGCCAGCACGAGGTGACCGGTGAGCGAGGCCTGGATGGCGATCTGCGCGGTTTCGAAGTCGCGGATTTCGCCGATCATGATCACGTCGGGGTCTTGCCGCAGGATGGCGCGCAAGGCCTTGGCGAAGGTGAGTTCGATCTTCGCGTTGATCTGCGTCTGGCCCACGCCCGGCAGTTCGTACTCGATGGGGTCTTCCACCGTCATGATGTTGCTGCGGCTCGCGTCGAGCCGGGCCAGCGCGGCGTACAGCGTGGTGGTCTTGCCCGAGCCCGTGGGGCCGGTCACGAGGATGATGCCGTGCGGCTGCGCAATGAGCTTTTCGAAGCGCGCCAGCGAGTCGCCCTGCATGCCGACCGATTCGAGCGTGAGCTTCGATTCGCTCTTGTCCAGCAGACGCAGCACGGCGCGTTCGCCGTGCGCGCTGGGCAGCGTCGACACCCGCACGTCGACCGCGCGCGTGCCGATGCGCAGGCTGATGCGCCCGTCCTGCGGCAGCCGCTTCTCGGAGATGTCGAGGTCGGCCATGATCTTCAGGCGCGAGATCAGCGCGGCGTGCAGCGCGCGGTTGGGCTGCACCACCTCGCGCAAGGTGCCGTCGATGCGAAAGCGCACGGACGACGTGCGCTCGTAGGGCTCGATGTGGATGTCGCTGGCGCCGTCGCGTGCGGCCTGCGTGAGCAGCGCGTTCAGCATGCGGATGATGGGCGCGTCGCCGGCGCTGGCCAGCAGGTCTTCGACCGCCGGCAGCTCCTGCATCATGCGCGAGAGGTCGGCGTCGTTCTGCACTTCGCTGACCACCGCGGCGGCGCTCGATTCGCCCTGGGCGTAGGCGGCGCTGATGCGCTGGGCGAGCGGGCCGGCGTCGAGCACCTCGAAGGCCTGCACGCCGTACTTGCGGGTCACTTCACCGACCGCGCTGCGCGCCGGGTGGGCAGACATCCACAGCGTGTGGCGGCCGTCGTCCGTGGCTTCGAGCAGCAGTTGCTGGCTGCGTGCGAACGCGTAGGGCAGGGGATAGCGCATGGGCGGGGCGTGGCTTGCTTTGGGGCGGGGTTCAGGGCGACTCGCGCGAGCTGGTCGGGTCGGAGGTGGGCGGCAGTGCGCCGCGCAGCGGGCTGGGCGCGAGCCGGCGGTTGTCGGTGGCGGGGCGCGGCGGCGGGATGAGCTGCGTGCCTTCCATGCGGGTCTGGCCGCTCTTCTTGCTGTCGTCGTTGTTGCCGTTGATGCGGTTGATGCGCACCAGCGGCGCCTCGGGCAGCACGGGCGCCGAGTCGACACCGCGCAGCATGATGTTGTCGGTGTTGGGCTGCGTACGCTGCTGCATGCCGCGGATCTCGTCGTAGCGGTCGTAGGCGAAGGCTTCGGTGGAGGCACCGTCGCGCATCACGGCGGGGCGCAGGAACATCATGAGGTTGCTCTTGTCGCGCGTGCGCACCTCGTTCTTGAACAGGTTGCCGAGCACGGGAATGTCGCCGGCCAGCGGCACCTTCTCGACGGTGTTGCCGTAGTTGTCCGACAGCAGGCCGCCGAGCATCACGAGGCCACCGTCTTCGACCAGCACGCTCGACTCGATGGAGCGCTTGTTGGTGGTCGGGCCGTTGGGGTCTTTCACGGTGTTCTGGTCGACCGTGGAGGTCTCCTGGAAGATCGTCATCTTCACGGTGCCGTTCTCGTTGATGGTCGGGCGCACGCGCAAGGTGAGGCCCACGTCCTTGCGCTCCACCGTGGTGAACGGGTTGATGCCCACAGAGCCCGAGGTGCTGGCGTACTGGCCGGTCACGAAAGGCACGTTCTGGCCGATGACGATCTTGGCTTCTTCATTGTCCAGCGTCAGCAGGTTGGGCGTAGAGAGCACGTTGGCGTCGCCGTCGCTGTTGAAGAAGTTGGCGATGGCGCCCAGGATGTACTGGCCGCCGATCTTGCCGGCGATGCCCAGGTTCAGGCCGGTGGAAGGCCGGATGTTGGCCACGTCGCGCGTGGCCAGCGCCTGCGTCAGCGCCAGAATGTTGGCGCTGGCCAGGCTGGAGTTGGTGCCGATGACGGCGTTGTTGCCCAGCGCGCTCTGCCACTGCACGCCGAAGTTGGCGGCCTTCTTGGCGCTGACCTCGACGATGAGCGCTTCGATCATCACCTGCGCGCGGCGGCCGTCGAGCTTGTCGATCACGGCGCGCATCTGGCGGTACTGCGGCTCGGGCGCGGTGATGATGAGCGAGTTGGTGCTCGGGTCGGCCTGGATCTGGCCGCCGGTGGACGGCTGGTTGGCGTTGTTCAGCGGCGCGTTGGCCGCGGCCGAACCGCCGCCCTGGGTGTTGTTGCCGCCGAAGCCGGCCTGCGTCATCGGCATGCTGGCCGGCGGCACCGACGAACCCGCGCTGCCCGCGGCCCCGGGCGCACCCGGCACCTGCGACTGCTGCTGGCTCGCGGCCATGGCGGCGCGCAGCGTGGCCGCGAGGCGCACCGCGTCGGCGTTCTTCAGGTAGACCACGTAGATGTTGCCGGCCGCGCCGTTGCTGGTTTCGGCCGGTGCGCGGTCGAGCTTCTCGACCAGCGTGCGCACGAGCTGCGCGCGCGCCGGGTTGGCGGCGCGAAGAATCAGCGAGTTGCTGCGCGGGTCGGCCATCAGCGTGGTGCGGAACGACGCGTCGGCCCCGCCCGGCGCAGCGGCACCCGGCGCGTTCGCACCGCCGCCGTCGACCAGCCGCGTGACCAGCGGCACCATGTCGGAGGCCACCGAATGCTTGAGCTGGATGACCTCGATGTCGGACGCATTGGGCACGTCGAGCGACGCGATGATGCGTGCCAGCCGGCGCATGTTGTCGGCGTAGTCGGTGATCACGAGCGAGTTGTTGCCCGGGTTCACGTTGATGGTGTTGTTCGGCGGAATCAGCGGGCGCAGCACCGGCAGCAGGCTGTTGGCCGACTCGTAGTTCAGGCGAAAGATCTGCGTGACGATCTGGTTGCCTGCGGCCGAGCTGGCGCCGCTGATGGAGGTGTTGACGGTGCTGGTCTGCAGCTTGGCGTCGGCCTCGGGCACCACCTTGTAGAGGCCATCGGCCTCGACCACCGCGAAGCCCTGCAGGCGCAGTGCGGCGGCAAACTGGTTGAACGCGGCGGCCGGCGCCAGCGGGCGGTCGGTAACGAGGTTCATGGTGCCCTTCACGCGCGGATCGACCACCACGTCGCGCCCGGTGACCACGGCCATGGTGCGGGCCACGGCCTCGATGTCGGCGGCCGCAAAGTTGAGCGTGATCGGTTCGCCGCGCCGCGGGGCGTCGCCGGTCTGTGCGTAGGCGGCCGGCAACACTGGCACGAACGACGCCGCGATCAGCAGGCGTACCGCGAGCGCGATGAGGCCGGGGCGGGCGCCGGACGAGGACAGAGGCTTCTTCATGGTCGGATCAACCCAGGGTGATGATCGAGCGCGCACCGTCGCGCCGCCCGATGATGTTCAACAAATTGGAAAGTGCGTCTTCGCGGCCCGGTGCCGCGCTGGCTTCGCCGTTGAAGCGCAACGCGGTGCCGCTCCAGCTGCCGCTGCCGTTCAGTTCGAGGCTGCCTTCGCGCGTGCTCAGCAGCAGCGTGGGCCGCGTGCCGCCTTCGAGCGAGAGCCGGTAGCTGCCCATCGGCCGCAGGGTCGACAGGGCGGATGACACATCGGTGGCGTCGAGCGTGGCCTGGCCTTCGATGCGCAAGGCGGGGCCGTCCCACTGCATGGCGAAGGCGCGCGTATTGAGGTCGAGCGCGCCTTCGAGCTTGAGGGTGTTCCAGGGCGCGCCCAGGCCGGTGAGCAGCGTGGCGGGCCAGCGCGAACGGGCGTCCTGCCATGTGAGCTGCAGGCCGTCGGCGCGCGGGCTGGCTTGCAGGCCCAGCGGCTGCGCCGCGCAGCAGGACAGATCGAGGCGCGCCGAGAGGCCGCGCCAGTTCGGCCACATGCGCCAGTTCAGCAGGCCGGGCAGCGAGACGGCCTGTGCGCCGCCGGCGCCGCTGGCGAATACGACGGCGGCGGTGCCGTTCCAGACCGTGCCGCGCGGGTTGACCAGCAGCAGGCGGCCTTGCGTCCAGCCCGAGAGCGCCGAGGCCAGCCAGCGTGCCGGTGCGAACAGCACGACCGCGACCAGCATGCCGGTGACGGCGCCGAGCACGGCCCAGCGCCAGCTGCCGCGGCGCGGCTGGAGGTCGGGGACCGGAGAGCGTCTCGCCATGCCGTGCGTTGCGTGGGGGTGCTTCAGCGCGGGGCGGGCAGCGCCATCACGAGCGTGCCGTCCCAGCGGGGTTGCGGAGGTTGGTCGGGCGTGGCCGGCGCAGGCTTGGCGCCCGGCGGCGGCGGTGCGACGGGCGCGCGCGTGAGGTGCACTTCGCGCGGCACGGCGTGGGCATTGCCGCGCGCCTGTGTGAGCCATTGCGCCAGGCTTTGGGCCGGCGCACCGCGCAGCGTGACGGTGGCGCCGCCGTCGCCGCCGGCCGTCATGAGCTGGGCGTTCGTGACGCCGAGGCCGTCGCGCACCGAGCTTTCGAGTGCGCGCAGTGCGTCGTCGCGCGCCAGGCGCGGTTGCGACTGCAGCGCCTTCGCGCGGTTCTGCAAGGTGGCCATCTGCTGGAGCTGGGCGTCGAGCCGTGCGTGTTCGGCCGGTGCCGCGGCCAGCGTGCGCAGCGCGGGGGCGAGCGCAATCCACCAGAGCAAGGCCAGTGCCACCAGCGCGACAGCGCCGATGACGAGGCGGCGCTCGCGCATCCCGAGGACGGCCCAGCGGGCCTTGAGTTGTTCGCTGAAGTTCATCGGTTGGCCTCGGCCTGCACCAGCAGCAGATCGCCCTCGGTGCGCACCTGGTAGCCGCGCGGCGACAGCACGCTGGTGATCTGCGTGACCTCCTGCGGCTGCAGCCCGAGGCCGCGCAGGCGCAGCTGGCCGGCGCTGAAATCGATCGCGCTCGGGGAGCGGCCGGGCGGCAGGGCGGCAGCGATGGCGCCGACCATGGGTTCGAAATCGCTCGGTGCCACGTCGCCCACGGCCTGTTGCAGCGCGGCGACCTCGCGGCCCATCTGCAGCGGCGCGTCGACCACGATCTTCACCGAGGGGAAGGTCTGCGTCAGGATGGCGCGCGTGGCCTGGCGCTTGGACTCGAGCGCGTTGCGCTCCTTCCAGGCCCAGGCGTTCAGGCCGATGAGTTGGGTCAGCAGCAGCACCACGATGCCCCAGCGCGCGGCGCGCCATTCGGGCGCGAAGCGCAGCGTCTGCAACACCGACGCGAACTTCTTGCCGGCGCGCGCGCGGCCCGTCACGGCGAGGTCGAACTGCGCGAGCTCCCAGGGCGTGCGCGTGGCATGCAGCCAGCGCTGCGGCGCCTGCACGATCGGCACACGGCGCTCCAGCAGATGCTCGGCCGCTTCGGCGACGGCGGGTTCGGTGCTGATCACGGCGGTGTCGAGCGGCAGGCTGTTCGACAGGGCCAGGCCCGCACCGGCCAGCGGCAGCGAGACCACGCCGTCGCCGTCGCAGACCGTGAGCTGCGGCGCCTCGGCCTCGCCGGTGATCTGCAGCAGCGGCGGCGCATCGGCCGGCTGCGGCGTGAATTCGGGAACGATGCGCACGACGCGCCGGCCGGCCGCTTCGAGCCCTTGCACGACGCTGCGCAGCCAGATGCGGTTGCAGGCCGCGACCCACACCGGCTCGCCGGCCTTGGCGTCGGGGGCGAGCGCGAAGTGCAGGGTTTCCGGTTCGTCGAGCAGGTGCTCTTCGAGCAGGCCGTCGAGCACGGCGCGCAGCTTCGAGGTGCTGCCCATGCTGCCCTTGGGCAAGGTGACGCGGTGCCACGAAAGCGCTGCGGACGGAATGCCGAGCGTGACCTCGGGGCCCGACGGCAGCAGTGCCAGCAGCGCACGGCCCTGGTCGCGCAGGGCGATGCCGTCCTCACCGGTCTGGGCCCAGTCGTACTCACCCGCGGCATCGGCCGGAGGGAGGGGAGCAATGAGCAGCAGCGGGGTCATGTAGGGGGTGTCGGAAAAGCCGGAGATTGTAGGGGGTGGCTTACAAGTTGTTGCTATTGTTTGAATAGCATACCTTGCAGAGACTACGTGCGTTTGACGGTGTTTTGAGTGGACAAAAGTTAACGGGACTCAGGGTTTTGCCGGAGGCGTGGTCGCGCCCGCGCCACGGGTGCGCCAGACAGTGGTCACCGCCAGGCCCTTGCGAAAGAGCAGCGAATGTTCTTCGACCCAGGTGCGATCGAGCCGCAGCCGGCCGTACACCTCGAAATACTGCGTGCCCACGCCGTGCTGGGCCGCGTTGAAACGCGAGCCGCCGCTGGGCAGGCCGGCGTTGGCTTCCTCGATGTTCTTGAAGAAGGATCGGGTGCGCCGCTCCACCAGCTGGCGCGCGCTAGCGATGCCCAGCGATTCGACGCTCGCGCTGATGGCCTCGGCGCTGGCCGTGTTGAGGTTGAGCGTGGTGCGCTCCGGCAGGATCGTCACGTAGGGCTCGAGCGCGGCGGCGGTGGCGGGCGAGAGGCCGAGCCACACCAGTTGCGCGACTTCCTGCGGCATCAGCGGGGCGGCGCCTGTGTCGGCGCTGGCATCGCTGCTGCCACCGCCACTACCGCCTGAGGCAGCGTCGGTGCTGCCGGTGTGCAGCGCGCTCGCGAGCCGCGTGGTCATCTGGCCGAGCTCGCCGGCCGGCAGGCCGAGCAGGTTGAAGAGCCGCGTGAAGGTGGCCACGCTCGCGGGCACCGGCTTGCCGGCGTCCACCAGCGACAGCACGTTGAGCTTGGACTGCGCGTCGACGATGCGGCCTGACAGGAACGCGTCGGGCAGGCCTTCGAGGTTGTCGCTCGCCACGTTCTTTTCGGCCGAAAGAAAGCTCGTGAGGCGGGCTTCTTCGAGCGGCACGGCCCACGGCTCGCCGAGGTGGTCGGGGCCGCCGGCGCGGCCGTCTTCGCCGAGGATCAGGCGCGACCAGTCGAGCGCGCCGATCAGCACCCAGGCCGCCTGCACGCGCGCGCGCTCGGCGCCTTCGACTTCGGCGGAGCGCCACTGCTGCCAGAGCGCGGCGGCGGAAAAGGTGGCGACCAGCATCACGGTCAGCATGGCGGCGAGCAGCGCGGCGCCGGACTGGCGGCGTGCGCTTGCCGTGCGATGGCTGCGTGGTGCGGTCATGAGCGCGGCCCTCCCAGCGTCGGCCGGACCCAGTCGCGCGTGAGCGTGCCCGAGAGCCCGTCGCCGGGCGGCAGTGTCAGCACCAGCCGCACGCCGTCGGGCATGGCGATGAGCGCACCGGCCGGGTTGGACGGGTTCGCTGCCGCGACGGGCAACGGCTCCGCCGGCACCCAGGCGTTGTTGCGGAAGTACGCGAGTTGCCAGCTGTTGACCGGCATCAGCGCGACATCGGTAGCGCCGCCGGTGGGCGCGGCGCCGTCCTGTGCCCAGGCAGCCGCGAGGTTCCAGGCCTGCACCCATTCGCCACGCGTCGAGAAAGGCGCCGACTGCCAGCGCCGCCAGCGCGTGCCGTCGGCGCCGGGGCGCAGCGTCCAGGCGACGACCTGCACGGTCGGCGTGCTGGTGTCGCTGCCGCGGCGCGTCATGCGCAGCACGCGGCCGTCCCAGTCGATCGGGCGGGTCTGCGCGAGCAGGGTGATGGCGTCGAGGTCGGCGCTCCATTGCGCGAGCGTGGCCTGCAGCGTGAGCACCGCGTCGGCGCGCAGCTGGTTCTGCGTGGTGGCGCGCGACATGCTGTCCAGGCCGCGCCAGCTCACGAGTGCGAGCAGCGCCATCACGGCGATGGCGACCAGCAGCTCGATCAGCGTGAAGCCGCGCGCGCGCGAGGGCTTGCGGATGTGCACCATCAGACGCGCCCCACCACGGTCGAGACGCGCAGCAGCGGCGCGCTGCCTTCGTCGCGCACCTGCACGTCGACGCGCCGGAAGTTCGGGTTGAGCGTGGGCACGGTCGTGGTCGTCACGAGGAAGGTGAGGCCGGCCTGCAGGCAGATCGAGCCCGAGTCGCCGATGGCCGGCATCTGCCGCGACAGGCGCGCCTTGGCGAGTTCGTTTTCGGCGCACAGGCCGGCCAGCACGAGGTCGGACTGGCGCTGCGCATTGCGCGTGAGCGACATCGTGGCCTGCGAGCCGGCCGCAAGCGCGAGCGCGACGATGCCCAGCGCGATCAGCACCTCGATCAGCGTGAAGCCGCGGTGGCGTGCGGTGCGCCGCAGCCGTGGTCTCATGGCACGGCGAACACGGTGAAGGGCCGCAGCCCGTCGGTCGCGACGCGCAGCATGCGCGCGGGCGGGCCTTCGCTGTGCAGCATGACCTGCTGCGCCGGAATGATGGGGTCGGGCCCGAGCTGCAGCGCCGTCACCGGCGTGCCGCCGCCCAGCAGGGGCTGGGCCGTGATGCCGGCGTGGGTCCAGCCGGTGGGCAGGGCGTCGGCCGGCAGGCCGTCGAAGACGAAGCCGCCGCCTTCGACGAGGCGCCAGCGCACCATGACGCCGCTGGCGCGCGACTGGGCGCGGGCCGATTCGAGCAGGGCGGCGAGGCGGTCGGCCTCGCGGTCGAGCGCGGCGGCGTTGCTGTCGCGCATCGCGAAGCTGACGCCGGCGGTCGCGATGGCGATGATCGCGATCACCACGATCAGCTCCAGCAATGTGAAGCCGCGCACCGCGCGAGGCGTTGGCAGCACCACGCGGCCGAGGGCGATGCGCTTACTGCCAGCTGCCGATGTCGGCATTCTTGCCCTCGCCGCCGCTTTGTCCGTCGGCGCCGAAGGAGAGCACGTCGATTTCGCCCTTGATGCCCGGGTTCATGTACTGGTACGGATGGCCCCAGGGATCGTTGGGCAGCTTCTCGACGTAGGGCTTCCAGTTGGGCGCGGCCGGGCCCGCGGTGGGGCGGGTCAGCAGCGACTGCAGGCCCTGCTCGGCGGTCGGGTAGCGCTGGTTGTCGAGGCGGTAGAGCTTGAGCGCCTGCATCAGGTTGTTGATGTCGGTGCGGGCGGCGGTGACGCGGGCGTCGTCGGCGCGCTCGATCACGTTCGGCACGATCAGGGCCGCGAGCACGCCGATGATGACAAGCACCACCATGAGTTCGATCAGCGTGAAGCCGCGTTGTGCGGTGCGGGAGACGGAACGAAGGAGTTTGTTCATAGCTTGCGGGGACATGAGGCAGTAAGCGCGCTGCATGATAATCCGCGGCCATGACAAGTCCTTACTCCGCAGCCCGCTGGCATGCCCCACTTGCAACGACGGGGCTTTGGGCGTTGGCCGCAGGCGCCGCGGTGTTCTGGGCGCTGAGGCTGGCGTCACCGGCCGATGCCGTGGCAGCAGCGGCCACGATGCCACGCGCGCCGGTCGCGGCCGATGCCGAGGCGGTGGCCCGGTTGCTGGGCGTGGTCACGGTGACGTCGAACGCTCCCGTGGCGCCGGAGGCCGCGAGCCGCTTCGCGCTGTCGGGCGTGGTGGCGGACCCGTCGAACCAGGGCGCGGCGCTGATCTCGATCGACGGCAAGCCGCCGCGGCCGTTCCGCGTGGGCTCGAAGGTCGGTGAGAGCTATGTGCTGCAGTCGGTGGGCGTGCGCGCGGCGACGCTCGGTGCCCAGCGCGACGGGCCGGCGGCGTTCACGCTGCAACTGCCGGTGCGTGCGCCGCTGAGCATGGGACTTCCGACGCCACCTGCCGGTCTGCCCACGATGCAGTCACCTGCGCCGGCCGGGCTGTTGCCGGCCACGATGCCGGCGGTGGTGATGCCGCCGCAGCAGCAGCAGCAATTGCAACCTGCCGCCACGGCGGGCGCTGCGATGGAGCCGCCGCCGCAGGCGCAGACCCCTGCGCAGTAAGCGCAGCGGTCTCTTTCTCTTTTCCTCTTCTTCTTTCGCTCAGGCCTGTAGGAACAGGCGGTAGGCCGGGTTGGCCGTTTCCTCGACGCAGGGGTAGCCCAGCGTTTCGAGGAAGCTGTCGAAGGCCGCCGACTCTTCGGCCGGCACCTGCAGGCCCACGAGGATGCGCCCGTAGTCGGCACCCTGGTTGCGGTAGTGGAACAGGCTGATGTTCCAGTTCGGCCGCATCAGGCTCAGGAACTTGAGCAGCGCACCGGGACGCTCGGGGAACACGAAGCGCAGCAGGCGCTCGTCGTGCGCCAGCCCCGTGCGGCCGCCCACCAGATGGCGCAGATGCTCCTTGGCAAGTTCATCGTGCGTGAGGTCGAGCGCGTCGAATCCGTGCGCGATGAAGACCTTCGCGATGGTGGCCGACTCGCCGCGCGCCGAGGTCGTGAGACCGACGAACACGTGGGCCTTGGCCGCGTCGCTGATGCGGTAGTTGAACTCGGTCACGTTGCGCGGCGCACCGCCGGCAGGCAGCTCGCTGATGAGTTCGCAAAAGCGACGGAAGCTGCCGCGCTCTTCGGGGATGGTCACAGCGAACAGCGCTTCGCGCTCCTCGCCGACCTCGGCCCGTTCGGCCACGAAGCGCAGCCGGTCGAAGTTCATGTTCGCGCCGCACAGGATCGCCGCGTAGGTCTCGCCCTTGCGGCCGTGCTCGGCGGCGTACTGCTTGATGGCCGCCACGGCCAGCGCGCCGGCCGGCTCGACGATGCTGCGCGTGTCGACGAACACATCCTTGATGGCCGCGCACACGGCATCGGTGTCGACCGAGATGTAGCTGTCGACCAGGTTCTGCGCGATGCGGAAGGTTTCCTCGCCGACGAGCTTGACGGCCGTGCCATCGGAGAACAGGCCGACGTCAGGGAGGTTCACGCGCTGGTGCGCGGCGACCGATTGCATCATCGCGTCGGAGTCGTTCATCTGAACGCCGATCACCTTGATCTCAGGCCGCACGGCCTTGATGTAGTTGGCCACGCCGGAGATGAGGCCGCCGCCGCCGATCGCCACGAACACCGCATCGAGCGGGCCCTGGTGCTGGCGCAGGATTTCCATCGCGATGGTGCCCTGGCCTGCGATGACGTCGGGATCGTCGAACGGATGAACGAAGGTCAGGTTCTGTTGTGCCTGCAATTCGAGCGCGTGCAGGTAGGCATCGGAATAGCTGTCGCCGTGCAACACGATCTCGCCGCCGAAACCGCGCACCGCATCGATCTTCAATTGCGGTGTGGTCACGGGCATCACGACCACCGCGCGCGCGCCGAGCTTGCGCGCGCCGAGCGCAACGCCTTGCGCGTGATTGCCGGCCGACGCGCAAATCACACCGCTCGCCAATTGCGCTTTGCTGAGGTGCGCCATCTTGTTATAGGCACCGCGCAGTTTGAAACTGAAGACGGGTTGCTGATCCTCGCGCTTGAGCAATACGGTATTGCCTAGTCGCTCGCTGAGCGCGCGCGCCTTCTCCAGAGCGGACTCGACGGCCACGTCGTAGACCCGCGCATTGAGGATTTTTCTGAGATAGTCGGCGGGCGTTAAAGCCGCGGTAACGGGTGCATTGCGCAAGATCTTTTCCAGGGAGTTTTCATTTGCTAACCATCAATCATAAGAGGCATCGGTATTGCATGCGGGGAATGGCATGGACACAAATGTCATAAACCTATTCCGCAAGGCTCCAGCTGCAAATGATTCCGGTTTTTTTGCGCGCACCTTTCCCGCGATTCATACGCCCGCTAATTCGATAACTGTTGAGCAGAATTTGTTATCAGTTTCTGTCAGCGACCTTTCGAAAGGGCTGATGAAAGCCGAGGCCGCACGCGTGCAACGCGGCGAAATCGGACGGCCCACATGGCAAGTCATGGGCAACAGATTGCGTGCGCACATCGTTCCTTTGCTGGGTGATGTGCCCGCGAACGTGTTCGCGACAACCGATGTGCAGCGTTTGATCGATCACCTCGGCGAACAAGGCTTCACCAGCACGACGATCGCGCAGTACCTCGTGCTGTTGCGCAAGGTCGCAACGCACGGTGTGCTCACCGGCGCGTTGCGCGAAGCGCCCGTGTTTCCAAAGATCAAGGTGCGCAGCCAGCCGCGAGGCAGCTTCAGCGTGGCGGAGTACCGCGCGTTGATTGCGGCCGCGCGCAAGTTGCGTGGTCGATCGCATCCGGTGCTTGATCGGTTGACGGCCGGAGAGCGCTTCTGGATCGCACGCGAACTGCTCGTCATGCCCGACGAGCTGCCATGGCTGATTCGCTGGATGGTCAACACCTTCGTGCGTCCCAGCGACATCAAGCTCATGAAGCACAAACACATCGAGGTTGTGCGCGGCAAGCACGTCTACCTGCGGATGAACTTGCCCGAGACCAAGCGGCACAGCCAGCCCATCGTGAGTCTGCGGCCTGCTGTTCGTGTCTATGAATGCTTGCGCGCCCACCGCGAGGCGCATGGTTTTGGCGGGGCGGAAGACTACATCTTCATGCCGCACCTGAAGAACCGCGAGCACGCGCTGGCGGTTCTCAATTTCTTCTTTCACTGGGTGCTCGAAAAGACGGGGCTCGAAAAAGGGCCGCTGGGTCAATCGAGGACGCTGTATTGCTTGCGCCATACCGCCATCACGTTGCGGCTGCTGTATGGGCAAGGCATCGACATGCTGACCTTGGCGCGCAATGCACGCACGAGCGTCAACATGGTCGAGCGTTTCTACGCATCGGTACTGAGCGGAGAAATGAATGTGGGGCTGCTGCAGAGCAGGCGTGGCCGGGTGAGTTGAAGACGGACAAAAAGCCGCCCGGCTTGAGCCGGGCGGCTTGAGGGTCTCTTGATTCAAACTGGCAAGGGCCAGCATGAGAATCGAGCCGTAGTCGATCAGAAGGTGTGGCGGATGCCGAAGTCGTAGCCGGTCGAGTTCTTCGGGGTGAAGCCACCCGTGGTCACGAAAGCCGGGCCGGCGACAGTCAGAGCTGCACCGTTCTTGTTGCTCACGCGAGCAACGGTAGCGTACAGAGCCGTGCGCTTCGACAGGTTGTGCACGTAGCCGATAGCCAGCTTGTTGGCTTTCGGATCGGCAGCGACCGGAGCGTACGAGAACGGCGACTGAACAGCGTTCAGGTCGTACTTGACGCTCGAGTAAGAAGCGCGGATCAGGCCAGCACCGACCGGCACGGTCACGCCGAGCAGGTAACCGGTCAGGTCGGTGTCAGCAGTACCGCCAGCGAACGGGGTGACTTCGTAGTCGACCTTGCTCTTGACGCGCGACACTTCACCGAACAGCTTGACGGGACCGAAGTCGTACGAAGCGCCTAAGTTCAGCGTCCTGACAGAGTCGGTCGTGCCAGCGTAGAAATCGTCGCCGGAGGTGCTGCTGCCATACGCCAGTGCAACGTCCAGGGGGCCATTGGCGTAGCCGAAGCGACCGCCGATGTAACGGCCCGTGCGACTCTTGGCCGCGGCAACGTCAGTCTTTTCGACCACGCCAGTCTTCGGATTCAGAACAAAAGCGGTACCAGCCTTGGGCGTGAAGTTGCCGTTGTCGTACTTGTTCCGTTCGTGGAAACCATACTGCACTTGGCCGTAGAAGCCGCCCAGGTTAGGGGGCAGGAAGTAGCCGATGGTGTTGCTGGCACGAGCGTAGTTCGGGTTGCCGCCAAAGCCGCCCGAACCACCGGTGGTGTTGAAGCCGCCGGCCGTCGAGATCAGGTTGGTGCCCACACCGTTGGCGCCGAACGGATCGAACACGGTGTCGTTCCAGAACGACGGGGTGTAGTCACGGCCCAGGCGGACTTCGCCGAAACCACCCGACAGGCTCACGGTCGAGCGACGAGCGAACGTCGACACGCCGGTTGCGCCGTCATCATTGGTGATCGGGGCTTCAAGCCAGAAGCTGGCTGCCAGGCCGCCACCCAGGTCTTCCGTGCCACGGAAGCCCAGACGGCTGGAGTTGTAGGCCGAGTTGGCCAGTTCGCGGCGGCTGACCTTGACGCTGCCGCGGTTCACGTAGAACGGGTTGTAGACCGGGAGGCCCAGCTTGTCGTACGTGACGCCGTTGTTCAGGTCACGCGAGGTGGACGAGTAGCTGCTGATCGATGCGTCAACCACACCGAACAGAGTGACGGACGACTGAGCCGAGGCAACACCGGCGACAGCCAGGGCAGCCAGAGCAGCTGCCCTTTCAAGAGGGGCGGCTAGAGTGGCGCCGCCATCGCGACGCACAAAGAAAAAAGCCCCGAGTTTTGCAACTCGGGGCTAAATCCACCAATTGGAAGGGTGGAGGAGACAACTGGGTGCACACCATGAAGTGCGCAGCAATGAAATAGAGTATACCCACCCTTTGTTGCGATGCAACAAGCAGGCGACGCTTTTCCCACACACAAATCGATGTTGGCGTGCACTTTTGCGCACCAATTCATCCCAATTGGAGCTGAAACACCATGGAATGCACAGTAAGTTGGACCGGTGACGCAGGCACCCGATCGGCCATGGGCTTCGTGGCCGAGACCGGCAGCGGCCACGTCCTGATGATGGACGGCGCCCCGGATGCAGCCAAGCCTGAGAACGGCGGGCAGAACCTGGCCGCGCGGCCGATGGAAACCGTGCTTGCCGGCACGGGGGGCTGCACGGCCTATGACGTGGTGCTCATATTGAAGCGGGGGCGCCATCGCGTCGAGCGCTGCAGCGTCAAGCTGACCAGCGAGCGCGCGGAAAAGGACCCCAAGGTCTTCACAAAGATCCACATGCATTTCACCGTGGCGGGCAAGGGAATTCCGGCCACCGCCGTGGAGCGGGCGATCGCGCTGAGCCATGAAACCTATTGCTCGGCCAGCATCATGTTGGCGAAGACGGCGGAAATCACCACCAGCTTCGACCTGATCGAGACCTGAAGCGTTGCGTGGCGGCGCTCGAAGCCTAGATTCGGTGCGCGACGGTTGTCATGACCCGTGCTGCCAAGCGCATTAGGGCCTTGGCCGGTGCCGGCAGCTCTACCGCGCCGGCGTCCACGGCTTGCGCGGCGTGGCGGGCTTCGTCGATCTTCATCTGTTCAACCACGGCGCGGGAGGCGTGATCGGTTGGCGGCAGGCGGTCCAGGTGACTTTCGAGGTGCGCTTCCACTTGGCGTTCGGTTTCCGCGACGAAGCCAAGACTTACAGGATCCCCCAGGCGTCCGGCAATCAGGCCGAGTCCGAAGGCGCCGGCATACCAGAGCGGGTTCAGGATGGACGGGCGGGCGCCTAGGTCGTCCATCCGTTGCTGCGTCCAAGCCAGGTGATCGGTTTCCTCATGCGCGGCTTCCAGGAAATGGGCGCGCAACGCCGTGTCGCGCGTCACGGCAGCCTGGGCGGTGTACAGCGCCTGTGCACACACTTCGCCGACATGGTTCACCCGCATCAAGGCTCCAGCTTCACGGCGTTCCGCTTCGCTCAATTCACCTTGCGGCTGGATCGCGGGGGGAAGCGCCCGAGTGGCGTGAGATCGGGCAAAAAGCGTACGCAAAGCGGCATCGGCGGCCGTCAGGGCAGGGTCGAGCAAGGTAGTCATGAGCCTATTTGACCCCACCTGCCTGGCGATGCAAGGCAGCCACATTTTGTTTCACATCATGGAAAAACAACCAGCCTAAGTCCTTTGTTGCACGACTGCAACGAAACACGCGGGGCTTCCATGATTTAGGGCGATTTGTTTTGCCCTGTTGCAGTGGCTCTGGTGCAATAGCATCAACTTCCCAAAAGGAGGTTGGCCCGGGGTCCGGTGGGAGCACTAAGTGCCAGTCACGGTGAGCCCTTCGCACCGGAGCCCTATGTTTAACCTTGGAGAAACTTGCAATGAAAAAATCTCTAGTTGCTCTGGCTGCCCTGGCTGTCGCCGGTGTTGCCTCGGCTCAGTCGTCCGTCACGCTGTTTGGTGTGGTCGACGCGTCGATCAGCGGCTACTCGTCCACCTCGCGTGACCTGAACGGCGCCACGTTCCTGAACCCGTTCTACCTGAACAAGGGCAGCGTCAAGGCAAGCCGTCGCGAACTGGCTAACTCGGGCTACAACTCCAGCCGTCTGGGCTTCCGTGGTACGGAAGACCTCGGTGGTGGCCTGGCAGCCAGCTTCTGGCTCGAAGCTCCGATCACCAACGACGACGGCCAGCAAGGTGTTGCTACGTTCGCACGTCGTTCGACCGTGAGCCTGTCGGGTGGTTTCGGTGAAATCCGCCTGGGTCGTGACTACACCCCGACGTTCTGGAACGACACCGTGTTCGATCCGTTCGGCACCAACGGCGTTGGCACCAACCTGATCTCGACGGCCAACAACGGCTTCGGTGGCTTCGGTACCCCCGCAGCTTCGACCGGCGCGTTCACCAACGTCGGCACGAGCAACTACGTTCGCGCCAGCAACACCATCGGCTACTTCCTGCCGCCGAACCTGGGTGGTTTCTACGGTCAAGTGATGTACGGCTTCGCTGAGAAGACCAAGTACAGCCCTGGCGTGGCAACGCCTGACGTGGCTAACAGCCAGCGTCAAGGTCGTTACGTCGGCGGCCGCTTCGGCTACGCCAACGGCCCCCTGGACGTGGCTCTGGCTTACGGCAGCAGCACCGTGGGTGACAACTACTACCCTGGCACGACCGACAAGGTCAACACGCTGAACCTGGGCGCTTCGTACGACTTCGGTCCCGTGAAGCTGTTCGGTGAACTGTCGCGCGCCAAGAACAAGCGTGACTACGAAGTCACCCCGTTCGCTGGCGGCCGTGCTGACACGGACCTGACCGGTTACCTGCTCGGCGTGACCGTGCCGGTCGGTGCTGGCCTGATCCGCGCTTCGTACTCGAGCGTCAAGTACGACCTGAACCAGCCTGACGTGCTGTTCCAGCCGCGTCTGGCTGACCCGAAGGCCAACAAGCTGGCTATCGGCTACGTGCACAACCTGTCGAAGCGCACGGCTCTGTACGCTACCGTTGCTCGCGTGAGCAACAAGAACGGCGCATCGCTGACCGTCGGCGGCCCGGCTTTCGTGACCACGGGTGGCTTCACCCCGAAGACCTCGACCGGCTACGACTTCGGTATCCGTCACGCTTTCTAATTTGATGCTGGCGTAAGCCAGCTTCGAATCGAAAGACTCAAAAGCCACCCGGCGCAAGCCGGGTGGCTTTTTTCATTGGGGCGCCGTCATCGCGAGGACGGGCAGTGTTGGCAAAGAGCACCATCTGTGTGCACCCCCGGGGAACCCCCGTGCGGGCACGCTGTTTGCACTGCTAGCATGCCGCGACCACTCTTGTTCCTGAATGACTGCCTTTGTACTGCGCCGCCTGATCCAGGCCGTGATCGTGATGATCGCGGTTGCGTTCATTGCCTTCCTCCTCTTTCAATATGTCGGCGACCCGGTCGTGTTCCTGCTGGGACAAGACGCCAAGCCCGACCAGATCCGTGAAATGCGCGCCGCATTGGGGCTCGACCGACCCTTCTTCGTGCAGTTCTGGCATTTCCTGGTCAACGCCGCACAAGGCGAGTTCGGCCTGAGCCTGCGCCAGGGCGCCAAGGTGTCGCGCCTGATCGGCGAGCGCTTCCCGGCCACGCTCGAACTCGCACTCGTGGCTGCGGCCCTCGCGCTGTTCGTCGGCATTCCGATGGGCGTGTACACCGCATTGCGCCGTGGCACCTTCATGAGCCAGGTGTTCATGACCGTGTCGCTGCTCGGCGTGTCGCTGCCCACCTTCCTGATCGGCATCCTGCTGATCCTCGTCTTCGCCGTGACGCTGGGCTGGTTCCCGAGCTTCGGGCGCGGCGACACCGTGCAGTTCGGCTGGTGGACCAGCGGGCTCTTCAAGGCCGACGGCTGGCACCACATCATCCTGCCGGCGGTGACGTTGGCGATCTTCCAGCTCACGCTGATCATGCGACTGGTGCGCGCCGAGATGCTCGAGGTGCTGCGCACCGACTACATCAAGTTCGCGCGCGCACGGGGCCTGTCGAACCGCGCGATCCACTTCGGCCACGCGCTCAAGAACACGCTGGTGCCGGTCATGACCATCACCGGCCTGCAGCTCGGCGGCCTGATCGCCTTCGCCATCATCACGGAGTCGGTGTTCCAGTGGCCCGGCATGGGGCTGCTCTTCATTCAGGCCGTGACCTTCGCGGACATCCCGGTGATGGCCGCCTACCTGTGCCTGATCGCGCTGATCTTCGTGGTGATCAACCTCGTGGTCGACCTGTTGTACTTCGTGGTCGATCCCCGGCTGCGCGTGGGCAAGGCGGGAGGCCATTGAGGTGAGCGCAACAGCCGCAGTTGCCGCGCCGCGCCTGCAGGCCTCCGGCCGGGCCTTCGCGCACATCGCCAGCTTCTACCCCGAGATCGAGGCCTTTCGCCGCGACCTGCATGCCAACCCCGAACTCGGCTTCGAAGAGGTCTACACCTCGGGCCGCGTGCGCGAGGCACTGCGGGCCTGCGGCGTGGATGAGATCCACGACGGCATCGGCAAGACCGGCGTGGTCGGCGTCATTCGTGGCAAGTCGACGGCCAGCGGCCGCATGATCGGCCTGCGCGCCGACATGGACGCGCTGCCCATGCGCGAGGACAACGACTTCGGCTGGCGCTCCGCCAACGACGGCCTGATGCACGGCTGCGGCCACGACGGCCACACCGCCATGCTGGTCGGCGCCGCGCGCTACCTGGCCGAGACGCGCGACTTCGACGGCACCGCCGTGCTGATCTTCCAGCCCGGCGAAGAGGGCTTTGCCGGTGCGCGCGTGATGATCGAAGACGGCCTGTTCGACCGCTTTCCGGTGAACGCCGTCTATGCGATGCACAACTGGCCCGCAATGCCGGCCGGCACCGTGGGCATCAACCGCGGCGCCATGATGGCCGCGGCCGATCGCGTGACGATCGAGATCAAGGGCAAGGGCGGCCATGGCGCGCACGCCTACCAGACCATCGATCCCGTCGTGGTGGCCGCGCACATCATCACCGCGGCGCAGACTATCGTGTCGCGCAGCGTGCGCCCCATCGACGCGGCCGTCGTCAGCATCTGCGCCGTGCAGGCCGGCGACCTCGGCGCGATGAGCGTGATCCCGGGCGAGGCCACGCTGGTCGGCACCGTGCGCACCTTCAGCGCGCGCGTGCAGGCGCAGGTCGAGCAGCGACTGAGCGAGCTGTGCATGGCCATTGCCGCCGGCTTTGGCGCGACCGCGACGATCAAGTACGAACGCATCTACCCGGCCACCATCAACACCGCGCCCGAAGCGATGTTCGCGGCCGACGTGGCCGAATCGCTGGTCGGCGCGAAGAACGTCGACCGCAACATGGAGCCCAGCATGGGCGCCGAAGATTTTTCCTTCATGCTGCAGAAGAAGGCCGGTGCCTATCTGCGCATCGGCCAGGACGTCCGCAGCGGCGCCTTCCTGCACAACAGCCGTTACGACTTCAATGACGAGATCCTGCCGTTGGGCGCCGCACTGCATGCGGGCCTGATCGAGCAGGGCATGCCGCTGGCTGCTACCCGCAGCCTGCAGCCAGGGAAAGCCGCCGCCACCGCGGCGCCGTGATGTGTTCGATTTCAACCCGAGGAGTGTTCCCATGAGTTTCAAGAAGCAAGCGGCTGCGGTCGCTGTCCTGTGCGCTCTGAGCGCCGTCAGCATGGTCGCCAGCGCGCAGACCATCCGCATCGCGAACCAGGGCGACGCCCTGTCGCTCGACCCGCACTCGCTCAACGAGTCGCTGCAACTGAGCGTCACCGCCAACGTCTATGAAACTCTCGTGGGCCGCAACAAGGACCTGAGCCTGGCGCCGCTGCTGGCCACGAGCTGGAAGCAGACCTCGCCGAACGTGTGGCGCTTCGAGCTGCGCAAGGGCGTCGTGTTCCATGACGGCACGCCGTTCAGCGCCGACGACGTGGTGTTCAGCTTTGCGCGTGCGCAGGGCGACGGTTCCGACATGAAGGCCACGCTCAGCGAGATCAAGGCCGTGCGCAAGGTCGGCGACCTCGCCGTTGAAATCGAAACCAACGGCCCGTTCCCGATCCTGCCCGACGTGATCTCGCTCACCATGATCATGAGCAAGAAGTGGTGCGAGGAAAACCAGGCCACCAAGCCCGTCGACCGCCGCAAGGGCATCGAGAACACCGCCTCGTTCAAGGCCAACGGCACCGGCCCGTTCCGCGTGCGCGAACGCCAGCCCAACGTGCGCACCGTGTTCACGCGCAACGGCACCTACTGGGGCAAGATCGACGGCAACGCGCAAGAGATCGTGTTCACGCCCATCGCCAACCCCGCGACCCGCGTGGCCGCACTGGTCTCCGGCGAAGTCGACGTGATGGAGCCCGTGCCCGTGCAGGACATCGCGCGCATCAACGCCGCACCCAACGCCCGCGTCATCACCGGCCCCGAGATGCGCACCATCTTCCTGGGCATGGACCAGAAGCGCGACGAACTGCAGTACTCGAACGTGAAGGGCAAGAACCCGTTCAAGGACAAGCGCGTGCGACAGGCCTTCTACCAGGCCATCGACATCAACGGCATCCAGCGCACCGTGATGCGCGGCGCCTCCAAGCCCACCGCGCTGCTCGTCGGCCCGGGCATCAACGGCTGGACCGCCGACCAGGACAAGCGCATGCCCTTCGACGTCGATGCCGCCAAGAAGCTGCTGACCGAAGCCGGCTACCCGAACGGCTTCGAAGTCTCGATGAACTGCCCGAACGACCGCTACGTCAACGACGGCCAGATCTGCCAGAGCGTGGCCGCCAACCTGGCGAAGATCGGCGTGAAGATCAACCTCGTGGCCGAGACCAAGGGCACCTACTTCCCGAAGATCCTGCGCCGCGACACCAGCTTCTACATGCTGGGCTGGACCCCGACCACCTACGACTCACACAACGCGCTGAGCTCGCTCACCTCGTGCCCCGACGACAAGGGCACGGGCCAGTTCAACCTGGGCGCCTACTGCAACCCCAAGCTGGACGAGCTGACCAAGAAGATCCAGTCCGAGTCGGACAAGGGCAAGCGCAACGAGATGATCAAGGAAGCCTTCAAGATCCACACCGACGACATCGGCCACCTGCCGCTGCATCAGCAGTCGCTGGCCTGGGGCGTGAGCAAGAAGGTCGAGCTGGTGCAACTGGCCGACAACTTCATGTACTTCAAGTGGATGAGCATCAAGTAAGTCGACCGTGGGCCGCTGCCTGAGCGGCCCGACCATGGGCCCGCTTCTTGCGGGCCCATTCTTTTTTGACTCACGATGAAAAATAACCCCCACGCGGCCCGGCGATGAAAAAAACCCTTGCCCGCTGGCTCGACAGCGATGTCGGCTACAGCTTCCGCAACTCGCCGGTGGCGATCGCTGCCGCCGTCATTGCGCTGGTGTGCGTCTTCTGTTCGGTGTTCGCCGGATGGGTGTCGCCGCACAATCCTTTTGACCTCGCCACCCTTGAACTCGGCGATGCCCGCCTGCCGCCGGCCTGGAGCGCCGAAGGCTCCTCCAAATACCTGCTCGGCACCGACGACCAGGGCCGCGACATTCTTTCGGCCGTGATCTACGGCGCGCGCATCTCGCTGATCGTCGGCGTGGTGTCGGTGGTGCTGTCGGTGGTGGTCGGCGTGGTGCTCGGCCTGCTGGCTGGCTTCTTCGGCGGCTGGCTCGACTCCTTCCTCATGCGCGTATGCGACGTGATGCTGTCGTTCCCACCCATCCTGGTCGCGCTACTCATCGCCGGCGTGGGCCGTGCGCTCTTTCCGAGCGCGCACGAATCGCTGGCTTTCGGCGTGCTGATCATTTCGATCTCGCTCACGGGCTGGGTGCAGTACGCGCGCACCGTGCGCGGCTCCACGCTGGTGGAGCGCAACAAGGAGTACGTGCAGGCCGCGCGTGTCACCGGCGTGGCGCCGCTGCGCATCATGCTGCGCCACGTGCTGCCCAACGTGATGGGGCCGGTGATGGTGCTGGCCACCATCCAGGTCGCGACCGCGATCATCACCGAGGCCACGCTCTCGTTCCTGGGCGTCGGCGTGCCGCCGACCTCGCCCTCGCTGGGCACGCTCATCAGCATCGGCAACCAGTACCTGTTCTCGGGCGAATGGTGGATCACGGTGTTCCCGGGCTTGATGCTGGTGCTCATCGCACTCAGCGTGAACCTGCTCGGCGACTGGCTGCGCGACGCGCTGAACCCGCGCTTGCGCTGAACAGAAAAGGACAACGCCCCCATGACGCTGCTCCAGGTCAAAGACCTCGTCGTCGAATTTCCGAACCGCCGCGGCACGCTGCGCGCACTCGACCGCATTTCCTTCGACATCGCGCCCGGAGAAATCCTCGGCGTGGTGGGCGAATCGGGTGCGGGCAAGTCGCTCACGGGCGCGGCCATCATCGGCCTGCTCGAACCGCCGGGCCGCGTGGCCAGCGGCGAGATCCTGCTCGAAGGCCAGCGCATCGACAACCTCGGTTTCGATGCGATGCGCCCCATCCGCGGCCGCAAGATCGGCGCGATCTTTCAAGATCCGCTGACCTCGCTGAACCCGCTGTACACGGTGGGCCGCCAGCTCATCGAGACCATCCGCACCCACCTGCCGGTGACCGAATCGGAAGCGCGCAAGCGCGCCATCGGCCTGCTGCAGGACACCGGCATTCCCGCCGCCGAACAGCGCATCGACCACTTCCCACACCAGTTCTCGGGCGGCATGCGCCAGCGCGTGGTGATTGCGCTCGCGCTCGCGGCCGAGCCCAAGCTCATCGTGGCCGACGAGCCGACCACCGCGCTCGACGTGTCGATCCAGGCGCAGATCATCCAGCTGCTCAAGCAGATCTGCAAAGACCGTGGCGCGGCGGTGATGCTCATCACGCACGACATGGGCGTGATCGCCGAGACCTGCGACCGCGTGGCCGTGATGTATGCGGGCCGCATCGCCGAGATCGGCCCGGTGCACGAGGTGATCCACCAGCCCGCGCATCCCTACACCTCGGGCCTGATGGCGTCGATTCCCGACATGACGGTCGACCGCGAACGGCTCAACCAGATCGACGGCGCCATGCCGCGGCTCAACGCCATCCCCACTGGCTGTGCCTACAACCCGCGCTGCCCGCGCACCTTTGCGCGCTGCCTGACCGAGCGGCCCGAGCTGATGCATGCGGGCGCCACGCGCGCCGCCTGCTGGCTGCACGACGCCGCCGACCCGCATGCGGGCCGCGCCGAGATCGCTGCGCAGCACCACGATGCCCTGGCGGCCGGCGAGCGCGCCACGCCCGAGGCGGCCGAACCCCTCGCGGAGGTGACCCGATGAGCGCCGTGACCGAACCCCGCACCGCCACGACCGCGGCCGCCACGGGCGAGCCGCTCGTGGTCGCGCACGACCTCGCGCGCACCTTCGATGTGTCGCCGCCCTGGCTCAACCGCGTGCTCGAACGCAAGCCACGCGTGCTGCTGCATGCGGTCGACGGCGTGAGCTTTTCCATCGAGCGCGGCAAGACGCTCGCGCTGGTCGGTGAATCGGGCTGCGGCAAGAGCACCGTCGCGCGGCTGCTGGTCGGCCTGTATGCGCCGACACGCGGCGGCCTGCAGTTCGACGGGCAGGACGCGCACGCCGCGTTCAAGACGCCCGAAGGCCGCACCCTGCGCCGCCGCATCCAGATGATCTTCCAGGACCCCTACGCGAGCCTCAACCCGCGCTGGATCGTCGAAGACATCATCGGCGAGCCGCTGCGCGAGCATGGCATCCTGAGCGACAAGGACGCGCTGCGCCAGCGCGTGGGCGAGCTGCTGCAGTCGGTCGGCCTCTCGCCGCTGGACATGAGCAAGTACCCGCACCAGTTCTCGGGCGGCCAGCGCCAGCGCATTTCAATTGCCCGCGCGCTCGCCACGCAGCCCGAGTTCCTGGTGTGCGACGAGCCCACCTCCGCGCTCGACGTGAGCGTGCAGGCGCAGGTGCTCAACATCATGAAGGACCTGCAGCGCGAGCAGGGCCTGACCTACCTCTTCATCTCGCACAACCTCGCCGTGGTGCGTCACGTGGCCGACCAGGTCGGTGTGATGTACCTGGGCCGGCTGGTCGAGGTGGCGGACAAGCAGAAGCTCTTCGCCGAGCCGCAGCACCCGTACACCCGCATGCTGCTCGACGCGATCCCGCAGATGAAGCACACGGGCCGTGCGCGCACGCCAGTGCAGGGCGAAGTGCCGAACCCGCTGAACCCGCCGACCGGCTGCGCCTTTCATCCGCGTTGCCCGCATGCGAATGCGCGCTGCTCGTCGGAGCGACCGTCGCTGTTGAGCCTGAAGGGCGTGCAGGTGGCCTGCCACGCGGTGGAGGAAGGCCGCTTGTGAGCGAAGGCGGCAGCCCGCAGGGCTGGCCGGCGGACAACTTTCCGTACCGGCCGCACCTGCGCTTCTGCTCGCTGGGCAATGAGAACGTGCAGGAGGTGATGGAGGGCTTTCGCCTCGCCTGCGAGCGCCTCGGCTACACCACAAGCATCGCGCCGGGCCCGGGTGTCGACAACGACGACATCAACCTCTTCTTCTTCGCGATGGGCCTGAGCCTGCCCTCGGACGACGAATTGCCGCCGAATGCGATCGTCGTCAACTTCGAGCCGGCCCTTCCCGAGTTGCTCGCGGAGATGCCTGGTTATCGACGGCTGCTGCAGCGCGCTCACGTGTGGGAGTACAGCCTCGAGAACATGGTGCACCACCCGGCGCTGGGCATCTACCGCGCCGATTACGTGGGCCCGGGCTTCGAGCCGATGGCCACGCCGCTGGTGCCGGCGTCCGAGGTGCTGGACGATGCGCAGCAGGACATCGACGTCATCTTCTTCGGCGAGACGACGCCCCGGCGGCTGCAGGTGCTGGAGGCACTGACCGCCGCCGGACTGCGTGTGGCCTATCCCTTCGGTACCGCCTGGACGCCGGCGCAGCGCGACGCCTTGCTGCCGCGCGCCAAGGTCGGGCTGAACATGCGCAAGGCCGACCACTCCAGCACGGTGGAGCTGCCGCGCCTGTCGATCCTGCTGCGGCATCGCAAGGCCGTGGTGTCGGAGCTGTATCCCCATTCCGAAATTCCGCAGGTGCTGCGCGACGCGGTCGAAGGGTGCACGAAGGACGAGCTGGTCGACCGCGTGCGCGCACTGGTGGCCGATGCGCCGCGGCGGCGCGCATTGGAAATCGCGGGGCCGCGGGCGCTGCAATCCTTGCCGCCGCAGCATGAGGTGCTGGCGGGTGCGATGCAGCGCTACCTTGCGGCGGCCCGGCAGCGGTGGGTGGGGCAGCAGGCACGGAGCACGCGTGAGCCTGCCTCGCAGGTGTCGGTCCTGATGGTGATGCGCGATGACGAGAAGGACGTTGCGGACGCCTTGGCATCGATCGCCGAGCAAAGCCTCGCACCGCACCAGATCATCGTTGTGGACGACGGCTCCACCGATGCCACCGTCGACGTGATTCGCGCGCGCATGGCCGCCGACCCGCGGCTGGCCGGGCTGCTGCTGTTGCAGGCGCCCGTCCCGATGGGGTGGGCGGCCGCCGCGCAATGGGGGTTGATGCAGGCGCGCGGCGACACGCTGGCGCTGTGGTCGCCGACCGTGCGCAGTGCGCCCGAGCGCTTGCAGGTGCAGTCCGCATTCCTGCGGGCGTCGCCGGAGATCGGCGCGGTCGGTGCCTGGTACGCCCGCGACGGCGACGCGGGCTCGCCGTCGATGCAGCGTGTGCCGGAGATGCACGACCAGATCCTGGCTGCGCTGTTGGCCCATCTGCCGCACGAACAACCGCTGCTGATGGGCGGCCTGATGCTGGCGCTGCCTCGAATTCGGCAACGCGGGCTGGGCTTCGATGCCACGCTCGGCCGGTTCGCATGGCTCGGCCTGTTGCTGGAGCTGGTGCGTGGCGACGCGCGGCTCGCCAACCTCGGCATGGGCCTGAATCGCCTGACGCGCCACCACGCCACAGGCCTTGCGGAAACCGATGTGATGGCGCTGGCCCATGTGCGCGAACGCTTGCTGCCGCTGGTCTTCCCCGACGTGCCGTCTGCCGATGCGCAGCGGCTGGCCCGGCTCTACGGCCAGCAATGGGCGCCCGATGCCGACGATGCCACGGCGCTGCTGCGCGACATGGCGAGCGCCTGCGAGCGGCAGGGTGACGTCCACGCGACCACGGTGCTGCGCGGTGAAAGTCTGCGCGTGCTGGCGGTGTATGCACAGAACGGGCGACTGGCGCCGGGCTACCTCGACACGCTGATGCGCGAGCCCTTGCTGCGCGACTTCCTGGCGCCGCTGGGCGAGCGCCTGCGTGCATTCGTGCCGTGATCCATGGCGCTGGCGCCGCACGGTGTGCGTAAACGCACTTTCCCTGCCGTCACTCTGTTGCACAGTCCCGGGTTGGCCCCGAACCCACACCCCCTGACACGATGACCTCCACCCCGATGACCCGCCTGCTCGGCCGCCGTGGCTTTCTCATGGGCTCGGCGCTGGGCGCGACCGCCGCGCTGGCGTCGATGAGCGAGATCGCGCACGCGGCCGGCGCGCCACCCGCGCGCCGCATGCCCGTCATCTTCATCGGCCACGGCTCGCCGATGAATGCGCTCGCGGACAACGCCTTCACGCGCCGCCTCGCCGCCTGGGGCCGCGAGCTGCCGAGGCCCACGGCGATCCTCAGCGTGTCGGCGCACTGGCTCAGCCAGGGCGCGACCGGCGTCACGGTGCAGACGCGGCCCAAGACGATCCACGATTTCGGCGGTTTTCCGCAGGCGCTGTTCGACATCGAGTACCCGGCGGCCGGCCATCCTGCACTCGCGCGCCAAGCGATCGGTGCCGTCAAGCAGATGCCGGTGATCGCCACCGAGCAGTGGGGGCTGGACCACGGCACCTGGAGCGTGCTGAAGCACCTGTATCCGAAGGCCGACGTGCCGGTCTTCCAGCTCAGCATCGACTACGACAAGCCGGCGGCGTTCCATCATGCGGTGGGGCGCGACCTGGCGGCCTTGCGCGACCAGGGCGTGCTTGTGATGGGCAGCGGCAACGTGGTGCACAACCTGCGCGCCACCGACCGCGGCACGCCCGACGGCCCGAAGGCGAGCCGCCCGTGGGCGCAGTCTTTCGACGATGCGGTGAAGGCCGCGCTGGCCGGCCGGGACGACCGTGCGCTCATCGGCTACGAGAAACTCGAAGGGGCGTCGACCGCCGTGGCCACGCCGGACCACTACTTTCCCTTCCTGTATGCCCTGGGCGCTGCGGCGCCGGGCGAGCGTGCGAAGACCGTCTACGAAGGCTTTCAGTCGGGCACGCTCGGCATGCGCTGCCTTCAGTTCGGCTGAAGGAAGGCCGCGCAGCCTCGCGGCTGCGTTACTGCTCTTCGCCCCAGGCGAAGCCGTCGCGCGCGATCATGGCGCTCGATGCGCTGGGGCCCCAGGTGCCAGCCGCATAGGGGCGCGGGCCGCCGTCGGATTCCCAGGAATCGATGAGCGGCTCGACCCAGCGCCAGGCTTCTTCCTGCTCGTCGCTGCGCACGAACAGGTTGAGGCGGCCGTCGATCACGTCGAGCAGCAGGCGCTCGTAGGCGCCCACGCGCTCGGCGCCGAAGCGCTTGTCGAAGTCGAGGTCGAGCTGAACCGGCGCCAGTTGTGCGGCGCTGGCGTGGCCGTTGCCGCCGCGCTGGCGGTTGTCCTGGGCCTGCGCGAGCATGTGCAGCTCCAGGCCGTCCTTCGGCTGCAGGTTGATGACCAGCTTGTTGACGTTGCCGGCGGGCGCGCGGTAGATGGCGTGCGGCGTCGGGCGGAAGTTGACCTCGATGCGCGCGTCGCGCGAGGCCAGCCGCTTGCCGGTGCGGATGTAGAAGGGCACGCCGGCCCAGCGCCAGTTGGCGATTTCGGTGCGCAGTGCCACGAAGGTCTCGGTGCGGCTGTCGGGGTTCACGCCCGGTTCGTCGCGGTAGCCCTGTACCCGCTCGCCGTAGGCCGTGCCGGCCGTGTACTGGCCGCGCACCGCATGCAGGCCCAGCGTCTCGGGCGTCCAGGGCTTGAGGGCGCGCAGCACCTTGAGCTTTTCGTCGCGGATGGCGTCGGCGTGCGCGTTGATCGGCGGCTCCATGGCCACGGCGCACAGCAGCTGCAGCGCATGGTTCTGCACCATGTCGCGCAGGGCGCCGGTCTGGTCGTAGAAGGCGCCGCGCTTTTCCACGCCGAGGTCTTCGGCCATGGTGATCTGGATATTGGCGATGTGCTCGCGGCGCCAGATGGGCTCGAACAGCGCGTTGCCGAAGCGCATTGCGAACAGGTTCTGCACCGAGGGCTTGCCCAGGTAGTGGTCGATGCGGAAGACCTGCTTCTCCTCGAGCACCTTGCCCACCGCCGCGTTGATGGCGCGGTTGGAGGCCAGGTCGTGGCCCAGCGGCTTTTCGAGCACGACACGGGTGCGCGGGCCGTTGAGCCCGGCGGCGGCGATCTGCTCGACCACCTGCGTGAAGAGCGCGGGCGCCGTGGCCACGTACATCACGACCGTCTTGGCGTCGCGCTGTTTGAGCAGCTCGGCCAGGCTGGCGTAGTCGGCGGGCTTGGACAGGTCCATGCGCAGGTAGTGCAGCATGGAGGCGAACTTCTTGAACTCCTCGGGGGAGGGGCGCTTGGCGCCTTCGACGGCGCTGAAGCGCGACTGGATCAGCTCGCGGTACTGGTCGTCCGACAGGTCGTCGCGCGCGACGCCGACGATGCGTCCGTCCTGCGGCAGGCTGCCGTGCCTGAAGGCCTGGAACAGCGCGGGCATCAACTTGCGCCACGCAAGGTCGCCAGTACCGCCGAACAGAACGAGATCGAAGCTCATGAGAAAACTTTCCTTTGTCTGAATGCCGAGCAGGCAACGTGCCAGTCGCGATGGTACTTCTACCGATTCGGCACACCTGTACTAAAGCTACGCTGACCCAAGGCCGCAAGGCCTTTTTTTATGCCTGAGGCAGGGGAATACCAATGAAGAAGCTTTTCACGGCAGCCGCGCTGCTGGGTCTGTCGGCCGCCGCGTCGGCGCAAACCGTCAACGTCATCTGCTCGGTGCAGGCCGAGTGGTGCAACGTGATCTCCACCGTCTACGCGCGCACCACGGGCGTGCGCATCAACATGGCGCTCAAGGGCTCGGGCGAGGCGCTGGCCCAGCTCATCGCCGAGAAGGACAACCCCAAGACCGACGTCTGGTTCGGTGGCACGGGCGACCCGCACCTGCAGGCGGCCGAGCAGGGGCTCACGCTCGAATACAAGTCGCCCACGCTGCCGCAATTGCACCCCTGGGCGCAGCAGCAGGCCAAGCAGTCGGGCTACAAGACCGTGGGCATCTACTCGGGCCCGCTGGGCTTCGGCTACAACCCCGAGCTGCTCGCCAAGAAGAAGCTGCCGGTGCCCAAGACCTGGGCCGACCTGCTCAAGCCCGAGTACAAGGGCGACATCCAGGTGGCCAACCCGGCCTCGAGCGGCACGGCCTACACGATGATCGCCACGCTGGTGCAGCTCATGGGCGAGGACAAGGCTTTCGACTACCTCAAGGCGCTGCACAAGAACGTCGGCCAGTACACCCGCTCGGGCACCGGTCCGATCAAGGCAGTGGCGCGCGGCGAAACCGCGATCTCCATCAGCTTCGTGCACGACGGCCCGGGCGAGAAGATGCAGGGCTTTCCGGTCGAGACCATCACGCCCAGCGACGGCACCGGCGCCGAGATCGGCTCCATGAGCATCATCAAGGGCGCGCGCAATCTCGACGCGGCCAAGAAGTTCTACGAATGGGCACTCACGCCCGCCGCGCAGGAGCTGGGCGCCGCCAACAAGCAGTTCCAGCTGCCGAGCAATGCGACCGCCAAGCTCGATCCGCGCATTCCCGACTTCAAGAAGATCAAGTTCGTCAACTACGACTACGCCAAGTACGGCGCCAGCGCCGAGCGCCGTCGCCTGATCGCGCGCTGGGAAAAAGACGTCAATTCGCTGCCGCGCTAAGTGGACGCGCGTTCCAACGAAGGCGCGCCGGTCAATCCGGCGTCTCTCGCCGCCGCCCGGCGCGCACGGCGCTGGATCTGGGCCTGGGTCGCACTGGGCTTCGCGGCCTACCTCGTGCTGCCCTGGTATGCGATCCAGGACGCGACCTGGTACGAAGCCGTTCCGCAGGTGTTCGGCAGTGCAGAGGGCGCCAACGGGCTGATGCAGGCGGCCACGCAGGGACGCAGCTGGCTCTTCATCGGGCTGGCCGGGTTGCTGTTGTGCGCCGTCGGTGCGGCCTTGCCGGCCGGCAAGGCGCAGGGGCGCTGGTTGCTGGCGGGCGGCGCGATCGGCGCCATCGGCCTGGCGGTCGCGGGCTTCACCATCGGCGCGCGCGGCTGGAGCGTCGCGGCGCTCAACACGCGATTCGGCGAGCTGGCCGTCAATCAGTTCGGCATCGGCGCGGGCGGCTTCGTGGCGCTCACGGCGCTGGTGCTGCTGGCGGCCTTCGGCATCGCGCGGCTCGGCCTGTTCAAGGGCGACCTCTTCGTGGCTGCCGCGGTCGTCGGCTGCGGCGTGCTGATGGCGCTGTTCATCGCCTACCCGGTGAGCCGTGCGCTGTCGGGCGCCTTCTTCAACGAAGACGGGCAATGGTCGATCGCGGCCTTCGCGGCGCGCGTGTTCACCGAGCGCATCTGGGGCCTGGGCTGCCTGGCGGGCGGGGTGCGCTGCGGCGTGGCGTGGAACACGCTGGTGCTGGCGCTGCTCACCGCGGCCGGCACCACCTTCCTGGGCACGCTGATGGCGCTGATGGCCGAGCGCGGCAGCCAGCGCGGGCAGGGCGTGCTGCGGGTGCTGGCGCTGCTGCCGATCATCACGCCGCCGTTCGTCGTCGGCCTCGGCCTGATCCTGCTGTTCGGCCGCGCGGGCATCGTCAACCAGGTGCTCGAAAGCGTGTTCGGCATCGAGCCCACGCGCTGGTTCTACGGCATGCCGGGCGTGCTGGTGGCGCAGCTGTTCGCCTTCACGCCCATTGCCTTCATGATCATGCGCGGCGTGGTGCAGGGCATCGCGCCCAGCCTGGAAGAGGCCGCGCAGATGCTGCGCGCCGACCGGCGCCGCGCGTTTTTCACCGTCACGCTGCCGCTGCTCAAGCCCGGGCTGGCCAACGCCTTCCTGGTCGGCTTCATCGAGAGCATGGCCGACTTCGGCAACCCGGTGGTGGTGGGCGGCCAGTTCTCGGTGCTGTCGACCGACATCTTCTTTGCCATCGTCGGCGCGCAGTACGACCAGGGCCGTGCGGCCTCGCTGGCCTGGGTGCTCACGCTGTTCGCGCTCGGCGTGTTCGCGCTGCAGCGTGGGCTGCTCGGCAAGCAGAACTACACGACCGTGAGCGGCAAGGGCGATGCCGGCATCGCGATGGCGCTGCCCGACGGCGTGCGCCGCACCATCCAGTGCGTTGCGCTGCCGTGGATCGCGTTCACGGCGGTGGTCTACCTGTTCGCCTTTGCGGGCGGCTTCGTGCAGACCTGGGGCCGCGACTACAGCTTCACGCTGAACCACTTCAAGAGCGCCTTCGCGCTGGAGTGGGGCCAGTTCGGGCTGGTGTGGGCCGGCACGGCGTGGAACTCGCTGATCACCACGCTGAAGCTGGCCGGCATCTCGGCGCCGATCACCGCCGCGCTCGGTTTGCTGATCGCCTGGCTGCTGGCGCGCAACGAGTTCAAGGGGCAGGGCCTCTTCGAGTTCGGTGCGCTGCTGGCCTTTGCGATCCCGGGCACGGTGCTCGGCGTGAGCTACATCCTGGCCTTCAACGTGCCGCCGTTCGAACTCACGGGCACGGGGCTCATCATCGTGCTGTGCTTCATGTTCCGCAATTTGCCGGTGGGCGTGCGGGCCGGCACGGCGGCCTTCAAGCAGCTCGACCGCTCGCTCGACGAGGCCTCGCTGATGCTGCGCGCCTCGACCTCGCAGACCTTGTTCAAGGTGGTTCTGCCGCTGCTCAAGCCGGCGCTGGTGGCCGCGCTGGTCTACAGCTTCGTGCGCGCCATGACGACGGTGAGCGCGGTGATCTTCCTGGTCACGGCCGAGAACGAACTGGCCACCACCTACATCATCGGCCGCGTCGGCAACGGCGACTACGGCATCGCGCTCGCGTACTGCACGGTGCTCATGGTGCTGATGTCGCTGGCGATTGCGCTGGTGCAGTTCGTGGTGGGGGAGCGCAAGCTGGGTCGGCGTGGGGCCGCGCCTCCGCATCAGGGACATCACAAAATGGAAAGCCTCTCCGTATGAATGGCATCGAATTCCGCAACGTCACCAAGCGCTATGGCGCCGACAAGAACGGGCCGATGGCCGTCAAGGGCATCAGCTTCGAGGTGCCTGTGGGGACGCTCACCACCATCCTCGGCCCCTCGGGCTGCGGCAAGACGACCACGCTGCGCATGATCGCGGGGCTCGAGTCGCCGACCTCGGGGTCGATCTTCATGGGCGGGCGCGACGTCACCACGCTCGGCCCGGGCGAGCGCAACGTGAGCATGATGTTCCAGAGCTACGCGCTGTTCCCGCACATGAACGTGATCGAGAACGTGGGCTACGGCCTGCGCATGAGCGGCGTGAAGAAGGACGAGGCCACGTCGCGCGCGCGCGATGCGCTCAAGGGTGTCGGCCTGGTCGGCTTCGACGAGCGCCTGCCCAGCGAGCTGTCGGGCGGCCAGCAGCAGCGCGTGGCCCTGGCGCGCGCGCTGGTGCTGGAGCCGGCGGTGCTGCTGTTCGACGAGCCGCTGTCCAACCTCGACGCCCGCCTGCGGCGCGAGATGCGCGAGGAAATCCGGTCGCTGCAGCAGCGCCTGAAGCTCACCGTGGCCTACGTGACGCACGACCAGAGCGAGGCGCTGGCCGTGAGCGACCAGATCATCGTGATGGACCACGGCGTGATCGCCCAGCGCGGCACGCCCGAGCAGTTGTACGGTCGTCCCGAGAGCGAGTTCGTTGCCGGCTTCATGGGCGAGGCGATGGTGTTCCCGGCTGTGGCGCAGGCCGACGGCAGCGTCACGCTCGGCCCGTTGCGCCTGCAGCCGCGCTACGCGGTGGCGCCCGGCACGGTGAAGGTGGCGGTGCGGCCCGAGGCCTGGGACATCGGCGCGCTCGACGGCCTGCCCGCCACGCTGCGCAAGGCGGCCTACCTCGGCAGCTACTACGAATACGGCTTCGACACCCCGCTGGGGCCGGTCTTCGTGGTGTCGACCGACCTGTCGCGCCCGCTGGCGGCCGGCACGCAGACCACCCTGTCGCTCGGAACCCATGGCGTGAGCGTGGTGCCCGGCGCATGAAACAATGGCGCCATGAACGTGGTTTTCGATCTTGGCGCCGTGCTGTTCGCCTGGGAGCCGACGCGGCTGGTCCAGGCCCATCTTGCCCCTCACGCCCCCACTGAAGCCGCTGCCGCGGCCTTGGGACGGGCCCTTTTCCATCACGACGACTGGACCGGCTTCGACTGCGGCACCCGCACGCTGGACGATGCCATCGCCCGCATGTCGGCCCGGCTGGCGCTGCCGGCCGCGTCGCTGCACGCCATGCTCGACGGGCTCGGGGAGCGGCTGGAGCCCATCGACGTCACGCTGGAGATGCTCGAACAGCTCATCGCCCAGCGCGATGCCGGCGAGCCGCTGCGGCTGTACTACCTGTCGAACATGCCCGCGCCGTTTGCCCGTGCCCTCGAGCGCCGGCACGCGTTCATGCGACGTTTCGACGGCGGCGTGTTCTCGGGCGATGTGAAGTTTCTCAAGCCGGAGCGCGAGATCTACGAGGTGCTGGCCATGCGCCACGGCCTCGACCCCGAGCAGACCGTGTTCATCGACGACTCGGCCGCCAACGTCGAGATGGCGCGCGCCTTCGGCTGGCACGCCATCCACTGCACCGCGCCGGCCATGCTGCCCTCGCAGCTGCAGCGCTACCTGCCGGTGAGCACCACCTTGTCGGTGTCGAACCCCAGGCTGCGGGCGTAGTCCAGCTCGGCCTGCAAGACGTCGTCCTCCAGGCGCGGCGCGCGCGAGAGCACCCAAAGGTACTCACGGTCGGGCGTACCGACCAGCGCCACCTGGTAGTCGCGGTCGAGCTTCAAAATCCAGTAGTCGCCCCACACCAGCGGCAGCCAGCCCATCCACGCCGGGGCAAAGCGCACCTGCAGCCGCCCCGCGCCGGGCTGGCCGGCCACGGGCACCACGCGCGCACTGCCGATGGCCTCGTCGAAGTTCCCGTCGGCGCGCACGCAGCGGTTGCGCACCTGCACGCTGCCGTCGGGCTGCGGCGTGTACTCGGCGCTCACCGGGCCGGCGCACTGTTTCTGGAACCGGTTCGGCAGGCGGGCCTGTTCGTGCCAGAGGCCGGCGTAGCGGTGCAGGTCGACCGGCGCCACCACCTGCAGCGGCGCGCGCATGAGCGGGGCGCCGTCGGCCGGGCCGGCAGGGCGTACACGGGCTGTGCGTGCGGCGCCCAGCGCGTACCAGGTGGCCACGCCGCCCACGACGAAGGCGGTGGCCATGGCGCCGATCGCGTGGCTGGTGCGGCGGTCGTCGAAGGGGCGGCCGGTGGTGGGCACGGGGCGTGGAGGGCGAGGGGTCATGGGGGCTCCTGAGGGAAGGTCGTTCGGCAGAGATGCCGCGTCAGGTTCAGGGTGCCCTCGGCCGCGGCCGGCTGCCGTCAGCCAGGGACCACAGCCCCTGTAGGGCAGGGCGGCCGACAACCCTTCGGGCCGCAGGCCGATGGAGCTTCGCGAAAACCCGTGCTACGGTTCGCATGAAAACATCGCCCGATGCGCAACTGCGTGCAGGACTTGTCACACCCCTCCCCGGATAATTGATTTCATGAACCAACTCGATGCACTCCGCCAGTGGACCACCGTGGTTGCCGACACCGGCGACTTCAAGCAGCTCAGCATTTCCAAGCCGCAGGACGCGACCACCAATCCGTCGCTGATCCTCAAGGCCGTGCAGAAGGCCGAATACCGGCCGCTGCTCGACGAGACCGTGAAGGCGCACGCCGGCAAGCCGCTCGACGAGGTCATCGACCGCCTGCTGATGCGCTTCGGCACCGAAATCCTCTCCATCATTCCGGGCCGCGTCTCCACCGAAGTCGACGCCCGCCTCTCGTTCGACACCGCTGCCACCGTGGCCCGCGGCGAGCGCATCGTGGCGCTGTACAAGGCCGAAGGCATCGACACCGAGAAGCGCCTGCTGATCAAGGTCGCCTCCACCTGGGAAGGCATCGAGGCCGCGCGCCTGCTCCAGCAGAAGGGCATCCGCACCAATCTCACGCTGCTGTTCTCGTTCGCGCAGGCCGTGGCCTGCGGCGCGGCCGGCGTGCAGCTCATCTCGCCTTTCGTGGGCCGCATCTACGACTGGTACAAGAAGTCGGCCGGTGCCAAGTGGGACGAAGCGGCCAGCGCGGGCGCCAACGACCCGGGCGTGCAGTCGGTGCGCGAGATCTTCAACTACTACAAGCAGCAGGGCATCAAGACCGAGGTCATGGGCGCGAGCTTCCGCAATGTGGGGCAGATCCAGGCGCTCGCCGGCTGCGACCTGCTGACCATCAGCCCCGAGCTGCTGGCCGAACTGGCCGCAAGCAACGCGCCGCTCACGCACGCGCTCGATGCCAAGGCCGCCGCGAGCGGCAACGCAGAGAAGGTGAGCTACGACGAAGCCGGCTTCCGCTTCGCGCTCAACGAAGACGCCATGGCCACCGAGAAGCTCGCCGAGGGCATCCGCGCCTTCGCGGCCGACGCCGTGAAGCTCGAAAAGCTCATGCAGGAAAGCGGCAAGTAAACATGACCATGACCCTGCGCTGTGACCGCGCGCCGGCCTGGGCGCAACTGCAGTCCAGCTTCGACACGGCCGGTCGCCAGTTCGACCTTCGCCATGCTTTCGTGGACGACACCGGGCGCTTCGCGCGCTTCAGCCAGGAAGCGCCCCACGTCTTTGCCGACCTGTCGAAGAACCTGATCGACGCGCGCACCGAGGCGCTGCTGTTCGCGCTGGCGCGCGAATGCGGCCTCGAGGCCCACCGCGACGCCATGTTCGCGGGTGCGCACATCAACAACACCGAAGACCGCGCCGTGCTGCACACGCTGCTGCGCGCGCCGGCCGATGCGGCCACCGGCCGCCAGACGGCCCCCGAGTTGCGCGAGGTGCACGCCACGCTCGACGCCATGCTGGCCTACGCCGAGAAGGTGCGCAGCGACCACACGATCACCGACGTGGTCAACATCGGCATCGGCGGCTCCGACCTCGGCCCGCAGATGGCGGTGCTGGCGCTTGCGGAATTCGTGGCGCCGGGCAAGCGCTTTCACTTCGTCTCGAACGTCGACGGCCACGAGCTGGCGGGCGTGCTGAAGGGCCTGGCGCCCGAGCACACGCTGTTCCTGGTTGCGTCGAAGACCTTCACCACGGCCGAGACGATGGCGAACGCGCGCTCGGCCAAACGCTGGTACGAGCAATCGGGCGGCACCGACATCGCTGGCCATTTCGCCGCGCTCACCACCAACGTCGAGGCCGCGAAGGAGTTCGGCATCGCCACCACCTTCGGCTTCTGGGACTGGGTGGGCGGCCGCTACTCGCTGTGGTCGGCCATCGGCCTGCCGATCGCGCTGGCCATCGGTGCCGACGGCTTTCGCCGGCTGCTGGCGGGCGCGCATGCAATGGACGAGCACTTCCGCACCGCGCCGCTCGAGCAGAACCTGCCGGTGCGCCTGGGCCTGCTCGACGTCTGGTACCGCAACTTCCACCGCTTCACGAGCCGCAGCATCGCGCCGTACCACAGCGCCTTGAAGCGCGTGCCGGCCTACCTGCAGCAGCTCGAGATGGAGAGCAACGGCAAGCAGGTCGATGCGAGCGGCGCCCCGCTGGCCTTCGGCACGTCGCCCGTGCTCTGGGGCGAGCCCGGCACCAACGGGCAGCACGCCTACTTCCAGATGCTGCACCAGGGCACCGACGTGATCCCGCTCGAATTCATGGCGGTGCGCGACGCCTCGCACGATCTCGAAGGCCACCATGCCAAGCTGCTCGCCAACGCGCTCGCACAGGCACAGGCGCTGATGGTCGGCAAGCTCGACGCAGGCGGCCACAAGAACTTTCCGGGCAACCGGCCGAGCACCTTCTTCGTGTTCGAGAAGCTCACGCCCGAAGCGCTGGGCGCCTTCCTCGCGATGTACGAGCACCGCGTGTTCACCAGCGGCGCGCTGTGGGGCATCAACAGCTTCGACCAGTGGGGCGTGGAGCTCGGCAAGGTGCTGGCGCGCGACATCGAGCCGCGCCTCGCCTCGGGCGATGTCTCGGGGCTCGACGCCTCGACGGCCGGGCTGCTGAAGCGGCTGAGCGCCTGACGGCACACGTCACTGCAACCCCTGCAAGCCTTGGCCAAACGCTCTAATCACTAGGCCGTTAGGCCATTGGTTTGCAGCGTGGTGGCCGGTTTGGCCGAGTTTGTCGTTGCACAGTGCGCCGATATGATGGCCCCGGGGAAATTTCCCTGGGATTCATCAAGAGGAGCGAGTCAATGGACTTTCAAACAGCGGTCAAGACGTGCATCGCCAAGTACACCGACTTCAGCGGTCGTGCGTCGCGTTCGGAATTCTGGTGGTTTTTTCTGGCCCAGTTCGGGGTGCTCATCATCACGGGCCTGATCCATCAATACGTGTACGTCATCGCAGCGCTGGGCCTGCTTCTGCCCGCACTCGCCGTAGGCGCGCGCCGCCTGCACGACATCGGCAAGAGCGGCTGGTTTCTGCTGCTGTCGATCATCCCGCTGATCAATCTCGTGCTGATCTACTTCTTCGTTCAGCCGTCGCAGCCGGAGAGCAACGCTTACGGCGAACCACCGAGCGCCTGATCCTTCTGCCAAGGGCCGCACATGCGGCCCTTTTCTTTTGCGGCGCCAGCAGCTCAGGCCACCGCCGCTTCGACGGACGCGGGTGCAGCAGGCGCACCGCTTGCCATCCGCACGCACAGGTCGAAGGCTTGCTGCAGCCCTTCGATCTGCGCCATGCCCTTGCCGGCAATGTCGAAGGCGCTGCCGCTCGCCGACGTGGCCACCGGCACCGGCAGGCCGCCGTGCAAGGTCACGCCTTGTTCGAAGCCCATGAGCTTCATCGCGATCTGGCCCTGGTCGTGGTACATCGAGACCACCGCATCGACATCGCCGCGCCGTGCGCCGATGAACACGGTGTCGGGTGAGAACGGGCCGCGCGCGTCGTAGCCTTCGGCGCGCAGCTGTTCGATGGCGGGCGCGATGATCTCGATCTCTTCCATGCCGATCGAGCCGCCGTCGCCCGCGTGCGGATTGAGCCCGGTCACGGCGATGCGCGGCTGGGCCACGCCCGCGCGACGCAGTGCCGACGCGATGATCTTCACGGCGTCGCTCACGCCTTCCACGGTGATGTGCCGCGCCACGTCCTTCAGCGGAATGTGCGAGGTCACGCGCGAGGTCCACAGCGATCCGGTGAGGTTGAACTCGCAGACGAAGCTGGTCACGGCGAAGCGCTCCTGCATGTAGCGCAACTCGTCCTCGTGCGTCAGGCCTCCGAGCCGCAGCGAATGCTTGTTGAGGGGCGCGAAAAGGATCGCATCGGCCTGGCCGCGTCGCACGGCTACGGTCGCGTCTTCGAGCGCCTGGAACGAGGCACGGCCCGAGCGTTCGTTCGACTCGCCGAGCACGGGCTCCTCGCCCGCCATCCAGTCGCGCCTGAGGAGGCTCAGCCGGCCGTCCTCGAAGCGCAGGTCGTCGAGGGCGTTCACCTGCAGCGGGGCGAGCTTCATGCCTGCCACGCGTTCTCCCTGCGCGAGCACAACGGGGTCGGCGATCAGCAGCACGCGCGCGGCGTCGAGGTTGCGCTGGCGCGCGAGCAGCTTCACGGCCATCTCGGGGCCGACGCCGCTGGGGTCGCCGAGCAGCACGGCGATGCGGGGTTTGGCGGAGGTCACGCTCGGGGTTGTCGATGGGGTTGGCATGGTCGGCAATGGATGTGGGGAAAAGAGAAGGGAAGGGTCGGCCTCACTCGGCCTTGATGCGCGCCGCGCGCACGAGCTGGCCGTAGTGGTCGAACTCCTGCTTGTTCATCGCCGCGAAGGGCTCGCCGGTCAGCGTGCCGGGCTCGCCGCCGAGTGCCTTGATGCGCGACTGCACGTCCGCCAGGTTCATCGTGCGCGTGAGTTCGGCGCTCAGCCGCTCGACGGCGGCGCGCGGCGTGCCGGCCGTCACGTACAGGCCGTACCAGGTGGACACGTCGGCGCCCTTGATGCCTTGCTCGGCGAGCGTGGGCACGTCGGGCAGCTCGGGCGAGCGCTGCGGCGCGCTCACGGCCAGCGCGCGGAACTTGCCTGCGCGGATCTGGCCCATGGCCGAGGAGGTGCTGTCGAACATCATCTCGACCTCGCCCGAGATGATGTCGATGTGGGCCTGCGAACTGCCCTTGTAGGGCACGTGGATCGAGCGCATGCCCGTGGCCAGGTTGAAGGCCTCGCCGCCCACGTGCTGCGTGCTGCCGATGCCCGACGACGCGTACTTGAAGCCGCCCGGCTTGGCCGCCATGGCCGCGAGCAGGTCCTTCACCGACCGGTAGGGCGAGTTGGCCGACACCACCAGCACGTTGGGCATCACGGCCACGAGGCCGATGGGTTGCAGGTCTTTCAGCGGGTCGTACTTGAGCTTGAGGATGTGCGGGGCCACGGCCTGCGCCGTGTTGGTGGCCAGCAGCAGCGTGGCGCCGTCGGCCGGCGCGCGGGCCGTGAGTTCGCCGGCGATGGTGTTCGAGGCGCCGGGACGGTTCTCCACCGTCACGGGCTGCTTGAGCACGGGCGCGAACTTGTCGGCCAGCACGCGCGCGAGGATGTCGGTGCCGCCGCCGGGTGAGGCGCCGACCAGGATGCGCAGCGGCTTGTCGGGGTAGGCCGGCTGCGCACCCGCGCTCAGGCAGGCCGCCAGCGCCAGCAGCGCTGCCACGCCGGCATGGCGCGCCAGGGGAAAGGGATTCATCGCGTCGTCTCCTGCTTGTTGTGGCCCCGAGCCTACGGAGCTTCGGGCGCGCGATCCAATCGAAAAAGGCCGAAGCTCCATATACTTTTGTGCATGAATACAGGCCTCGCCGACGCTTCGCTGATGCTCCACGTCCGGCCGCGCCAGCTGCTGTTGCTGGCCCGGCTCGACGCGCACCGCCACCTCGGCCGCGCGGCCGAGGCCATGAACATCAGCCAGCCCGCGGCCACCAAGCTGCTGCAGCAGCTGGAGGAGTCGCTGGGCGAACAGCTCTTCGAACGCTCGGCGCGCGGCATGGCGCCCACGCCCTACGGCGAGATCCTCATCCGCTACGCCCGCCGCGTGCTCAGCGACTTCGGCACCGCCCGCGAGGAAATGCTCGCGCTGCGCTCGGGCCTGAGCGGGGCGCTGCGCGTGGGCAGCGTGCCGGGCGCCGTGCCCGAGCTGCTGGCGCCGGCGCTGGTCGCGTACCACCTGCGCCATCCGCAGGTGGCCGTGTCGGTGGTGGTCGAGACCAGCGACGTGATGCAGGCGCAGCTGGAGCAGGGCGACGTCGACCTCGTGCTGGGCCGCCTCACCGACGGCCACGATGAGGCCAAGTACGCGAGCGTGCCGCTGCTGGGCGAGTCGCAGGTGGTCGTGGTGCGCGCGGCGCACCCGGTGTTCGAGCGCGCGGCCACGGTCACGCTGGCCGAGATGGCGACCTGGTCGTGGGTGCTGCAGCCGCCGGGCTCGCCGCAGCGCGGGCGCTTCGAGGCCGCGATGCGCGAGGCGGGCATCCAGGCGCGGCTGGACATCATCGAAACGGCATCGCCCATCGCCATCACGGCCCTGCTGGAGAACTCCGACATGGCGGCCGTCATGCCGGCCTCGCAGGCCAACCATTACGGCCGGCTGGGCGTTCTGCGCACGGTGCCGGTCGAGCTGCCCGTGCGCGTGCCGCCGATCTGCCTGATCACCCGCGAAGACCGCGCGCTGTCGCCGGCGGCCGCGCAGTTCCGGCGCCAGCTGCTGGGTGGGCAGGCCTGATCGTGAGAACTTCAGACCGAAGGTTTTCCATGCTGTATTGCGTTGACTAGGGAATTCACTAGATAACTGGTGCAAGAGCGTACAGGTAGCGGCGGTCGAAGTACCAAAGCTGCAAGCGCGTTTCTCCAGAATCCGGGCACGGCGACCACGATCTCGGGGCGTCGCTCACCTCTAGGAGACAACATGAAGCGTTTTCTGAAAGCGGGCCTCGTCCTCGCACTTGCCGGCGCGGGCCTCGCGTCCCAGGCAGCCCCCACCGAACTCGTGATCGCCACCGTCAACAACGGCCACATGATCGAGATGCAGAAGCTCACGCCCTTCTTCGAAAAGGCGAACCCCGACATCAAGCTCAAGTGGGTCACGCTCGAAGAAGGCACGCTGCGCCAGCGCGTGACCACTGACATCGCCACCAAGGGCGGCCAGTTCGACGTGATGACCATCGGCCTGTACGAAGCGCCGATCTGGTCGAAGAAGGGCTGGCTGCAGCCCATCGCCACCGATGCCGCCTACGACGCCGACGACCTGCTGCCCGCCATTCGCGCCGGCCTGTCGCACGAAGGCAAGCTCTACGCCGCCCCGTTCTACGGCGAGAGCTCGATGCTCATGTACCGCAAGGACCTGGCCGACAAGGTCGGCTTCAAGATGCCCGAGCAGCCCACCTGGGTGCAGGTGAAGGAACTGGCCGGCAAGATCCATGACCCCAAGGGCGGCCTGTACGGCATGTGCCTGCGCGGCAAGCCGGGCTGGGGCGACAACATGGCCTTCCTGACCACGCTGGTCAACACCAACGGCGGCCAGTGGTTCGACATGCAGTGGAAGCCGCAGATCGACACCAAGCCCTGGAAGGACGCGATCAACTTCTACGTCGACCTCATGAAGGCCTACGGCCCGCCGGGCGCCTCGGCCAACAGCTTCAACGAGAACCTGGCGCTCTTCAACGAAGGCAAGTGCGGCATGTGGGTCGACGCGACCATCGCGGCCTCGTTCATCAGCGATCCCAAGCAGTCGAAGGTGGCCGACAAGGTGGCCTTCGCACAGGCACCCGTCGCCGTGACGCCCAAGGGCGCGAACTGGCTGTGGACCTGGAACCTCGCCATTCCGGCCAGCTCGACCAAGGGCGCCGCCGCACAGACCTTCGTGAAGTGGGCGACCTCCAAGGAGTACGTCAACCTCGTCGCCAAGGAGCACGGCTGGGGCACGGTGCCCACCGGCACGCGCAAGTCGACCTACGCGAACCCCGAGTTCCAGAAGGTCGCCAAGTTCGCCGCCGCCGAGAAGAAGGCCATCGACAGCGCCAACCTCAGCGACAGCACCTTGCCCAAGTCGCCGTACGTCGGCGTGCAGTACGCGGCCATTCCCGAGTTCCAGGCCATCGGCGTGGCGGTGGGCCAGCAGATGAGCGCGGCGCTGTCGGGCAAGGTCACGGTCGACCAGGCGTTGAAGACCTCGCAGCTTGCTGCCGAACGCGAAATGAAGAAGGCCGGCTACTACAAGTAAGCCGCGCTTCTTCCCCTCTCCCCTCGGGGAGAGGGCAGGGTGAGGGGGCAGCGGCATGCCCACCGCCGGGGCCGCATGCCCTCACCCCAACCCTCTCCCGCGTGCGGGAGAGGGGGCAACAGCCAGAGAGGAACAGACCATGAAAAGACTCCTGCCCCGCGCCCTCATGGCGCCCGCCGTGCTCACGCTCTTCCTCTGGATGATCGTGCCGCTGCTGATGACGTTGTACTTCTCGTTCGTGAACTACAACCTCATGCAACCCGGCGAACGCACGTTCGCGGGCCTCGAGAACTTTCACTATTTCGTCACCGACCCCGACTTCTGGCCGGCCACGTGGAACACGCTGCTGCTCATCGGCAGCGTGATCGTCATCACGGTGGTGTTCGGCGTGCTGCTCGCGCTGCTGGTGAACGAGCCCTTCCCGGGCCGCGGCATCGTGCGCGTGCTGCTGATCTCGCCCTTCTTCGTCATGCCCGCAGTGAACGCGCTGCTGTGGAAGCACATGATGATGAACCCGATCTATGGTGTGCTCGCCGACCTGTGGCGCTTCTTCGGCGCGCAGCCGGTCGACTGGCTCACCGATGTGCCGCTGTTCTCCGTGATCATCATGGTGGCGTGGCAGTGGCTGCCGTTTGCCTGCCTGATCTTCATCACCTCGCTGCAGTCGCTGGACCGCGAGCAGATGGAAGCCGCGCGCATGGACGGCGCGAGTTCGTTCCAGCGCTTCTTCTATCTCACCATTCCGCACCTCGGCCGCCCGATGGCGGTCGTGATCATGATCGAGATGATCTTCCTGCTCAGCGTGTTCGCCGAGATCGCCATCACCACCAATGGCGGCCCGGGCAACGAGAGCACGAACATGACCTACATGATCTTCAAGCAGTCGCTCATGAATTTCGATGTGGGCGTGGCCTCCGCCGGTGCGCTGTTCGCGGTGGTGCTGGCGAACATCGTCGCGGTGTTCCTCATCCGCATCATCGGCAAGAACCTTGATTGAAGAAGGAACGACCATGCAACCCAGCAACTTCCTTCCCCAGCTGCTGCGCACCGTCGGTGCGTGGGCCGTGGCACTGCTCCTGTTCTTCCCGCTCGGCTGGCTGTTCCTCACGGCCTTCAAGACGGAGCTGCAGGCGATCCACGTGCCGCCGCTGTTCATCTTCGAGCCCACGCTCGACAACTTCGGCGAAGTGCAGCGCCGCAGCGACTACCTGCTGTATGCGCGCAACTCGCTCATCACCAGCCTGGGCTCGACCATCCTGGGCCTGCTCATCGCCGCACCCGCCGCGTACTCGATGGCGTTCTTTCGCACGAAGAAGACGCGCGACATCCTCATGTGGATGCTCTCCACCAAGATGATGCCGGCCGTCGGTGCGCTGGTGCCGATCTACGTGCTCGCGCAGACCGCCGGCATGCTGGATTCGCTCACCGCGCTGACCATCGTGTTCACGCTGTCGAACCTGCCGATCATGGTCTGGATGCTCTACAGCGCCTACAAGGACATTCCGAACGAGATCCTCGAAGCCGCGCGCATGGACGGCGCCAGCCTGTGGACCGAGTTCCGCCACGTCGTGCTGCCGCTGTCGGTCGGCGGGCTCGCATCGACCGGCCTGCTGTGCCTGGTGCTGAGCTGGAACGAGGCCTTCTGGGCCCTGAACCTCACCTCCGCCAAGGCCGGCACGCTGGCCACGCTCATTGCCTCGTACTCCAGCCCCGAGGGCCTGTTCTGGGCCAAGTTATCGGCTGCCTCGCTGATGGCCATCGCGCCCATCGTCGTGTTCGGCTGGTTCAGCCAGAAGCAGCTCGTGCAGGGCCTGACCTTCGGCGCCGTCAAGTAAAGAAAGGGAGACATCTCATGGCCTACCTCGAACTCAAGAACATCAAGAAGAGCTTTGGTGACGTCCACATCATCAAGGGCGTCGACCTCGAAATCCAGAAAGGCGAATTCATCGTCTTCGTCGGGCCTTCGGGCTGCGGCAAGTCGACGCTGTTGCGCCTGATCGCGGGGCTCGAACCCATCACCAGCGGCAACCTGATGCTCGACGGCAAGGACATCACCTGGGCGCCTTCGGGCAAGCGCGACCTCGCGATGGTGTTCCAGAGCTACGCGCTGTACCCGCACATGAGCGTGTACGACAACATGTCCTTCGCGCTCAAGCTCGCGGGCGTGCCCAAGAGCGAGATCAAGACCAAGGTCGAGCACGCGGCGAAGACGCTGAACCTTACGCAGTACCTCGACCGCACGCCGAAGGATTTGTCGGGCGGCCAGCGCCAGCGCGTGGCCATCGGCCGCGCCATCGTGCGCGCGCCGAAGGTGTTCCTGTTTGACGAGCCGCTGTCGAACCTCGACGCGGCGCTGCGCGGCAACACGCGTGTCGAGATCCACAAGCTGCACCGCGCGCTGGGCGCGACCACCATCTACGTCACGCACGACCAGGTCGAAGCCATGACGCTGGCCGACCGCGTGGTGGTGCTGAAGGACGGCCTCATCGAACAGGTCGGCACGCCGCTCGAGCTCTACGACCGCCCGGCCAACCAGTTCGTCGCGCAGTTCATCGGCATGCCGTCGATGAACATGGTCGCGGCGAGCGCGATCCCGAGCTTTTCCGCTGCGACCGGCGGGCGCCTGCCGAGCGACGGCTTCCTGGGTGTGCGTCCCGAAGGCCTGCGCGTGCATCCGAAGCAGAACGCAGCCGCTGGCGTGCCAGGCCGCGTCGAGCTCATCGAAGCGCTGGGTGCCGACACGCTGATCCACGTGCACGTGGGCGGCGTGCCGCTCATCGCGCGCCAGAACGAGCGCACGCCGCTGCAGGCTGGTGACGACGTGGCGGTCGAGCTCGATCCGTCCGTGCTGCACCTGTTCAGCCGCGAAGGCCGCGCGGTGGCCGCCTGACCCGACCTCACTTCATTTTTCCGGACCTTTCCTGTGACCCTCGCAGCAGCAGCGGCCCTCGTGCCCACCCCACCGGCGCCTTCGGAATTCACGGTGCTTCACCTCGGCCTCGGCTCGTTCCACCGTGCCCACCAGGCCGTCTACCTGCAGCGGCTGATCGATGCGGGCGACACCCGCTGGTCGCTGTCGGGCGCCAACATCCGGCCGGACATGGCCGAGGTCGTCGCAGCGTTGCAGGCCCAGGGCGGGCGCTACACGCTCGAGACGGTGTCGCCGGCCGGCGAGTACCGCTACGAGCAGATCGAAGCGATCCGCGAAGTGCTGCCGTACGAACCGTCGCTGGCCGCAGTGATTGCGCGCGGCGCCGCGCCGTCCACGCGCATCGTCTCCTTCACCGTGACCGAGGCGGGCTACTACCTCGACACCAAGGGCCGGCTGGACCTGTCGTTCGCCGACCTCGCGGCCGACATCGAACGCGCGCGGCGTGGCGAGGCCGGCGAGACGATCTACGGTGCGGTCTGCGCGATCCTGCGGGCACGGCGTGCCGCGCAGGCGGGCCCCGTGACACTGCTGAACTGCGACAACCTGCGCCACAACGGCGACCGCTTCCGCGCGGGCTTGCTCGAATTCATCGCGCTGGTCGGCGACGCGCCGCTGCAGGCCTGGGTGGATGCCAACACCCGCTGCCCGAACGCGATGGTCGACCGCATCACGCCGCGGCCCCCGCCCGAGTTGCGCGCGCGCGTGCAGGCCGCCACGGGCCGCGACGATGGCGCCGCGGTCACGGGCGAGAGCTTCATCCAGTGGGTGATCGAAGACGATTTCGTCGCCGGCCGGCCCGACTGGGACCGCGTGGGTGCCGAGCTGGTCGACTCGGTGCAGCCGTATGAGGAGGCCAAGATCCGCATCCTCAACGCCACGCACAGCTGCATCGCCTGGGCGGGCACGCTGGCGGGGCTGGGGTTCATCCACGAAGGCACGCACGACGCGGCCATTCGCCGGATGGCTTTCGACTACGTGACCGACGACGTCATCCCGTGCCTGAGCCCGAGCCCGATCGACCTCGCGGCCTACCGCGACGTGGTGCTCGACCGCTTCGGCAACCCCGCGATCCGCGACACCAACCAGCGCGTGGCGGCCGACGGCTTTTCGAAGATCCCGGGCTTCATCGCACCGACCGTGCGCGAGCGCCTCGCGGCGGGGCAGGGCATCGACAGCGTGGCGATGCTGCCTGCGCTGTTCCTCGCGTTCCTGCAGCGCTGGCATCGGGGCGAGCTGCCCTACGCCTACCAGGACCAGAGCATGGACGACGCCGTGGCGCACGCCCTCTGTGACGCGGCCGACCCGGTGGCGGCGTTGTGCGCCGATGCCGGGCTGTGGGGCAGCCTCGCGGGCGATGCGCGGCTGGTCGACGCGGTGCGCCGTGCCGGCGAGCGCGTGGCGCGCTTCATCGCGGAGAAGGCCGCGCCATGAGCGGCCGGCTGCAGGACCGCCATGTGCTGCTGACCGGCGCCGCCGGCGGCATCGGTCTGGCCGTGGCCGAGGCCTGCATCGCCGAGGGCGCGCGCTGCAGCGTGATCGACCGCGCGACTGCCGCGCCCGATGCAGTGCGGGCTCTGCAGAAGCGCCACCCCGACAGCCTCGCTTACATCGCGGCCGACGTGACCGACACACAGGCCATCGCGCACATGCTGGCCGCGGCACAGGTCGCCTTCGGCCCCATTCACACGCTGTTCAACAACGCCGCCGTGTTCGACCTCGCGCCGCTGCTCGATAGCGACGAAGCCTCGTTCGATCGACTGTTCGCCGTCAACGTGAAGGGCATGTTCTTCGTGATGCAGGCCGTGCTGCGCCACATGGTCGAGGCCGGCACGCCGGGCGCGTCGGTCATCAACATGGCCTCGCAGGCCGGGCGCCGCGGCGAGGCGCTGGTGTCGCACTACTGCGCGACCAAGGCGGCCGTCATCAGCTACACGCAGAGCGCCGCGCTGGCCATGGCGCCGCACGGCATCCGCGTCAACGGCATCGCCCCCGGTGTGGTCGACACGCCGATGTGGGACCATGTCGACAGCCTGTTTGCCAAAGCCGAAGGGCTCGCGCCGGGCGAGAAGAAGCGGCGTGTCGGCCTCGACGTGCCGCTCGGGCGCATGGGCGTGCCGGGCGACATTGCAGGGGCGGCGGTGTTTCTCGCCAGCGACGAGGCGCGCTACATCACGGCGCAGACCCTCAATGTCGATGGCGGCAATGTCATGAGCTGAACTTCCTCTTTCGCATGAACGACGATTTCCATCTGTACCTCGACAGCGCCGACCTGGCCGAACTGCAGGCCTGCCTGCCGCACCCGGTGGTGCATGGCGTGACGACCAACCCGACGCTGCTGCAGCGTGCCGGCGTGGGCCGCGCGGCCGTGCCGGGGCTGCTCAAGCGCTGCATCGACCTGGGCGCGCGCCAGGTGCAGGCGCAGGTCTATTCGAGCGAAGTCGACGGCATGCTCGAAGACGCGCAGGCACTGCTGCCGCAGTTCGACCGCGGCCAGCTCGTCATCAAAATTCCCGCCACGCGCCAGGGCCTGGATGCGGGCGCGCAGCTCATCGCGCAGGGCGTGCCCGTCACCTGGACCGCCGTGTACGCGCCCGAGCAGGCGCACTTCGCCGCGCAACTGGGCGCGGCCTATGCGGCGCCGTACCTCGGCCGGCTCGAAGACGCCGGCATCGACGGGCTCGGGCTCATCGCGCAGATGCAGTCGCTGGTCGCGCGGCGCCCCGCGTCGGGCACGCGGCTGCTGGTGGCGAGCATCCGATCGCGTGCGGCGTACCTGTCGCTGCTGGCGCTGGGCGTGGGCGCCATCACCATTCCGCCGCGCCTCTTTGCCGAGCTGCTCGACCATCCCGCCACCCTGGCTGCCGAAGCGGGTTTCCTGGCCGATGCCCGGGCCTTGCCCTGACAGAAGCACAAAATAAACACACCATGCGCATTGCACTCACGGGCGAGGCCCTGATCGATTTCACCGCCGGCGAAGGGGGTTCGCTGGCGTTCCTGGGCCATGAGGGCGGCTCGCCGCTCAACACGGCCGTGGCCTGCGCGCGGCTTGGGCAGCCGACCGGCTTTCTCACGCAGCTCTCGACCGACCTGTTTGGCGAACGGCTCATGGCCTTTCTCGAACGCAACGGCGTCGACACCCGCCTCATCCTGCGCAGCGATGCGCCGTCGACGCTGGCCTTTGTCGAGCGCACGCTGCAGACCAACCGCTACGCCTTCTACACACGCGGCAGTGCCGACGCGACCTGGGCGCCCGAGCCGCTGCCGCAGCTGCCGGCGGAATGCCGCTTCTTGCACTTCGGCTCGATCTCGCTGCTGCAGGAGCCGGCGTCGTCGCGCATCACCGACCTCGTGGCGGCCCACACGGGGCGCTGTGTGATCGTGTTCGATCCCAACGTGCGGCCCAGCCTGATCCCGAACATGGCCGCCTACCGCGCCCGTGTCACCGAGTGGTTCGCCATGGCCGACCTCGTCAAGCTCAGTGACGAAGACGCCCAGTTGCTCGCCCCCGGGCGGCCCGTCGATGCGCTCGCGGCCGAGTGCCTCACGGCCGGCGCGCGCGCCGTGGTCGTCACGCGCGGCGGTGCCGGCGCCACGCTGTGGCGCACCGGCAGTGCCCCGCTCACCGTGGCCGCGCCGCGCGTCGAGGTGGTCGACACCATCGGCGCGGGCGACACCTTCACCGCCGGGCTGTCGGTGGCGCTGCTGGCGCATGGCGTGGCGCATCCGGCGCAACTGGCCGAACTGGGCGACGACGCCTGGCGCGCCGTGATGCGTTTCGCCGCCACCGCCGCGGCCCTGAATTGCACCCGCGAGGGCGCCGATCCACCGACGCTGGAAGCCGTTCACACGGCGCTTTCGCAGGAAGACAATGCGGCCGTCGCTTCCCGGCCCTGATCGATCCGTGCTGCCATGACAACGACCACCCGCAAACGCGCGATCCCTCGCCAACGCCAGCCCGAGCTGGAGCGCGATTTCGCGCGCTCCCCGTCGCTGGGCTACGAGGCCCCGGAAGAAACCGGCCTGGTGCGCTGCCTCGCGCACGGCTTTCCGAGCCCGCTGGTGCGTTGGCACTTCCATGAAGACTACGAGCTGCACCTGATCACCGAGACCTCGGGCAAGGCCTTCATCGGCGACTGGATCGGGCCGTTCCAGCCCGGGCACCTCGTGCTGTGCGGGCCGCGCCTGCCGCACAACTGGATTTCGCTCGACGTGCCCGAAGAAGGTGCCGCCGGGCGCGACCGCGTGATCCAGTTCCGCCACGAACCCATCGAGCGCGCAGCCGCCGAGATTCCCGAGCTGCGCGACGTGATGCCGCTGCTCGACCGCGCGCGCCACGGCATCGAGTTCTTCGGCATGTCGGCGCAGGCGCTGGCGTACTGGGACCGCATCAAGGCGGCGCGCGGCGTGCGGCGCCTGGGCCTGTTCTGCGAGTTCATGGCCGACCTGGCGCAATGCACCGACTACCGGCTGCTGTCGAGCGTGCAGATGCAGGGCGTGCAGGGCAGCGACGGCGATGCGCAGGTCGACCAGATCAACGACATCGTCAATCGCATCACCAACAACATGGCCGACTCGATCTCGATGTCGGACATGGCCGTCGAGCTGGGCATGAGCGAGAGCCGCTTCAGCCGCTTTTTCCGCCGTTCGACCGGCAACAGTTTTACCGACTTCGTGAACCGCGTGCGCATCAACAGTGCCTGTCACCTGTTGATGCAGACCGACCATTACGTGACCGACATCTGCTACCAGGTGGGCTTCAACAACGTGGCGAACTTCAACCGGCGCTTTCTCGAGATCAAGGGCATGACGCCCAGCGAGTTCAGGCGCCAGGCCGACACGCGCTTCGGCTGATTTCTTTCAAGGCGAACGCGCCTGCTCCAAAGGCGCCATCAGGGAGACGATCTTGTATCTGGGACTCGACCTCGGCACGTCCGAGCTCAAGGCGTTGCTGCTCGCGGACGATCACCGCATCGTCGGCGTGGCACGCGCGCCGCTCACGGTCGACCGGCCGCAACCGCTGTGGTCGGAACAGGCGCCCGCCCAGTGGTGGCAGGCGCTCGACACGGTCATGACCGAACTGCGCGCGGCGCATGCCGAGGCGCTGTCGCAGGTGCGCGCCATCGGCCTGTCGGGCCAGATGCACGGCGCCACGCTGCTCGATGCGGCAGGCGAGGTGCTGCGCCCGGCCATCCTCTGGAACGACGGCCGCAGCGGCGCGCAGTGCGAGGCGCTCACGCGCGCCGTGCCGCGCCTGGGCGAGATCGCGGGCAACCTCGCGATGCCCGGCTTCACCGCGCCCAAGCTGCTGTGGGTGCGCGAGCACGAGCCCGAGGTCTTCGCCCGCGTCGCGCGCGTGCTGCTGCCCAAAGACTGGCTGCGCTTCATGCTCAGCGGCGAGGCGGTCAGCGAGATGTCCGATGCGGCCGGCACGCTCTGGCTCGACGTGGGCGCGCGCGACTGGTCCGACGAACTGCTTGCCGCCACGGGGCTCACGCGCGATCACATGCCGCGGCTCGTGGAAGGCAGCGAAATCTCCGCGCTGCTCAAGTCGGAGCTGGCGGCGCGCTGGGGATTGCGCGATGGCGTGAAGATCGCTGGCGGTGCGGGCGACAACGCGGCCAGCGCGGTCGGCATGGGGCTCGTGGAGCCGGGGCAGGGCTTTGTCTCGCTCGGCACTTCGGGCGTGGTATTCGTCTCGACCGACCGCTTCCTGCCGAACCCCGCGCAGGCGATGCACGCCTTCTGCCACGCGCTGCCCCAGCGCTGGCACCAGATGTCGGTGATGCTCTCGGCCGCGAGCGCGGTGAGCTGGGCGACCAAGACCTTCAAGTTCGCGGACGAGGCGGCATTGCTCGAAGCGGCGGCGTCGATCGCGCTGGCGGACCGGGCGCGATGCCCGCTGTTCCTGCCGTACCTGTCGGGCGAACGCTCGCCGCACAACAACCCGAACGCCCAAGGCGTGCTCTTCGGGCTGACGCATGCGCACGGTCCTGCAGAGATCGCCTATGCCGTGGTCGAGGGCGTGAGCTTCGGCCTGCGCGATGGCTTCGACACCTTGCGCCTGCCGGCCGACATGCCGCTGCGCGAAGTCGCGCTCGTGGGCGGTGGTGCGCGCAGTGTCTGGTGGGGCCAGCTGCTGGCCGACATCTTCCAGGTGGAGCTCACGCTCTACGCAGGCAGCGAGACCGGTGGTGCGCTCGGTGCGGCGCGGTTGGCGTGGCTGGCCGATGGGGGCGCGGTGGCCGACGTGTGCACGCTGCCGCCGGTGAAGCAGACGCTGACGCCTTCATCCGACGGGGCGGGTGAACACAAGACGCGGCATGCGCGTTTTCAGGTGCTGTACATGGCGCTGCGCGACCAGTTTCGATAAACGTCGCGCGCAATGAAAAAGGGCCGCTTGCGCGGCCCTTTCGTTTGGTGAGCAGAGCTCAGCCGGGTATTACATACCCATGCCGCCCATGCCGCCCATTCCGCCCATGTCAGGCATGCCGCCGCCGGCGCCCGACTCGTCCTTCGGTGCGTCAGCGATCATGGCTTCGGTCGTCAGCAGCAGCGAGGACACCGAAGCGGCGTTCTGCAGTGCGGTGCGGGTGACCTTCGTCGGGTCCAGGATGCCCAGTTCGAGCATGTCGCCGTACGTGTCGTTCGCAGCGTTGAAGCCGTAGTTGCCCTTGCCGGCCAACACAGCGTTCACCACCACCGAGGCTTCGCCGCCGGCGTTGTTCACGATTTCGCGCAGGGGGGCTTCGATGGCCTTCAGCACCAGCTTGATGCCGGCTTCTTGATCGGCGTTGTCGCCCTTGACCGAGTCGCCCACAGCTTGCTTGGCACGCAGCAGAGCCACGCCGCCGCCAGCCACAACGCCTTCTTCCACTGCAGCGCGGGTGGCGTGCAGGGCGTCTTCGACGCGAGCCTTCTTTTCCTTCATTTCGACTTCGGTGGCAGCGCCAACCTTGATCACTGCCACGCCGCCGGCCAGCTTGGCCACGCGCTCTTGCAGCTTTTCACGGTCGTAGTCGCTGGTCGCTTCTTCGATCTGAACGCGCACTTGCTTCACGCGGGCTTCGATGTCACCGGCAGCGCCAGCGCCGTCGATGATGATCGTGTTTTCCTTGCCCACTTCGATGCGCTTGGCTTGACCCAGGTCGGCCAGCGTCACCTTTTCGAGCGTCAGGCCCACTTCTTCAGCGATGACCTTGCCGCCCGTCAGGATGGCGATGTCTTCCAGCATGGCCTTGCGGCGGTCGCCGAAGCCAGGAGCCTTCACAGCCACAACCTTCAGGATGCCGCGGATCGTGTTCACGACCAAGGTAGCCAGGGCTTCGCCTTCGACTTCTTCGGCAATGATCAGCAGCGGACGGCCAGCCTTGGCGACTTGCTCCAGCACCGGCAGCAGGTCACGGATGTTGCTGATCTTCTTGTCGAACAGCAGCACGAAGGGGTTGTCCAACAGCGCCGATTGCTTCTCGGGGTTGTTGATGAAGTAGGGCGACAGGTAGCCGCGGTCGAACTGCATGCCTTCGACGACGTCGAGTTCGCTGTCCAGCGACTTGCCGTCTTCCACGGTGATCACGCCTTCCTTGCCGACCTTGTCCATCGCGTCAGCGATGAGCTTGCCGATGGTTTCGTCGCTGTTGGCCGAGATGGAGCCGACTTGCGCGATTTCCTTCGACGTGGTGGTGGGCTTCGAAGCCTTCTTCAGCTCGGCGACCAGGGCCGTGACAGCCTTGTCGATGCCGCGCTTCAGGTCCATCGGGTTCATGCCGGCAGCCACCAGCTTGAAACCTTCGCGAACGATGGCTTGGGCCAGGACCGTGGCGGTGGTGGTGCCGTCACCGGCGTTGTCCGAAGTCTTGGAAGCCACTTCCTTCACGAGCTGGGCGCCCATGTTCTGCAGCTTGTCCTTGAGTTCGATTTCCTTGGCCACGGACACACCGTCCTTGGTCACGGTGGGGGCGCCGAACGAACGCTCGAGCACCACGTTGCGGCCCTTGGGGCCCAGGGTCACTTTGACTGCGTTGGCCAGGATGTTGACACCCTCGACCATGCGTGCGCGGGCTTCTCCGCCGAAGACTACGTCTTTTGCTGCCATGATGAATTAACTCCGAATGGATTGAATTTGGATGAGATCGAAAGGAGGAGAAGAATTACTTCTCGACGACTGCGAACAGGTCGTCTTCCTTCATCACGAGCAGTTCGTCGCCATCGACCTTGACGGTCTGGCCGCTGTACTTGCCGAACAGGACGCGGTCGCCGACCTTTACGGTCAGTGCGGCCAGTTCGCCCTTGTCGTTGCGCTTGCCCGGGCCCACGGCCAGGACTTCACCCTGATCGGGCTTTTCGGCGGCTGCGTCGGGGATGACGATGCCGGAGGCGGTCTTGGTTTCGCTGTCAACACGCTTGACGATCACGCGATCGGCCAAAGGACGAAGTTTCATTGCATCTCCTGGAAGGGTAAGAAACGGGTTTGTTTGTGGTCGGACGCCGGAGAAACCGGCGACCTGTCGACTGGATGGGAGGGCTGTTAGCACTCGTCAGCAGCGAGTGCTAATCATAAGGGCATTCGATGACCTTTCAAGAGCGTGGCCCTTGCCCTCGTCTCGCACGGCTGTGCTTTTACGGGGAAACCCTGGGCTGCCGGGTGCCACCGGTCGGAACGTTTGGGGTTCTTTTGTCCGGGTGAAATAAGACCACTCAGACCCATGCAGAGGCCGCGCGCGGATTGCTTCCTTGTAATCCACGTGATCGGCGATTGACGGGGCGGGCTTCCTAGAGTCGCGGCACGCCAGCTCGCAGCACCGGACGGATGTGCGCGCAGGCCGCCCGATCCACCCTTTCAATCTCCAAGGACACCATGGCTCTTACCTTCCGCAACACCGTTTTCGCTGCCTTGGCCGCATTGGCCGCCGTCGGCGCTTCCGCCTCGGGCACCCATGCCGGCGACCACGGCCATGACGATGCCGAGGCCGCCATCGGCAAGCCCGGCGTGGCCGCCAAGGTGACGCGCACGGTCCAGGTCGACATGACGGACGCGATGCGCTTCACGCCGGCGGACATCAAGGTCAGGCAGGGGGAGACGGTGCGCTTCGTCGTCAAGAACTCCGGGGTCCTGAAGCACGAGCTCGTGCTCGGGACCGAGAAGGCGCTCAAGGCGCACTACGACGCCATGAAGAAGAACCCCGAGATGGAGCACGCCGATCCGAACATGGTCACGCTGGCCGCGGGCAAGACCGGCGAGATCGTCTGGCAGTTCACGCAGGCCGGCAAGGTCGACTTCGGCTGCCTGCAGCCGGGCCACTACGACGCCGGAATGAAGGGCGCGGTGCTGGTGGGCAAGGCCGGCAAGTAAGAACCAAGAGGCGGCCGCGTGTTGAACACGCAGCCGCCCGGCACGCTCAGAACTTCGCGCGCAGCGTCAGCTGCACCTCGCGCCCCGGTCCCGGCAGGATCAGGTTGTCCACGCTGCCGTGGGCCGAGACGTAGTACTTGCGGTTCGCGATGTTCTTCAGGTTCAGCGCGATCTCGTAGCGCTCGGTCTTGTAGTTGGCCGCGAGGTCGGCGGTCAGGTACGAGGGCAGCGTGACGAGGTTGCTGAGCGAGGCATAGCGCGCGCTGACGTAGTTCAGGCCGCCGCCGGCGCTGAAGCCGTGGCCGAGGTCCTTCATGGCCCACACGAAGGCCGAGTGGCGCGGCGTGAGCGCGGCGGTCTTGCCCTGCACCGGGATCGCGGCGCCCACGGGCAGCTGCAGCGAGCTCACGGTGGCGAGCGACTTCGTCATCTTCGCGTCGAGGTACGCATAGCCCGCGCTCACGTCCCAGCGGCCCGGCAGACGGCCGTTGAGCGCAAGCTCCAGGCCGTTGGTGCGCTGCGTGCCGACGTTGATCTGGCGGCGTGGGTTGTTCGGGTCGGTGTTCTTGATGCCCGAGCGCTCCAGGTTGAACAGCGCGGTCGTGAGGTTCAGGCCGCCGTCGAGCAGGTCGAACTTGGCGCCGATTTCCTTGTTGACGGTGATCTCGGGCGCGTTGTCGATGTTGCCGGCGGACAGCGCGAAGTTCTCGCCCGAGGGCTGGAACGAGCGGCTGTACGACACGTAGTACGACTGCACCGCATCCGGCTGCCACACCACGCCGGCGCGCGGGCTGAACTTGCGGTCGGTGCGCGCCAGCGGCGCGAGCTTGCGCTCGAAGCTGGTGTCCTGCTTGAACACGTCGTAGCGTCCGCCGAGCAGCGCCTTCCACTGCGGCGCCAGCGTGATCTGGTCCTGGAAATACACGGCCGCGGTCTTGAACTCGCTGTTGCTCGGGATCGCGCCGTCGGCCAGGTACGTGGCGAGCGGAATCGGCTGCGGGTCGACCACCGGGTTGAACAGGCTCACGCGCTCGAAGCCCGTGGCCGACGACACGCTGAACAGGCGCTTGCGCTGCACGCCGAACTCGGCGCCGACCAGCCACTCCTGCTTGAAGCCGCCGATGTCGTTGCGCCAGGTCAGGTCGGTCTGGTTGAACCAGCCGCTCTCGTCGCGGTCGACGATGCCGCGCGTGCGGCCCACCGTGAGGCGCACCGGGTCGGTGGTGCCGCTGGGCAGCGTGTTGTTGCGGTCCAGGTGGTAGCTCGAGTAGCGCGTGGTGTTGCGCAGGCTCAACGCGTCGCTGAAGCGGTGGTTCAGCGTGGCGGTGAACGTCTGCACCTTGCTGGTCACGGTGTCGTCGCGCTTGCCGTGCGCGGAGCCGTAGTAGGCGCCGATGGGCACGTCGACCGGGCGGCCGTTGAGCGCCGGAATGCCGAAGTCGGTGAGGCGCTGGTCGCGCAGGTTGGTGTACTGCAGCAGCAGGTCGGTCTGCGGGCTGAACTTGATCGCCAGCGAGGGCGCGATGTTGTAGCGGTCGGTGAACTGCTGGTCGCGGTAGCTGTCCGACTTCTCGCCCGCCACGTTCAGTCGGAAGGCCATGTTCTCGCCAATGGGCGTGTTCAGGTCGATCGTGCTGCGCGTGTAGTGGTGGCTGCCCAGGCCCAGCGAGACCTCGCCGAAGCGGCGCTCGAACACGGGCTTCTTGGTCACGCGGTTGATCAGGCCGCCCGAGGAGCCGCGGCCGTAGAGCACGGCGGCCGGGCCCTTGAGCACCTCGATGCGCTCGGTGTCCGAGAGGTCGCGGAAGTACAGCGCGTCATCGCGCACGCCGTCGACGAACCAGTCGGAGATGCCGCTGAAGCCGCGGATCACGACCTGGTCGCGCTGGCCGTCGCCGTGGTTGAAGCTCACGCCCGGCACGTTGCGCAGGGCGTCCTGCATCGACACGGCGCCCTGGTCGCGCAGCAGTTGCTCGGGCAGCACGTTCACGGCCTGCGGCACGTCGCGCAGCGGCGCGCTGCCCTTGGTGGCGG